>NZ_JBGGWB010000001.1:697000-1045500 GCF_041321155.1 Sphingomonas sp. IW22 | reverse complement strand
GCGCGGTAATTGCCGTCGAACGACACCGGTACGCCCAGATCCCGTGCCGCGCGCGCCGCTGCGATCGCTGCTTGCGCGGTGTTGGGCCCAAGCGCGGGGGTGATGCCCGACAGGTGCAGCCGCGCCGCGCCCGCCAGCGCCGCGTGCCAGTCGATCGCATCAGGCGCGGCGAGTGCGAAGGCGGAACCAGCGCGGTCATAAACGATGTCGCTGGCGCGCAGGCCCGCGCCGGGCGACAGGAAATACAGGCCCATTCGCCCGTCGCCCGTCCGCACGCCCGAACAATCGACGCCGTGCGCGCGCACCGCCGCGACCGCGCCGCGCCCCAGCGGGTTGTCGGGCACGATGCTGACCATGCGCGTCGGATGGTCCAGACAGGCCAGCCCGACCGCGACATTCGCTTCGGCCCCGCCGACCACGATGTCCAGCCGGTGCGATTGCATCAGCAATTCGCGGCCCGGCGCGCTGAGCCGCAGCAGCAGTTCGCCGAAACAGACGATCGGTCCGGTGGACATGATTGCGTATCCTTTCTGCGCGCTTCCTTGGAACAAGCGGGAGCGGGGCGGCAAGGGCTAGTCTGTTGCCAGCGCTGGCACAAGGCGGTAACCCGTCGAGCCAAGGGGCGGCAAGCGTCCCGCATGATTTTACAGGAGAGGACCAATGCGCCCGCTCAAGCTTGACGCCGACCGGCTGTTTCCGGCCGATACGCTGACCCGCGACATCGCCCGCGCGCTCTATGCCGAAATTGCCGCGCTGCCGATCGTCAGCCCGCATGGTCATACCGATCCCGCCTGGTTCGCGACGGATGCGCCGTTCGCCAATGCGACCGAGCTGCTGCTGTCGCCCGATCATTATCTGTTCCGTATGCTCTATTCGCAGGGTGTGGCGCTGGCCGATCTGGGCGTACCCGACCGTAACGGCCCCCCCGCGACCGATCCGCGCGAAGCGTGGCGGACCTTTGCCGCGAATTACCATCTGTTCCGCGGCACGCCGTCGCGCATGTGGCTGGACCATGTCTTTGCCGAGGTGTTCGGGTTCGACGTGGCGCTGGAGCCGGAAAGCGCCGACCAGTATTTCGACGCCATCGGGGAAGCGCTGGCGACGCCGGGGTTTCGCCCGCGCGCGCTGTTCGAACGGTTCAACATCGAACTGCTGGCGACGACCGAGGGCGCCGATGACGCGCTTGAGCATCACAAGGCGATCCAGGCGTCGGGCTGGGGCGGGCGGGTGGTCACCACCTATCGCCCCGATGCGGTGATCGACGTCGAGCATGAGGGTTTCCGCCTTGCGCTCGAACGCTTTGCCGCGCTGACCGGGGAGGATGTGACGCGCTGGGACGGCTATCTCGCCGCGCATCGCCGCCGCCGCGCCGACTTTCGGGCGATGGGCGCGACCGCGACCGACCATGGCTTTGCCACGGCGCGCACCGCCAACCTGTCGCGCGCGGAGTGCGAGGCGCTGTTCGACAAGGTGATCGCGGGCCGCGCCGACGCGAATGACGCCGAGCTGTTCCGCGCACAGATGTTGACAGAAATGGCGAAGATGAGCGTCGAGGACGGGATGGTGATGCAGATCCACCCCGGCTCCTTCCGCAACCACAACGCCACGCTGTTCGCCAGCCATGGCCGTGACAAGGGCGCCGATATTCCGATGCGCGTCGATTACGTGTCGGCGCTGAAGCCGATGCTGGACGTGGTGGGGGGCGAGCGCGACCTGACCATCATCCTCTTCACGCTGGACGAATCGACCTATGCCCGCGAACTGGCGCCGCTGGCGGGGCATTATCCTTGTCTCCGCCTTGGCCCGGCATGGTGGTTCCACGACAGCCCCGAAGGCATGCGCCGTTTCCGCGAGATGACGACCGAGACGGCGGGCTTCTACAACACCGTCGGCTTCAACGACGACACGCGCGCCTTCCTGTCGATCCCTGCACGCCACGATGTTGCGCGGCGCGTCGATTGCGGGTTCCTGGCGCGGCTGGTTGCCGAAGGGCGGCTTGAGGACTGGGAGGCCGCCGAACTGGCGCATGAGCTGACCGTCGGTCTGGTTCGCCGCGCATACAAGCTGGGGACGCCCGCATGAGCCGCCTGTCGAACGCCACGCTGACCAGCCTGCCCGACGGCGTCGCGCGCCCGGACTATGACCGCGATGCGATGCGGATCGGCGTCGTGCATTTCGGCCCCGGCGCGTTTCACCGCGCGCATCAGGCGCCGGTCTATGACACGCTGAACGCCGCCGATGCGCGCTGGGGCATTATCGGTGTCAGCCTGAATTCGCGCGGTGTCGCCGATGCGCTGAACCCGCAGGACGGGCTTTACACGCTCGCGCTGCTTGATGCGGAGCCGGAGACGCGTGTGATCGGGTCGATCGCGCGGGTGCTGACTGCGGATGAGCATGGTGCCATCCTCGACGCTGTTGCCGCCGCCGATACGCGCATCGTCAGTTCGACCGTGACCGAGAAAGGCTATTGCCTGGCCGGGGACGGATCGCTCGACATGGATCATCCGGCCGTCGCGCATGACCTTGCGGGCGAAGGTGCGCCCCGATCCTTTGTCGGCTGGCTGGTGGCGGGACTGGCCGAACGGCGGCGGCGCGGGGTGGGCGGGCTGACCGTCATGTCGTGCGACAATCTGGCCGATAATGGCCGCAAGCTGGGCGCGGCGACGGTTGCCTTTGCCCGCGCGCGCGATGCGGATCTGGCCGACTGGATCGAGCGCGAGGTGCGCTTTCCCAACGCCATGGTCGATTCGATCACTCCGGCCACCGACGATGCGGTGCGCGCGTCGGTCGATGCGACGCTGGGCGTCAGCGATGCCTGGCCGATCCAGCGCGAGCGATTCACCCAGTGGGTGGTGGAGGATGATTTTGCGCCGGGCGAGCGTCCCGATCTGGCGGCGGCGGGCGTCACCCTGACCGACGATGTGCGCGGGTATGAACATGCCAAGCTGCGCCTGTTGAACGGCGCGCATTCGACGCTTGCCTATCTGGGCGTTGCGCTGGGCCATGAAACGGTGGCGGACGCGATGGGGGATGCGCGGCTGGCATCTTTTGTCGAGCGGTTGATGCGCGACGACATCGCGCCATCGCTGAACCCGCCCGCCGCGCTGGACGTGGGCGGCTATATCGACGCGATCCTGCGCCGCTTCGGCAACCGCGCCATCGCCCACCGGCTGATCCAGATCGCGGCGGACGGCTCGCAAAAGCTGCCCTATCGTATTCTCGACACGGTGCGCGACGCGCGCGCGGCAGGGCGGCCGGTCGACAGGCTGGCCGTACCGGTCGCGGCGTGGCTGCGGTTTCTGGAGCGTGACCATCCCGGCCTGTCGGACCCGATGGCGGATCGCCTGCGCGGGCGGCCATGGCGCGAGAATCTGGCGGTAGAGGCGGTGTTCGGCGACCTGCGCGACGATGCCGTGTTCGTCGATGCCCTGGCCCGCGCGCACGCCGCGCTTGCCGACCCGGCGGGCTTTGCCTGAACGCTCAGGCCGCTGACCCGGTCGATTCACCGATCGACAGGGCCAGCGTCGCCGTCACGTCGCTGGCCTCCGCCAGCCCCTCAAGCCGGTCGATCAACTGGTGCGCGGCGCGTTCGGCCATGTCGGCTAGCGGGCGGGCAACCGTGGTCAGCGCGGGTGTCAGCATCGTCGCCAATGCGCTGCCGTCGAATCCGGCGACCGACAGCGCGCGCGGCACGGCCAGCCCCATGCGCGCCGCGACCTTCAGCACCCCGGCGGCCATCACGTCGTTCGACGCGAAAATGGCGCTTGGCCGGGGCTGGTGCGCCAGCAGCCGCTCCGCCGCGGCGACACCCGATTCGAACCCGTAATCGCCCCATTCGACCAACGCCGGGTCCAGCGGTACGCCTGCCTGCGCCAGCGCCTGTGCAAATCCGGCGCGCCGCTCCTCCGCCGACAATAGACCCGCCGGGCCGGTCACCATGGCGATGCGGCGATGGCCCAGCGACAGCAGGTGTCGCGCCATTTCGGCGGCGCTTTCGCGTTCGTTCGAAACCAGCATCGCCGGATAGCCCGCGATGCGCGCCGCGGCGAAGGCGATGCTGGGCATTGTAAGCGCCGCGCCCAGGCCCGCTGCCTCGCACACCGGCGGCAACAGGATGATCCCGTCGACGCGCGACCGGCGCGCAAAGGCGGTGACATCGGTAATGACCGCGTTGCCCCCACCCTGTGCGGGATGCACGACCATCTCATATCCGCGCGCCACGCATGCGGCGACAATTCCGCGCTGCACAGCGTCAAGCACCAGCGCATTGGGATCGTCATGGACCAGCCCGATCAGGAAGGACCGCCCCGTCGCCAGTGCCCGTGCGCGCAGGGACGGCACGAAGCCCAGCGCGTCGATCACCCGCTCCACAGCGTCGCGGGTGGCGGCATTGACCTTTGGCGAACGGTTGATGACACGCGATACCGTGCGGATGGACACGCCCGCGCGCGCCGCGACATCATGGATCGTCGGTGTTTCCCCACCCATCGCCCAGCGCTAGCGCGCGAGGCGGGTGATGAGAAGGGTGCTCAGGCCGCCGACTGGTCGATGCCCAGCTCACCCAGCTTGCGGTACAGCGTAGAGCGACCGATCCCCAGCCGCCGCGCAACTTCGGTCATGCGGCCGCGATAATGGCCGATGGCCAGGCGGATCACGTCGGCCTCAATCTCCTCCAGCGGGCGCAGATTGCCGTCCGAACGGAACAGCGTGACGCCGCACGGTGCAACGCTCCCGTTGCTTGCGGGCTGGACGCCGTTCGCGGCCATGTTCGCGATCTGCGGAAAGTCGCTGCGTGTCAGGGCGTCGCCGTCGCACAGCACGGCGGCCCGAAACAGCGCATTGTGCAGCTGTCGGACATTGCCCGGCCAGTCATAGCTGCCCAGCAATGCCAATGCGTCGTCGGTGATGCCCAGCGGGCGCAGGCCCGGCTGTTCCACGATGCGCGCCAGCAGGTGGTGGGCCAGCGGCGCAACGTCACCCGGCCGCTCGCGAAGCGGCGGGATCGTAACCTGAACGACGTTGAGGCGATAATAAAGGTCTTCGCGGAATCGCCCCGCCTCGATCTCGCGACTCAAGGTGCGGTTCGTCGCGGCGACGACGCGTACATCGACCTGACTGGCATGGCGCGCGCCCAGCGGCTGCACCTCGCCCGATTGCAGGACGCGCAGCAGCTTGACCTGGGCATCCAGCGGCATTTCGCCGATTTCGTCGAGGAACAGCGTACCGCCGTCCGCTTCCTGAAAACGGCCCATCTTGCGTTCGAAGGCGCCGGTGAAGGCGCCTTTTTCATGCCCAAACAGTTCCGATTCGACCAGATTCGCGGGGATTGCGCCGCAATTGACGCGCACCAGCGGCTTTTGCGCGCGGGGGGAGGCCGCGTGAATCGCCTCTGCCACGACTTCCTTGCCCACGCCGCTTTCGCCTTCGATCAGGACGGGAACGCGCGCCCGCGCCGCCTTTGCCGCGACGGCCAGCGCAGCGCGGAATTGCGGAGCCGATCCGACAATCTCGTCAAAGGCCAGCGGCATCGAGAGTTTTTCACTCAGCGGCCGCAGCTCGCCCGCTACCTTGCCCGCGACCGCCGTTTCCAGCGCGGCAAGCAGCCGTTCGGCGGCCAGCGGCTTGACCAGAAAATCGGTCGCGCCAGCGCGCATCGCCTCCACCGCGCCGGCGACCGATCCGTTCGCGGTCAGCACCAGAATCGGCAGCGAAGGGCGTTCCCCCCGCAGATCGGCGATCAACGCGGTCGCGTCGCATTCGGGCGTCCACGAATCGAGGATGATGGCGTCCAGGCCCATGCCGTCCGGCGTGCCCAGCGTTGCCAAAGCGCTCTCATGGTCGCCCGCGAAGATCGTGCGCCATCCACGTCGTGCGGCGATCGCGGCGATCAGCCGGCGCTGGGCCGGTTCATCGTCGATCAGCATCAACAGGCGCTGTCCGTTTCGTGTCATTGCGCGCGTTCTGTCCCTTGTGTCCCGCTCTCGGACACCCTTTTAATAGCCAAGCGTAAACCGTGGCTTAAGCGCCGGGGCCTCTCGCGGCGCTTGCAGTCGGCCCGCGCCGCTGGTTAAGGTCGATCCCAAAGGTCGAAACGAGGAATATGATGGCTGAACATCTCGAAACGCCGCTGCGCGAAGATACGTTTGCCGGCTTCATGCGGATGGTGAAGGTCGGGTCGATCATCGTGGCCGTGGTGGCGGCGGCCGTCGTCGCGCTGATCGCCAGCTGACAGCATGAAAATCGCTGCCCTGCGCGAAACCGCCCCTGGCGAGCGCCGGGTTGCGGTAACGCCTGAAACCACGCGGAAATTCGTGGGATTGGGCGCTTCGGTAGCGGTGGAGCAGGGCGCGGGCGCGGCTGCGTCCGTCACCGACGACGCGCTGGTTCAGGCCGGTGCCACAGTCGCCGACCGCGCATCGGTGCTGGCGGGCGCCGACATCGTGCTGGGCGTGCAGGGGCCGGACCCCGATTCGCTGGCGGGGATTCAGCCCGGCGCCTGGATCGTCGCGGGCCTCAACCCGTTTGGCGACCGGGCACGGGTCGACCGTTATGCCGCGCTCGGTGTCGAGGCGCTGGCGATGGAGTTGATGCCCCGCATCACCCGCGCACAGTCGATGGACATATTGTCCTCTCAATCCAACCTGTCGGGTTACAAGGCGGTGCTGGACGCCGCCGCCGAATATGGCCGCGCCTTTCCCATGATGATGACGGCGGCGGGCACGGTTTCCGCCGCGCGCCTGTTCGTGATGGGGGTGGGCGTCGCGGGGCTTCAGGCGATCGCTACCGCGAGGCGACTCGGCGCGCAGGTTTCCGCCACCGATGTCCGCGCCGCCACGAAAGAGCAGATCCTGTCGCTGGGCGCCAAGCCGATTTTCGTGGAAGCGGTGCAGGGTATCGAGGGGGAGGGCAGCGGCGGATACGCCACCGAAATGTCCGACGAATACAAGGCCGCGCAGGCCGAACTCGTTTCTGCCCATATCGCCAAGCAGGATATCGTCATCACCACCGCGCTGATCCCCGGCCGCCCCGCGCCCCGGCTGATCACCGACGCACAGGTCGCCTCGATGAAGCCGGGCAGCGTCATCGTCGACCTGGCGGTGGAGCAGGGCGGCAATGTCGAAGGCGCGGTGGCGGGTGAGGTGGTCGAGCGGCACGGCGTGAAGATCATCGGCCACCGCAATATGCCCAGCCGACTGGCCGCCGACGCATCCGCCCTGTTCGCGCGCAACCTGTTCAACTTCCTGTCGGCCTTCTGGGACAAGGATGCGGGCCGCCCCGTGCTGCCCGATGGCGACGAAATTGGGGAGGCGATCCGTCTGACGCGCGGCGGGCAGGTGGTGAACCCCCGCCTGACGGGCACGGCCTGATGGGCCTGTTCAACGCGACCAATACCGATCCCGCGACCGTCGCGCGCGATTATGCGCCCGTTTTGATCGACGGAGAGCGCGTGCTGATCGCGTTCAAGACGATGCGCGACCTGATCTTCCTGACCAATTACCGGCTCTGCACCGTCAATGTGCAGGGGCTGACCGGGCGCAAGGTCGAGATCGAGAGCATCCCATATAAATCCATCACCCGCTGGTCGATCGAGCGTGCAGGTGCGTTCGATATGGACGCCGACCTGACCGTGTGGGTTTCCGGCGCGGATCAACCGCTGGAAGTAAAGGTATCGGCCAGCGCCAATATCGTCGGCGTGCAGCAGGTGCTGGCGCATCACATCCTGGGCGGAGGGCGTTAGATGGACTTCATCTCGATCCTGTCGATCTTCGTGCTGGCGTGCTTCGTCGGCTATTATGTCGTCTGGTCGGTCACGCCCGCGCTGCACACGCCGTTGATGGCGGTCACCAACGCGATCTCATCGGTCATCATCGTCGGCGCGCTGGTCGCCAGCGCGGCGGCGGGGTTCGCGGTGTCGAAATGGCTTGGGCTGTTGAGCGTCGTGCTGGCCAGCATCAACATCTTCGGCGGCTTTGCCGTCACCCAGCGGATGCTGGCGATGTACAAGAAAAAGGAACGACCGGCGGCACCGGCGAAGCACTGACAGACGGGGGTTGGGGATGGAGCACGTAACCGCAGGCAATTCGTTCGCGGCGCTGGCCTATCTGGTGGCGGGCGTGTGCTTCATCCTGGCGCTGCGCGGGCTGTCGTCGCCGACGACCAGCCAGCAGGGCAACCGGCTTGGCATGATCGGCATGGCGATTGCCGTGTTGACGACGCTGGCAACGCATCTGCCCACGCAGGCGGTCGGGCTGGTGCTGGAGGGACCGCAGGGCACGGTCGCCGCGACCGGGCCGGTGCTGGCGCGGATCGACCTGGTGGCGATGATCGAAATCCTCGCCGCCATTGGCGTAGGCGCGGTCATCGGCATCGTCACCGCGCGGCGCATCGCGATGACGGCAATGCCGCAGCTTGTCGCTGCGTTTCACAGCCTCGTCGGCCTCGCCGCCGTGCTGGTCGCGTGTGCGGCCTATCTCAACCCGATGGCGTTCGGCATCGCCGACATGGTCGTCCCGATGATCGGGCAGCCGTTCGCGGTGATCAACCCGGTCAGCAAGGTCGAGATGGGGCTGGGCGCGGCGATCGGTGCGATCACCTTTTCCGGCTCGGTCATCGCGTTCCTGAAACTGAACGGCAACATGTCGGGCAAGCCGATCCTGCTGCCCGCGCGCCATGCGATCAACCTGGCGCTGATCGCCACCATCCTGCTGCTGGTGGCGCAGTTCGCGCATCAACAGGATGCGTGGCCGTTCTGGGTGCTGCTGGTGCTCAGCTTCGTCATCGGTTTCCTGCTGATCGTGCCGATCGGCGGGGCGGACATGCCGGTCGTGGTGTCGATGCTGAACAGCTATTCGGGCTGGGCGGCGGCGGCGATGGGGTTCACGCTGCACAACACCGCAATGATCATCACCGGCGCGCTGGTCGGATCGTCGGGCGCGATCCTGTCCTACATCATGTGCCGCGCGATGAACCGAAGCTTCATCAGCGTGATCGCCGGCGGCTTTGGCGCGAGCGATGCAGGGGCCAGCGGCGGCGCGGCAGCCACCGACCGCCCGTGGAAGCGCGGCAGCGCCGAAGATGCGGCCTTCCTGATGAGTCAGGCCGAACAAGTCATCATCGTCCCCGGATACGGCATGGCGGTGGCTCAGGCCCAGCATGTGCTGCGCGAAATGGCGGACAAGCTGAAGGAACATGGCGTCCGCGTGAAATACGCCATCCACCCGGTCGCTGGCCGGATGCCGGGCCATATGAACGTGCTGCTGGCGGAAGCGAACGTGCCCTATGACGAGGTGTTCGAGCTGGAGGACATCAATTCGGAGTTCGCCCAGACCGACATCGCCTTTGTCATCGGCGCGAACGACGTGACCAACCCGGCGGCCAAGACCGACAAATCCTCTTCCATTTACGGCATGCCCGTGCTGGACGTGGAAAAGGCAAAGACGGTGCTGTTCATCAAGCGGTCGATGGGGGGCGTGGGTTATGCCGGCGTCGACAACGAAGTCTTCTACCGCGACAATACGATGATGCTGCTGGCCGACGCCAAAAAGATGGTCGAAGAAATCGTCAAGGCGCTGGATTGAGGGCACCGGCGCGCCGTTTTAAGTGGCAGTATTGAGCCAACTGCGGTCCTTAAAGCCGACCCACGATCAGCGGCTGTGCGCGGCACGGGCAAGTTCGCGCGCCAGATCGACAAAGAGCCTGAATGCCGCCGGTGGATTGCGGCGGCTGGGGTAATACAGGCATAGCGGCGCGAGCGGCGGCGTCCATTCGGAAAGGACGCGCACCAGCCGACCTGCCTGAATGTCATCGCGAACATCGGATTCCATGAAGAAGCCGATGCCTGTCGATTCGAGCACGGCCATGCGCGCCAGGCTGGCTTCGTCCAGCGTGATTGGGCCGTCGACATCGACCTGAACCGGTTGCCCTTCGGACTCGAACTGCCAGCGGAACAGCGCCCCATTCGGCAATCGCGTGCGGATACAGGCATGGGAAAGCAGGTCGGCGGGCACGCGCGGCATGGCGCGACGCTCAAAATAGGTTGGCGATGCCACGACCGCGTGGCGACGCGGCGGCCCCAGCGGGATGGCGATCATATCGCTGGGGACCAGCCCCTGGCTTCGCACGCCAAAGTCAAAGCCATCCGCCACGATGTCGGTCAGCTTTCCCTCGGTCACCAGATCGACCCGGACGTCCGGAAACCGCCTTAGGAACTCCAGGACCAATGGGGACAGGATTTCGCGCGCTGCCGTTGCGAAGGTGTTGATGCGCAGCGTGCCTGTCGGCGTTTCCTGTTGCGAGCGGACGGTGTCCAGCGCCTGATATATGTCCTTCAGCGCTGGCGTAACCTGATCGACGAACCTGCGTCCCGCTTCGGTAAGCGAGACGCTGCGGGTCGTTCGGTTGAACAGACGGACGCCCAGTTGCCCCTCCAGCTTGGCAATCGCGTTGCTGAGCGCGCTGGTCGACATGCCAAGGTCGAGCGCTGCGGCGCGGAACGATCCGCGACGGCTGATCGCCAGCACGGCATCGAAATCGGCAAGACCGTAGTTCGTCATTGTCCCGATATCCGTAACACTTCGTCCCGATCTATTCCGCTTATCCCAACAGGGTCAAAGCCCTAATTGTCGCGAACGGCAACGCGCGGACGCCGCGAACTCAAAGAGGAGAAGGGCAATGGCCATCGGATTACCAAAGGTGATCGCTGCATATTTCACGGCGGACAAAGCGCGCGATGCGGCGGCGGTCGCCGAATGCTTCACGCGCGATGCAATGGTTGTCGACGAAGGCAACACCTATTCCGGGCGCGACGCGATCCGGCAGTGGATGGCGAATGCCTCCACACAATATAGCTACACGGCCGAGCCGTTCGCGCTGTCGCAGGAAGATGGCCGCACGATCGTATCCAGCCATCTGGTCGGCAATTTTCCCGGCAGCCCGGTGGACCTGCGCTACCTGTTCGTCATCGACGGCGACCAAATCGCCGAGCTGGAGATTGTGCCATGACGCCGTTCCTTGACCTTGAGGGCAAGCGCGCGCTGATCACGTCGGGCACGCGCGGGGCCGGGGCGGCGACGGTTCGCCTGTTTCGTGAGCTGGGCGCACAGGTGTTGACCACGGCCCGGACCCGGCCCGACGACCTGCCCGAAGAACTGTTCGTGGCGGCGGATCTCACGACGCCGGAAGGGTGCGCGGATCTGGCCTCCGCCGCGCAGGCGCGGTTGGGTGCGATCGACATCATCGTCCACATGCTTGGCGGATCGTCGGCGCCCGGTGGCGGGTTTGCGGCGCTTGGCGACAAGCAGTGGAAGACGGAAATCGACCTGAACCTGATGCCGGCCGTCCGCCTCGACCGCGCGTTGGTGCCGGCAATGGCTTCGCGCGGCCAAGGAGTCGTCGTTCACGTCACGTCGATCCAGAACCGTCTGCCCCTGCCAGAGGCGACGACCGCCTATGCGGCTGCCAAGGCGGCGCTGTCGACCTATAGCAAGAGCCTGTCGAAGGAGGTGTCGCCCCGCGGCGTCCGCGTGGTGCGCGTCTCGCCCGGCTGGATCGAGACCGAGGCGTCGGTGCATCTCGCCGAGCGCCTGGGCGCGGAATATGGCGGCGGCGTTGAAGCGGGGAAACGACTGATCATGGAATCGCTGGGCGGCATCCCGCTCGGCCGCCCCGCACGCCCGGACGAGGTGGCAAGCCTGATCGCCTTCCTCGCCTCCGACCGGGCTGGCAGCATCACCGGTACCGAGCATGTGATCGACGGCGGCACGATCCCAACCGCCTGAGCATCGTCATGCGCGATGTTTGCGCGCTGCCCACCGGGCATCTCTCGACCGTAGCAGCCGTAAACCCTCATTTGACGCCACCCTCCTTTTGCTCGAAACCGTGGGGCAGGAGGATGTGATGGCTGGAATGACGCGCTTCGACTGGGGCGATGCCCTGTTGCTCGACACCGGGTTGAGCGATGATGAACGGATGATCCGCGATGCCGCGCGGGCGTTCGCGCAGGACCGGTTGCAATCGCGCGTCGTCGATGCGTTCGACCGGGAGCATACGGATCCGGCCATCTTCCGCGAAATGGGCGAGCAGGGGCTGCTGGGCGTCACCATCCCCGAAGAATTCGGTGGTGCGGGGGCGGGTTATGTCGCGTACGGATTGGTCGCGCGGGAGGTCGAGCGGGTGGATTCGGGCTATCGCTCGATGATGAGCGTCCAGTCCAGCCTGGTCATGTATCCCATCCACGCCTACGGCTCGGATGAGCAGCGCGCGAAATATCTGCCGGGGCTGGCAAAGGGCGAGTTGATCGGTTGCTTCGGCCTGACCGAGCCGGATGCCGGGTCTGACCCCGGCGGCATGCGCACGCGCGCGAAGCCGGTCGATGGCGGCTATCTGCTCTCGGGCGCCAAGACGTGGATCAGCAATTCGCCTATCGCCGATGTGTTTGTCGTCTGGGCCAAGTCGGACGCGCATGACGGCGCGATCCGCGGCTTCATCCTTGAAAAGGGCATGAAGGGACTGTCAGCGCCCAAGATCGAGGGCAAGCTGAGCCTGCGCGCATCGATTACCGGCATGATCCAGATGGACGAGGTGTTCGTGCCCGAAGACGCGCTGCTGCCCGGCGTCGAGGGGCTGAAGGGGCCGTTCGGATGCCTGAACCGTGCACGTTACGGAATCAGTTGGGGTGTGATGGGCGCGGCGGAGTTTTGTTATCACGCCGCGCGGCAATATGGGCTGGACCGGCATCAGTTCGGCCGCCCGCTGGCGGCGACGCAGCTCTATCAGAAGAAGCTGGCCGACATGGCGACCGAAATCGCACTCGGCCTGCAGGCCAGCCTTCAGGTCGGTCGGCTGATGGACGAAGGGCGGTTCGCCCCTGAGATGATCTCGCTGGTCAAGCGCAACAATTGCGGCAAGGCGCTGGAGATTGCGCGGGCATCGCGCGACATGCACGGCGGCAACGGCATTTCGGGCGAATATCAGGTGTTCCGCCACATGGTGAACCTGGAAACGGTCAACACTTATGAAGGCACGCATGACGTTCATGCGCTGATCCTGGGCCGCGCGATCACCGGCCACGCCGCCTTTTGATGACGGGGCCGCTTTCCGGGCTGCGCGTCGTCGAACTGGCGCGCATCCTGGCCGGGCCGTGGGCGGGACAGGTGCTGGCGGATCTCGGCGCCGATGTGGTCAAGGTCGAAAGCCCGGAAGGCGACGACACGCGCCGCTGGGGGCCGCCCTTTATCGACAATCCCGACGGCAGCCGCGACGCGGCCTATTTCCACGCTGCCAATCGCGGCAAGCAGTCCGTCGTCGCCGATTTCACGACGGCGGAGGGACAGGCGACAGTGCGCGAGCTTGTCGCCGGGGCCGATGTGCTGATCGAGAATTTCAAGGTTGGCGGGCTGGTCAAATATGGCCTGGACTATGCCAGCCTGTCGGCGCTGAACCCGCGGCTGGTCTATTGCTCGATCACCGGCTTCGGGCAGGACGGCCCCTATGCCGCGCGCGCGGGATATGATTTTATCGTGCAGGGCATGAGCGGCATCATGAGCCTGACCGGCGAGCCGGACGGCGCGCCGCAAAAGATCGGCGTGGCTTATGCCGACATTCTCACCGGGCTATATGCGGTGATCGGCATTCAGGCGGCTCTGGCCGAGCGGGAGCGTACCGGCAGGGGCGCGCATGTGGACATGGCGCTGTTCGATGTAATGACGGGCACGCTCGCCAATCAGGCGATGAACTATCTGGCCTCAGGCATCGCGCCGACGCGCATGGGCAATGCCCATCCCAATATCGCGCCCTATGCCGCTTATCCTGTTCGCGATGGCTGGATCATCCTGGCGGTCGGCAATGACCGGCAGTTTCAGCGCGCGTGCGAGGTGCTGGGAATCGCCGCCGATCCGTGCTTTGCCACCAATGCGCTGCGTGTGGCCGGGCGGCAGCGGCTGGACGCGGTCGTGTCGGATGCGACCGCGAGATGGGCGCGCGACCCTTTGCTCGCCGCGTTTGAAGCCGCCGGTGTGCCCGCCGGACCCATCAACCGCGTCGACCAGGCGCTTGCCGATCCGCAGATCGTGCATCGCGGCCTGTGCATCGCGGCGACGCGAGCCGAAGGGGGCAGCGTGCCGGGCATCGGCCTGCCCATCCGCTTCGTCGGTCGTGACCGGCCCGCATCAGGTTCAGCACCGATGCTGGGGCAATCCGGGAATCGCCAATCCGCGTCAGATCCGTAATTTTATTCCGATATGGCGGAAATTGCGGGCGAGTGCGTTCCGCATATTGCGTGCGAAGCGGATGTAACGCCAAGACTGGCGTAAAGTCGCGTCCAGTAAACCGGAGGCATGACGCGCTTCCGATCCATCATTGTCGACCGTTGCGGCGCCACGCTGGTCGAGTTTGCGTTGCTGGCGCCGATCCTTCTCATCCTGCTGCTCGGAATATTGGCATATGGCCAATATATCCTGACCGCGCACACGCTTCAGCAACTGGCCAATGACGCCGCGCGCGCGGCGATCGTGGGGCGGTCACAGGATGAGCGTCACGCGCTGGCGCGGGAGAGCGTGGCTGAGGGGCTGTCGGGCACAGCGCTGGCGCATCCCGACGCGGTCGATACCGATGTCGAAGAACGTGGCGGGCGCATTCATGTCGCGCTGTCGGTGGACACGCGCGAATTGGCGCTGGTGCGTTCCGCCATGGTGCGGATGCCCGACCCCGTGCTGGTTCGGCGGGCAGTGGCCGAAGTGGCGGAATTGCCGTGAAGCCGTTGTTGCAACTGTTGCCAGAGCGGCGCGGCGCGGTCGCGGTGCTGGTGGCGGGCGCGCTGCCGGTGTTGCTGGGGATGGCGGCGCTGGCGGTGGATTTCGGGGTGGTTCAACTGGAGCGGCGGCGATTGCAGGGCGTGGCCGATGCCGGGGCGCTTGCCGCCGCACGCGACCTGAGCCGTGCGGATACGCTTGCGCGCACGCTGGTCGCCGCCAGTCCGGGCCGGTTTCCGATGGAAAGCGATGTGACAACCGGCCGGTATCACCGCCAAGCAGGATTGCCGCCCGAAAGCCGCTTTACCATAGACGAAAGTGACCCCGATGCCGTGCGCGTCAGCGTGCGCGCGACCGTGCCGACCGCGTTCGCGCGGATTTTCGGCACTGAATCGATCACGGTCGAGCGCCGCGCCACCGCGCGCCGGGTGGACATGGCCGGCTTTGCGATCGGCAGCCGGCTGGCCGGTTTGGATGGCGGCATCGCCAATGCGCTGTTGTCGGGACTGACTGGCGGGCAGGTGTCGCTGGCGGCCATGGATTACCGGGCGCTGGCGTCGGCGCGGCTGGATCTGGTGCCCTGGCTCTCGGCGCTGGGAGCCGATGCGGGCCTGAATGTCGCAACCTATGATCAGGTGCTGCAGGCCGACCTGCCCGCCGGAACCGTGCTGGGCAGCCTGTCGCGGCAGGTCGTCGATCCGGTAGCCGCCGCCGCGCTGTCTCGCCTGGCGAGCGCGGCAAAGGGGACGATCCGGCTGGCCGAGCTGATCGATCTGGGCGAACTGGGACAACAGGGCGGGGGCGGGGCCGGGCTGGTCGATGTCAGCACATTGGACCTGGCCAGCAATGTGATTCAGGGAAGCGCGACCGACCGGCAGGTGGCCATTGACCTGGGCGCGCAGGTGCCGGGCCTTGCCCGCACGCGTCTGTGGGTGGCGGTGGGGGAGCGGCCCAATGCCGCGCCGTGGATCGCCATTGCTCGTGATGGCACGCCGACCGTCCGCACGGCGCAGGCGCGCATCTACCTGGAGGCAAAGCTGAACGCCCAGCCGTTGCCGGGGATCAGCCTGGCGTCGGTCGAGCTGCCGCTGCTCGTCGAACTGGCGAGCGGAGAGGCGCGACTGGAAAGCATCGACTGCGTTCGGCCCTACGCTGTTACGCTGTCGGGCCGCCCCAGTCCGGGGCAGGTCGCCGTTGCGCATATCGATCCCGACCGGCTGGACGATTTCAAAACACCGCTGTCGCTATCGCGCGCCGACCTGCTCAAGACGCTGCTGCTGCGGCTCGAGGGGCGGGCCGCGATAGATCTGGGCGCGGCGGAGGCGTTTCAGACCCGCCACTTCGATGCGGACGCGATTGCTGGCAGTACGCCGCAAACGATCAAGGGACAGGCGCTGACCGGCGGCATCGCCACCAGCCTGATGCGGGAGATTGAGCTGCGTGCCGTTGTCCTGGGCCTGTTGCCCCTGCCGGTCGATCCGTTGGTGCGCGCGGTTGGCAGTCAGCTGGGTCTGCTCGCGCCCGTGCTGGACCCGGTGCTGAACGCGGTGACCGGACTGCTGGGCGTCGGGGTGGGAGAGGCCGATCTGTGGGTCACGGGTCTGCGCTGCGGCCAGCCTGTGCTGGTCGAATGAGCAGAAAAAACCCCGCCGTCCACGAAGGACGGCGGGGCGATACGCTTACGCTACTAACTGGATCACATTCGCGTCAGAAGCGGAAAGCCGCCGTCGCGCGGACCGAATGGAAACGGAAATTGTCGTCGCTGCGGCGCATGTCGGTGCCCGACGCGCTGCCCAGCAGGAACGGGTTGGTCGCGGGCGCCGTGCCGGGGCCTGCGCGGACGACATAATCGTCATCCTGATAGTTGTTGTACATATATTCCAGGCCGAGCGAGATGTTGCGCGTCACCGACTGCTCGATACCGCCGCCGACGGTGTAGCCCCAGCTGTTATGCTTGGCTTCTTCGCTGGTGAAGGCGTTGGCGCCGTTCGAGGTGGTGAAGCTGTTGTTGATGCGCGCATAAGCCGGACCGCCCGCTGCGTAGAACAGCGTCTTGCCGCCGGCGGCATAGCCCGCGCGACCGCGAATGCTGGCATTCCAGTCGAAGCTGCGGCCGAACTGGTAGAATGCGGGGGTGGTGCTGTAGCCGGTCACATAATCCTTGGCCTGGCTCTTGCCGAATTCACCAACGACGCCGACGACGAAGTTGCCCATCTGGGCGTCCCAGCCGGCGCGAGCCGAATATTCGATCTCGTCCTTGTCGTTGAAGCAGCCGCCCGCCGGGGTCGCACCGCGCGCGCCGCCGTTACAGAAGCCGGGCGAGAAGGCATTGGTGCCACCTGCCGTGGAAACGATGTCGCCGTAGTTGCCGTCAAGATCGCGGTCGAACACGACCGATTCGCCGACATCATTGCCCTGCATGCTGAGGCCGAACGAGCCGCCGACATAAGGACCGTCGAAACGCTTTTCGCCATCGGCGGTCTGGGCGAGGGCGGGAACCGCGGCAAGCATTGCGGTCATGCCGATCGCGGCGCGGATGAGAGTGCGCTGACGCATACGAAACTAACTCCTCACTAGGTTACGCAACAGATACGAGGCGCCGAACGTCCTTGATGCGGGTTAGCTGCATTGCGGCGAAATTAAGATGCAGCGGGTGTTGCATCGATGCCACAGCGGCTGGTGTGCGGCTTCGCTTTGTTCCTGCGCCAACGCGGCTTATAGCAGGGGCATGTCAGACGATCTGTTCGCCGCCGCCACTTCCCCCCAGCCGACCGACTATAACGCCGCGTCGATCGAGGTGCTGGAGGGGCTGGAGCCGGTCCGGCGGCGGCCCGGCATGTATATCGGCGGTACCGACGAGCGCGCGCTGCATCACCTTGCCGCCGAAGTGCTGGACAATGCGATGGACGAGGCGGTGGCCGGTCACGCCAATCGCATCGAAATTACGTTGGCAGAGGGTAACCGCCTGACCATCGTCGACAATGGTCGCGGCATCCCCGTCGACCCGCACCCACGCTTTCCCGACAAATCGGCGCTGGAAGTCATCCTG
Organism: Sphingomonas sp. IW22; assembly: GCF_041321155.1. Lineage (GTDB taxonomy): Bacteria > Pseudomonadota > Alphaproteobacteria > Sphingomonadales > Sphingomonadaceae > Sphingomonas. Next base: position 1,027,704 of record NZ_JBGGWB010000001.1, on the reverse strand, counting down.
TCGACGCTGCATTCGGGCGGCAAGTTTTCGGGCAAGGCCTATGCCACGTCGGGCGGTCTGCACGGCGTGGGGGTCAGCGTGGTCAACGCGCTGTCCGATGATACCGTGGTGGAGGTTGCCCGCGACCGCCAGCTTTACCGCCAGCGCTTCTCAAAGGGGCAGACGCTGGGACCGCTGGAGCATCTGGGCGGCACGCCCAACCGGCGCGGCACGTCCGTTGCCTTTACCCCGGACGCGGAGATTTTCGGGCCTGAACTGCATTTCAAGCCAGCGCGCCTGTACAAGCTGGCGCGGTCCAAGGCGTATCTGTTCGCAGGCGTTGAAATCCGCTGGAAGTGCGCGCCCTCGCTGATCACCGACGACACGCCGCCAGAAGCGGTGTTCCAGTTCCCCGGCGGTCTGGCCGACCATTTGAAGGAACAGGTCGGCACACGCGAATGCGCCACCGCCGACTTCTTTTCGGGCGCACAAGAGTTCCCGGACGAGCAGGGCCGCGTCGAATGGGCAGTCGGGTGGCCGCTGTGGAGCGACGGCAGCTACAGCTGGTATTGCAACACCATCCCCACGCCCGATGGCGGCACGCATGAACAGGGGCTTCGCCAGGCGCTGGTGCGCGGGTTGCGCGCGTTCGGGGAACTGGTGGGTCAGAAAAAGGCCAAGGACCTGACGCCCGACGACGTGATGGTCGGTTCCGAACTGATGCTGTCGGTGTTTATTCGCGAACCCCAGTTTCAAAGCCAGACCAAGGACCGCCTGACCAGTCCAGAGGCCGCGAGCCTCGTCGAAAAGGCGGTGCGTGACCATTTCGACCATTTCCTGTCCGACCGGATGGACAGGGGCAAGGCGCTGCTCGGCTATGTCCTCGACCGGATGGACGAGCGCCTGCGCCGCAAGGCCGAGCGGGAGGTCAAGCGCAAGACCGCGACTTCCTCACGCAAGCTGCGGCTGCCGGGCAAGCTGACCGACTGTGCCGCCGACAGCCCCGACGGCACCGAATTGTTCATCGTTGAAGGCGATTCGGCAGGCGGTTCGGCCAAGCAGGCGCGCGACCGCAAGACTCAGGCGATCCTGCCCATTCGCGGCAAGATCCTGAATGTCGCATCGGCGACCAGCGCCAAGATCCTGGCCAATCAGGAAATCGCGGACCTGATCCAGGCAATGGGATGCGGCACGCGAAAGGACTGCGTGCCCGACAATCTGCGTTACGAGCGCATCATCATCATGACGGACGCCGATGTCGACGGGGCGCATATCGCGACGCTGCTGATGACCTTCTTCTTTCAGGAAATGCCCGAACTGGTCCGGCGCGGGCACCTGTATCTGGCGCAACCGCCGCTTTATCGCCTGACTGTCGGTGCCAAATCGCTCTACGCCCGCGACGACGGCCACCGCGCCGAGATCGAGCGGACCGCGTTTCGCGGCAAGAAGGTCGATGTCGCGCGCTTCAAGGGACTGGGCGAAATGAACCCAGGTCAGTTGCGCGAAACGACGATGGACCCCTCGACACGCAGTCTGATCCGTATCACTTTGCCGCAGGAATATGAGGAACGGGCTGGCGTAAAGGATCTGGTCGATCGGCTGATGGGCAACAACCCGGCCCACCGATTCGCTTTCATCCAGGAAAACGCCGCCCGATTGGAGGCTGAGGAACTGGATGCGTAAGCGCTGGATGATCGCCGCGACAATCCTCCTGTCATCGGGGACTGCTCACGCTGTCGAGACACTTGATGTCGGGGCCGATCCAGCCAGTTGCACTGTTTACCGCCGCGTCGTGCCGGGTGATGCGCCGACCCTGGTCGGGGTGCGGCATTATCCGGGCGCTGCCGGGGTGGTGCTGCTCTTGTCTGTGCCGTCGTCGATGATGCTTGAGCCGGATCGGATGCGACCTGCCTTTGACGCGGATCATCTGTCGGTGGGCGCCATCGAACGGGCCCGAAACGCAGCGGGCCGGACGATCTACTTCATCCCGCTCGAACCGCGCAGCGGCACGACGCTTGGAGACAAAGGAACCATCAGCCTGACGGGCGTGACAAGCGCGTCGATCCCGGTTGACCTGGGGCAGGTCGCGCGGATGGTGAGGGCGGGGGGTGAGTGCGAAACCGGCTTGCTGTCCGGCTGGGGCGTGGAGCCCTCCGGTCCGATGTCGGTCGCCCAACCTGCGGTCGCGCGCGGGGGGCAGTGGATCAGCGTGGCCGATGTGCCCGAACGCTATCTACGGCGGGTCAATGATCGCTTCACCACCATCTTGTGGACCATTGGCGATGATGGCCGGGTCGGCGAGACCTGTCGCGTGATCGAACCATCGGGCGATGAGGGGCTGGACCAGCTGGCCTGCCCGACGCTGCGCCGCAAGATCAGCTATCGCCAGCCCGCCCGCGATGCTGCGGGCCAACCGGTGGAATCGGTGATGGTGCGCCGTATCCGCTGGGGCCCGATCGAATGAGGTGACGACCCAAGGAGAAGTGTGATGCGTTGTTCCCGGATCATCCTTGCCACGCTGGCGCTAACGACCGCCCCCGGCGCGTTCGCCCAGACGCCTGACACTGGAAGTCCGACCATCACCGTTATCGGGCCGAATCTTGGGGAAAGCGAGGCCCGGCTGAAGGCCTGTATCGCTCGTCAATGCTCGGTCAGCGACGAAATCGACGCGACGCTCGGCCATGCGGAGGCGCAGTTCGTCGCAGGCCATTATCGCGATGCGCGCGCCACCTTACAGGCAGGGATTTCGCGCAACCGCCGTCATGCCGACAGCGCACCCGAACCGGTCGCGGACCTGTTGCGTGCCGACGCCCGCGTGGCCGCGCATCTGGGTTTTGCGGGCAAGAGCCGGCAGGGCATGATGGCAAGCGAACATGTGCTGCGCCGCGCCTTTGGCGAGCAGGACCGCCGCGCCATCGTGGCGCGCATCGCCACAGCCGATGCCTGGCAGGCGGTCGGGCGGTTCGAAGCCGCGCGGGACGCATATGCCGCCGCCGCCCGGCTGGCGCGCGAAGCCGATGCGCCGCGTATCGAGGGGATGGCCCTGTTGCGCCGCGCATCGCTCGATGCCCAGTTATCGAGCGTGCAGGGGGGCACAGGGCGCCCGGAAAGCCTGGAAGCACTGCTTGCGCGGACCGACCCCGAACTGGAGCCGTTCGTCAACGCGGCGCGGATCGTAGAGGCACGGATCCGTCTTCGCGACGGTGACCCGGATGCCATGGAAGCGATCATTGCCAGCGCTCGGCAGAGCCAGGGCGACCAGCCGCTGCTGCTCCATAAACCGGTAATCGTCCTCGGCCCGGCGGGCGATGAGGTGGTCGATCGACTGGACAACCGGCAAATGCCCAAGGTTGCGACAATGTCTTCGGAACTGCTGAAGGTGCCGGTGGAAGATAACTGGGCCGATTTCGGCTTTTGGATCGGCGCCGATGGGCGGGTCCGCGATGTCGAACTGCTGCGGGCGGGTCCGAGACTGTCCAAGGAATGGCCAAAGCTGGTGCTGAGGGAGTTGGCCGGGCGCCGTTACGCGCCAATGGCGCCCGGCACGGACGATCCTGGCTTTTATCGGGTCGAGCGGTACAGCATGACATCTGCGTTCGAGGATGGGATCAAGTCGCGCATCCGCAGCCGTTCTGCGCAGCGGAGGCTGGTGCGGCTGGACCTGACCGCACCACCCAAGCCCGCCACCACATCCTAATTGTTGCCGCCGATCCAGTCGCCAAGGCCGCCCAGCGCCGATCCCTCGCCGCGATTGCCGCCGCCGCCGCCCGCCGCCGCCATCATGCGGCCCGCCAGTCGGGCAAAGGGCAGCGACTGGATCCACACCTTGCCCGGTCCGCGCAGCCGGGCAAAGAATGCGCCCTCGCCGGCCGAGAACATCGTGCGGATGCCACCAACCGTCACCAGATCGAAATCGACCGAGGGAGTATAGGCGGCAAGGCAGCCGGTATCGACGTGCAGTTCCTCACCGGCGCGCAGTTCGCGCTCCACCACGGTGCCGCCCATCTGGACGAAGACCCAACCGTCGCCTTCCAGCTTCTGCATGATAAAGCCTTCGCCGCCGAACAGGCCGGTCATCACCCGCCGCTGGAACGCGATGCCGATCGACACGCCCTTGGCCGCGCAAAGAAAGCTGTCCTTCTGACAGATCAGCGTGCCGCCCACCTGATCCAGCCGGAGCGGCAGGATCGACCCCGGCGTGGGGCTGGCAAAGGCGACGCGCGCCTTGCCCGATCCCTGATGGGTGAAGACGGTGGTGAACAGGCTCTCGCCCGTCACCAGCCTTTTGCCCGCGCCGAGCAGCTTACCCATGAAGCCGCCGTCCGCGCCGCCGGAGCCGTCACCGAACACGGTGGTCATGCCGACCCCGGCGTCCTTCCACACCAGCGCACCTGCTTCCGCAACGGCGCTCTCGCCGGGGTCCAGTTCGATCTCGACGAACTGAAGCTCTTGCCCCTTGATCTCGAAGTCGATGTCGTCGGCCACGCCGGCGCGGCGGTGATGGCTCCACGGGCTGTTCTGCATGCTCGCTCTCCGTTCAGACGGTCTTGCCGGCACGGCCGGCCAGTTCGGTCACATAATGCCACGCCACGCGTCCCGACCGGCTGCCGCGCCGCGTCGCCCATTGCACGGCGTCGGCGGGGTCGAAGTCGAGGCCCATCGCGGCTGCATAGCCCGCGACGATGGCGAGGTAGCCATCCTGATCCAGCGCATGAAAGCCCAGCGACAGGCCGAACCGGTCGGCCAGCGCCATCTGGTCGTCGATCGAATCGCGCTGGTTGATGGCGCTTTCCTGCTCGGCAATGTCGCGCGGGATCAGGTGGCGGCGGTTGGATGTCACGACGATGCGCGCATTGGCGGGCCGCGCTTCCGCCCCGCCCTCCAGCAGCGAACGCAGGGCGCGCGCCTCACCTGCGGCGTCGAAGCCCAGATCGTCGAGGAAGATGGCATAGGCGCGTGGCCGGTCGGCCAGCAGCGCGAACAGCCGGGGCAGGGTGTCGAGCCGGTCGGTGACGACTTCGACCAGCGCAATTGATTTGCCGCGTGCCTGAAGTTCGCCGATCGCCCCCTTGACCAGCGCCGACTTGCCCGTGCCGCGCGCGCCCCACAGCAGCGTGTCCTGCGCCGCCACGCCGTCGGCCAGCCGCGTGAAATTGGCGAGCAACACGTCGCGGTTGCGGTCAATGCCCTTCAGCCGTTCCAGCGGTTGCGGCGCAAAGGCGCGGACCGCCCGCAGATTGGCACCGTCCCAGACATAAGCGGGGTGCACCAGCGGGTCCGCGTCGGCGGGCGGCGGCGGGGCGATGCGGTCGAGCGCGTCGGCGATGCGGGCAAGCGGGTCGGTCATCGGGCCTTGCGATGCCGCCGCTTTGACCCTGCGGTCAAGGCGTCAGTGGCCGCGCGCGACCGTCAGATGCGCGACGGCGGCGATGCTCGAAAGCCGTTCGCGCACCGTCGCTTCGCTGGCGTCGCCCTCAACCTCGACGATGGCCGCATGTGCTTGCGGGCCGATGCGCCAGACATGCAGGTCGATGATACGCGTGTCGCCCGGCCCCTCGACCGCGTGGCGGATCGCATCGGCCAGCCCCGGCTCGGCCCGGTCCAACAGCACGCGCGCCGTGTCCGCCATCAGACCCAGCGACCAGCGACCGATGACGATGGCGCCCAGCACGCCCACAATGGGGTCGAGCCATATCCAGCCTAGATATTCGCCCGCCAGCAGTGCGGCGATGGCCAGGACCGAGGTGAGCGCGTCGGCCAGCACGTGGAGATAGGCGGATCGCAGGTTGTTGTCGTGAGCATGGCTGTGGTCATGGTCATGCCCGTGATGATGGTGCCCGCCACTCAGCAGCAGCGCGCTGACCAGATTGACGACCAGCCCGATGATCGCGACCAATGTTGCCTCGCCAAAGGCTACGTCGCCCGGTTCGATCATGCGGCGCACGCTTTCCACACCGATGCCGATCGCGAACAGCGCGAGGATGATGGCGGAGGCAAACCCCGCCAGATCGCCTACCTTGCCGGTGCCGAACGTATAGCTGGGGTCGCGCGCATGAACGCGGGCATAGCGATAGGCCATGGCCGCCACGCCAAGCGCACCCGCGTGCGTCGCCATGTGAAAGCCGTCTGCCAGCAGCGCCATCGACCCGGTCCAGTAACCGGCGGCGATTTCGGCCACCATCATCACGGCGGTCAGCGCGACGACCCAGATGGTGCGCCGCGCATTGGCATCATGCGCGTCACCCAGATATTCGTGCGTGCGCGAACATGGATGGCCCGCATCGCGCGGCGGGGCGGACGGGGCGGGGTGATGCGCGTGATGGTGATGATGGTCGGTGTGCGGCGGCATCGCCCGGTTCCTCAGCGAAAATGACGGCGAAGCACCGTCGCCAGTTCGTCGGCACCCGCCGCGCGCTGTTCGGCGCTCAGCCCGTCGGCAGCGACATGTTCGCGCAGATGTTCTTCGACCAGCCCGTCCATCAACCCGGCCACCGCGCCGCGCACGGCGGCGGCGAGGTGCAGCGTCTCGGCGCAAGGCGCATCGGCTTGTACCGCGCGTTCAATAGCGGCGACCTGTCCCGCGATGCGCCGGATGCGGGCGAGCAGCCGGTCACGGTCTTGTGAGGTGTGCGACATAGGATAGGGGGGTATCCTATGTCGCCAGATTTCTCAACCCGGCGTGAAGGGCAGGATGCCGCGATACTGTTCCAGCGGCGGCGCCCCCGGTACGATCCGCCCGCGCGTGAGCAGAAAGATGTGGCGGACAATCTCGGCCTGCTGCTCGATCCCATAGCGGTCCAGCCGCCAGCCGGGCTTGAGGCTGTAATCGTACCGGCAAAAGGGATGGCGACGGATCGGCAGGAACATGCCCTTCTGATGCTGCCAAACATGCACCATTTCGTGGATGAACAGGCCCTGCCGGTCGACATCGGCACAGGCGAAATCGCTGCAGTACAGGCCGCCGCCCGGATGGAAATGGATGGAGCCCAGCGGCGCCATCGTCACGTTGCGCGGCTGGAAAAAGGCCCATTTGCGATTGGCGACGCCCACCTGAGCGTAATCAATGGCGTCCCCGAACACAGACCGCGCCAGCGCGACCTCTTCCGGGGTGAGCGGCCGCCCCTTCATCGCGGCGCGACCGATGCGGCCACCCGGTCGCACCGCGCGGTCAGGTCGTCGGCGACAGGCCAGATGCACATGGTGCGAAGATAGCCGCCATTTTCAACAAAGCGCAGATGCTGGCGCAGCGTCACGAATCGTGCGCGGTCGACGGCGGTGCCGGTGATCGTCACCCGTTCGCCATCAGCCACCACGTCGCGCACGGTCAGGCGCGTGAAATTGGGCTGCGCTACGAACAGGTTGCGGGCAAAGGCGGTGCGGTCGGGCGGCGCGGTCTGGTCGAGACTGGATGCAACGATCACCAGTGGCTGTGCGCCATCGGGATCGGTATCGCGCGGTCCCTCGGTCAGGATCAGGCCCGATCCCATCAACGTACGAACCGCGCGAAAGCCCGCCCGGTCGCCAATCGAGAAGGGCAGTGCGGCAATCGCGCTTTCCAGATCGGCGGGGCGCTGAAAACGCACCGTTGCCAGTGCGCTTTCGATCGCGGGCGCGCGATCCGCCGCGCGCGACGCATCGACCTGAGCGATGACGACCGCCGTCGCATCCGCCCCTTCGGCCAGCACGATCCATTTGGCATGGCGAGTGCCGCCGATCTGCTGATGTCCGCGCCATCGCACCGCCCGCTCGCCGCCGGGCAGCGCGACCACGTCTCCCGACCCGTCGATAATCACGCCATTGGGCAAGGGGCGGCCCGCCGGAGTGGCGGCGATGCGCTTCACCAGCTCGGCCCATGCCTCTTTCGGCAATTCGGCGAGGGTGATGCTGTCACCGGCGGTATTTGAGAAGCCGGTGAAGCCCGATGCCTCAGTCATGTCGGCGGGTGGGGTCAGGCCGATGGCGCCGCCCTGCGGAAAGGTGACGGCGGCCTGAAGCAGCAGGACCGCTGCCGCGATCATTCGGGGCCGGTGCCGCCGGGGGCGACGAGTGCGGCATCCAGCTCGATCGGCGGTGCGTGATCAAACATCAGCGTCACCTTGGTCGTGCCGCCCGGCTTCAACGCGGGGTCGAGGTCGAACAGCATGGCGTGCGCGCCGCCGGGCGCCAGCGCCACCGTGCCGCCCGCTGGCACGTCGATGCCATCTACCGGGCGCATCGACATGACCGCGCCGTCCTTCATCGTTTCATGCAGTTCGACGCGCCGCGCCGCCGCCACGCGCAGGCTGGTCAGGCGAACAGCCTCCCGCCCGCCGTCGATGCTGACATAGGCGGCTGCCGGGCGCCCGGCGACTGCAGGCAGTCGCACCCAGGCGTCGTGCGCCACCGGGTCGCCCCTGCCGCCGCCGCAGCCCGCCAGCAGGGCCGCCAGCGATACCGCCAAAATCCCGCCTCGTATCGCGCTTCGCCGCATGGGACACCCTTTGAACATCACCTCATCCACGCCTAGCCGTGCGGCAATCTTGCGGCAAGGCGAACCCCCACTATATCCGCTGACGTAATGGGTTCCGTCGCCAATCCGGGGCGGGGCTATCTCAACATATTGAACCGGGGGCCAAACGAGGGAATATGGCTAAAGTTATCGGTATTGATCTCGGCACCACCAACAGCTGCGTTGCGGTGATGGAGGGTGGCAAACCCAAGGTGATCGAGAATGCGGAAGGTGCGCGCACCACGCCCTCGATCGTCGCGTTTGCCAAGGATGGGGAGCGACTGATCGGTCAGCCGGCCAAGCGCCAGGCGGTGACCAACCCCGACAACACGATCTTCGCGGTCAAGCGTCTGATCGGCCGTCGTTTCGACGATCCCGTGACGAAGAAGGACACCGAACTGGTGCCCTATACCATCGCGCGCGGCCCGAACGGCGACGCATGGGTTTCGGCCGGTGGCCAGGAATACAGCCCGTCGCAGATTTCGGCCTTCACCCTTCAGAAGATGAAGGAAACGGCCGAGGCGTATCTCGGCGAAACCGTGACCCAGGCGGTTATCACGGTCCCGGCCTACTTCAACGACGCCCAGCGTCAGGCAACCAAGGACGCGGGCAAGATCGCGGGCCTTGAGGTGCTGCGCATCATCAACGAGCCGACGGCGGCGGCGCTGGCCTATGGCCTTGACAAGAACGAGAACAAGACGATCGCGGTCTATGACCTTGGCGGCGGTACGTTCGACATCTCGATCCTCGAAGTCGGCGACGGCGTGTTCGAGGTGAAGGCGACCAACGGCGACACCTTCCTGGGTGGTGAGGATTTCGACTCCAAGCTGGTCCAGTATCTCGCCAGCGAGTTCCAGAAGGCCGAGGGCATCGACCTGACCAAGGACAAGCTGGCGCTCCAGCGTCTGAAGGAAGCGTCGGAAAAGGCCAAGATCGAGCTGTCGTCGGCCCAGACGACCGAGGTCAACCTGCCCTTCATCACCGCCGATCAGAACGGCCCGAAGCATCTGGTCAAGTCGATCAGCCGCGCCGAGCTGGAACGACTGGTCGACGACCTGATCCAGCGCACGCTGACCCCGCTGAAGAAGGCGATGGCTGATGCGGGCGTCAAGAACGACGGCATCGACGAAGTCGTGCTGGTCGGCGGCATGACCCGCATGCCCAAGGTGCGCGAAGTCGTGAAATCGTTCTTCGGCAAGGAACCGCACACCGGCGTCAACCCCGATGAGGTGGTGGCGATCGGCGCGGCGATCCAGGCCGGTGTGCTTCAGGGCGACGTCAAGGACGTGCTGCTGCTCGACGTGACCCCGCTGTCGCTGGGTATCGAGACGCTGGGCGGCGTGTTCACGCGCATGATCGACCGCAACACGACCATCCCGACCAAGAAGTCGCAGGTCTATTCGACCGCCGACGACAATCAGGGTGCCGTGACGATCCGCGTGTTCCAGGGCGAACGCGAAATGGCGGCGGACAACAAGCTGCTGGGCCAGTTCGATCTGGTCGGCATCCCGCCCGCACCGCGCGGCGTGCCGCAGATCGAGGTCACCTTCGACATCGACGCCAACGGCATCGTCAACGTGTCGGCCAAGGACAAGGGCACCGGCAAGGAGCAGCAGATCCGCATCCAGGCCTCGGGCGGCCTGTCGGACAGCGACATCGAAGCGATGGTACGTGACGCCGAGCAGTTCGCCGAGGAAGACAAGAAGCGCCGTGCGGCGGCCGAGGCGAAGAACAACGCCGAAAGCCTGATCCACACGACCGAACGCCAGCTTGCCGACAATGGCGACAAGGTCGACGGTGCGCTGAAATCCGAGATCGAAGCCAAGATCGCCGAGGCGAAGGCCGCGGTCGAGGGTGGCGATCCCGACGCGATGCAGGCCAAGACCCAGGAACTGGCGAACGTCGCTATGAAGCTGGGCCAGGCCATTTACGAAAAGCAGCAGGCGGCGGAAGCATCGCCGGGTGCCGCGCAGGAGTCGAAGGCGGAAGACGACGGCGTCGTCGATGCCGAATTCTCCGAGGTGGACGACAGCCAGAAGGCGTAAATGACTATGATCCGCCACCGCTTGATGGACGTGCTCCGCAGCGGTGGCGGGCATAGGGGGCATGTATGACCACCCAGGTTGATTATTACGAAGTGCTCGGCTGCGCCCGCGATGCGGATGGCGCGACGATCAAGTCGGCTTATCGCAAGCTGGCGATGAAGTATCACCCGGACAAGAACGGGGGATGCAAGGAGCATGAGGCCAAGTTCAAGGCTGTCAGCGAAGCCTATGAGGTTCTGAAGGACCCTCAAAAGCGTGCTGCCTATGACCGCTATGGCCACTCCGCCTTTCAGGGCGGTGCCGGCGGCGGGGGTCAGGACTTTTCCGGCTTCTCCGACATTTTCGAAAGCGTGTTTGGCGAATTCATGGGCGGCCAGCGTGGCGGTCGCACCCAGCGGCGTGGCGCGGACCTGCGCTACGACATGGAAATCTCGCTCGAACAGGCATTTCACGGGCATCAGACCGAAATCACGGTCGATGTGTCGGGCGCATGCGACACCTGTTCCGGCACCGGCGCCAAGCCCGGCACCGCGGCGCGCGCCTGCGGGACCTGTGGCGGCATTGGCAAGGTGCGGGCGCAGCAGGGCTTTTTCGTGGTCGAGCGGACCTGCCCGACCTGTATGGGCGCGGGCGAGGTGATTGCCGATCCGTGCGGCACCTGTCGTGGCGACGGGCGCGTCGACAAGACCAAGACGCTCAGCGTCACCATCCCCCCCGGCGTGGACGAAGGTACGCGCATCCGTCTGAATGGTGAGGGGGAAGCGGGGCCGCGTGGCGCGCCGCCGGGCGACCTCTACATTTTCCTGCACGTTGCGCGGCACCCGATCTTCTCGCGCGAGGGTACGACGCTGCACGCGCGCGCGCCGATCAGCTTTGCGACCGCCGCGCTTGGCGGTGAGGTGGTGATCGAGGGGCCGGACGGCGCCGAACAGGTCATCCGTATCGCCCCCGGCACGCCGTCGGGCCGTGAAATCCGCCAGCGGGGCGCGGGGATGCCCGTGCTTCAGGGACGCGGACGCGGCGACATGGTCGTCCATATTGAGGTGCAGGTGCCCACCCGCCTGACCGCTCGCCAGCGCGAATTGCTGGAAGCGCTGCGCGAAGCCGATGGCGAAGCACCGCCGATCGACGAGGATTCGGGCTTTTTCTCGAAAATGAAGGCGGCGTTCGGCGGTTGATGCCGACGCCGCCCTTTATGCCTTGCCCAGAACCTTTGCCAGCAAGCGGCTGAGGTTCGGGGCGGTATAGGGCTTTTGCAGGACAGGCGTATCGCCCAGCCCATCCGGCAGGGTCAGTTGCTCGCCATAGCCGGTGGCAAAGATGAACGGCACGCCGCGCGCGCGCAGCGCTTCCGCCACCGCCAGACTGGTTTCGTCGCCCAGATTAAAGTCCAGCACCGCGACGGCCACCGTCTCCCGGCCCAGTTCCACCAATGCCTGATTCACGCTGTTGGCGGTCACAACCTGCCGCGCGCCGAGCGAGGTCAGGATATCCTCGGCATCCATGGCGATGATCAGGCTATCCTCGACCAGCAGCGCCACGCCGTCGATCACGTCCGTCTCGCCGCTCGTCATGGTGTCGCGCATGTCCGGGCCGATGGCGGAGCGGTGCTCGGTCGCCGCATCGCCGCCGCTGATATGGTGCGCGGGGATGATCAGATCGGCTTCCACGCCGGTCAGCTGATAGCGAACCTCTGCCCGGCCCCCCAGGTCATAGGGGATGGAACGCTGGATGATCGTCGTGCCGAAACCCTGGCGGGTCGGGGCGTTGACCGGCGGCCCGCCGCGTTCCCGCCACTCGATGACCAGCTCGTCCATGGCATTGCAGTGCCAGCCGACGGCCACGGTGCCATTGTCGGACAGCGCGCCATATTTGGCCGAATTGGTCATCAATTCGTGCAGCACCAGTGCCAGCGTCGAAAAGGCCTGGGGGCTGAGCAACATGGCGTCGCCCTCCAGATGCAGCCGCGATGCACGACCGCCCAGATAGGCGGCAGCTTCGGTTTCGATCAGGCGGCGCAGGGGTGCGGCGGACCAGTTGTCCTGCGTGATCTGGTCGTGGGCGCGGGCCAGTGCCTCGATCCGGCCTTCCAGCATGTCGACATAGGTGGCGGTATCCGCACCCGGATCGCGCGACTGGCGCACCAGCCCGCGAATGAGGCTCAGGATGTTGCGGACGCGGTGGTTCAGCTCCGCGATCAGCAATTCCTGCCGCTCGGCTGCGCGGCGGCGTTCTTCCTGCGCGTCGTCGGACAGGCGCAGTACCACTTCGATCAGCGAGACGCGCAGCATTTCGGCCACGCGCAGTTCGGCGTCGTCAAAGGGCTGGGCACGACCGCGCACTTCCTCCCGCCACGCCTCAAAGCTCTTGCGCGGCGACAGGCGGGCGCCGTTCGGCCCCCAGGTCGCAGGCTTGTGCGGGTCGCCGCCCCAGTTGACGCTGCGAATGCGCTCCTCGCGGAACAGCAGCACATAATCGCGCGGGGAGCGGGAGATGGGCAGCGCCAGCATCCCGGCAGCGCGATCGGCCCAATCCTGGGCAATCGGCAACAGGCCGGACAGGTGATCGGTGGCGAAGATATGCCCCGGCGTCATTGCGTTCAGCCGCTTGGCGATCACCGGGATTGCGTCGGCAGGCGGCGTTTGGCCCGACAACGCCACGCGCCCGTCCAGCCAAATGGCAATGCCGTCGCACGGAATGGTGGTTGCCAGCATCTCGCCCAGGAAATCGGGGTTGTCCAGCAACTGCTTGTCGCCCGCAATCGCCGCGAGCAGCCGGTCCGATGCATTGCGCGCCGCCGTTTCATAGGCCGCCAGCACCTGCCGCTCCCGCGCCTCCAGCTTGAAGGCGAACATCTGTCCGAACAACTCGGCGACCGAGCGGCGCTCGAACCCCGGGCAGCGCGGGGCGTAATGATGGCATGCGAACAGGCCCCACAGGCGACCCTCGACGATGATCGAGATCGACAGCGACGCGCCCACGCCCATATTCTGCAGATATTCGATATGGATCGGCGATACCGACCGCAGCACCGACAGCGACAGGTCGATCGGTTCCCCGCGTTCGTCCAGCGTGGGGACGATCGGCACCGGCGCCGCGCCGACATCGGCGATCACGCGAAAGGGCGTTCGCACATATAGCGCACGCGCCTGTTTCGGAATGTCCGACGCCGGGTAGCGCAGGTCCAGGAAGCTGCCCAGCCCGCTGCCGACCGCTTCGGCCACCACCGTTCCCGATCCGTCGGGATCGAAGCGATAGACCATGACCCGGTCGAACCCGGTCAGCGCGCGAACCTGTCGCGCCCCTTCGCGATAGAAAGCGGGCAGTCCCTGGGTCGCATCCAGGCGCCCGATCATCGCGCGGATCGTGCTGGCGGTGTCGCTGACGGGGGTTTCGGCGCTCGGCTCCCCCTCGATCACGATGTCGGCCCCGCTGACATGCATGGCGAAGTCGAAACGGCGGCCGCCGGTGACGGGAACGCCGAATACCCGCTCCACAGCATCGGCGCCGCGCAACAGGGTCATGCGATTGCGAAGCAGGTGGACCGCATCCGGCCCGATGAGTTCGATCAGGGGCGAGCCCAGCGCCGCGTCGGGTTCCAGCCCCAGAAACTCCGGCAGATTGGCCGATGCGCGCCGGATGATCCAGTCGGCCGACAGCGACAGCAGAAAACCAAATGGCTGGATCGCGCCAAGCTGATGGATCGGTTCCCGATCGCAATTGCCAAGATCGACCGGGACGGGCTGCTGCATTTAGTGATTCATCCAGTTACGCCCCGCGCGCTCGAAACAGTCGAACGTTGCCAGTGCAGCCGCCTTGGCCGTGCTGCGGGCTGCCGGTTCGTAAAGGATCGCATCAATCCGATCCAGCAAATTTACCCAGCTTCCAGATACTTGCTCTAGATTAAGAAACTTAGCGGGCTGGTCCGGCGCGACCAGCCTTCGCAAGTGACGTGCGCCGTGGCGCGAACCTTCGACGACGTAAAGAGCGCCGGCCAGCGCGGGCAGGTCGCGATAGGGCGTTGCCGCCGCTACGGGTTCCGGGGTTATGCCCAGTTCGGCGGCATCGGCCAGCAGCGCAGAACCGCGCCTGCGCCCCGGCCAGTCGGCTACCACCTGCTCAGCACCGCCCGCGTCCAGCGCCGCTTCGATCGGCAGCATCGCGCTCGCCTGCGCACCGATGAACCGGCGATAGCCGTCCGGCGTGGTCAGGTCGAAGCCCATGAACAGCGTGTCCAGCCGTTCATGAGCCTCGCTCGTCGCTTCGCGCAGCAGGCGGTGCGCGGCCCTCACGCAGCGCCGAACACGCGCGCGAAGATCGTGTCGACATGCTTCAGATGATAACCCAAGTCGAACCGCGCCTCGATCTCCTCTGCCGGCAGGGCGGCGGTGACTTCGGCGTCGTTCTTGAGCAGGTCGAGCAGCGACAGCGCGCCGTCGGATTCCCACACCTTCATCGCGTTGCGCTGAACCAGCCGATAGCTGTCCTCACGGCTGAGGCCCGCCTGCGTCAGCGCCAGCAGCACCCGCTGCGAGTGGACCAGGCCGCCCATGCGGTCGAGATTCTTCTGCATCCGCTCCGGATAGACGACCAGCTTGTCGACCACGCCGGTCAGCCGCGCGAGGGCGAAGTCCAGCGTGATGGTGGCATCCGGGCCGATATAACGCTCGACCGAGGAGTGGCTGATGTCGCGTTCGTGCCACAACGCGACATTTTCCAGAGCCGGCGTGACATAGCCGCGCACCATGCGCGCCAGCCCGGTCAGGTTTTCGGTCAGCACCGGATTGCGCTTGTGCGGCATGGCCGACGAGCCCTTCTGGCCGGGGGAGAAATATTCCTCCGCCTCCAGCACTTCGGTGCGTTGCAGGTGGCGTACTTCGGTCGCCAGCCGTTCGATCGACCCGGCGATGACGCCCAGCGTGGCAAAGAACATCGCGTGGCGGTCGCGCGGGATGACCTGCGTCGAAACCGGCTCAACCGACAGGCCGAGCTTGACGGCGACATGTTCCTCGACGCGGGGGTCGATATTGGCGAACGTGCCGACCGCGCCCGAAATGGCGCAGGTGGCGATGTCAGCCCGCGCCGCGACCAGGCGTGCCCGGCAACGCTGGAACTCGGCATGTGCCTGCGCCAGCTTCAGGCCGAAGGTGACGGGTTCGGCATGGATGCCGTGGCTGCGCCCGATGGTCGGCGTCAGCTTGTGTTCGCGCGCGCGGCGCTCCAGCGCGGCTAGCAGCGCATCGATATCAGCGATCAGGATGTCTGCGGCGCGCGACATCTGCACCGCCAGACAGGTGTCGAGCACGTCGGAGCTGGTCATGCCCTGATGCATAAAGCGCGCCTCAGGCCCGACCTGTTCGGAGACCCAGGTAAGGAAAGCGATGACGTCGTGCTTGGTCACCGCCTCGATCGCGTCGATCGCGGGAACGTCGATCGGCACCTCGCCATCGGCGCTCTTGGCCTTTTCACCGTCCCACCAGCGCCAAAGCGCGGCGGCGGCGTCGCGCGGCACCACGCCCAGATCGGCCAGCGCATCGGTGGCGTGCGCTTCGATCTCGAACCAGATGCGGAAACGGGCTTCGGGTGTCCAGATCGCCGTCATGGCGGGGCGGGCGTAGCGCGGGACCAAGATTTTTCCTTTCGCGGGGCGGAATCAGTTCGTCGCAGCACACACACGGAACCGCGGCGAACCGTGCGCTAGCAAAGGGCGAACGCCTTAGCAATCTTGCTTATAAAGGAACGGGTTCGATGAACAAAGCATTATCACACTCGTAATTCAGTGCATCATACCTATGTAGTGATCCTGCACAGCTATGTGCACAACTAGGAGAAACCCGATGTTGAAGCCCATTCTGCTGGCCAGTGCGATGATTATTTCGGCGCCTGCTCTTGCACAGGACATGACGACGCAGTCAACGACTGCACCGGGTGTGCAGTCGACTGCCCCCGCAACGCCTGGAACCGCTCCGACCGACCCGGCGGCGAGCATGACGCAGGATTCGACCGCGACTCAGGCTGCCGACCCGGCCACGAGCGCTCAGGCCGCCCCCGCCGATAGTGCGGGCCAGCCGCAGCAGGCTAGCGCCGCCCAGATCGCGCAAATCGTCGAAACCGAATTCCCCAATTATGACGGGGACAAGGACGGCGAGATCACGCAGGATGAGTTCGGCAGGTGGATGGTCGCACTGCGCAGCGCCAGCGATCCGTCGACCAACGCCCAGAGCGCGGAAGTCCAGACTTGGGTTGGACAGGCCTTTGCCTCGGCCGACATGGACAAGTCGACCAAGGTATCCAAGACCGAGCTGACGAGCTTTCTGGCGCAAGGCGCGTCGTAAGCGAGGCTCTTGATGAAATGATGGCGGCCGCCGGTCCCCGCACGGGATCGGCGGCCGTCGCCGTTTTCCGCTTACATCAAACCCATCGCGCGCAGGCTGGCATGACCATCGGTGCCGATGACTAGATGGTCGTGAACGGCAATGCCCAGCGGCTTGCCCGCCGCGACAATGGTGCGGGTCAGTTCAATGTCTGCACGGCTCGGTTGCGGATCGCCAGACGGGTGATTGTGCACGAGGATGATTGCGGCGGAACCCAGGTCGATCGCGCGGCGAATGACCTCTCTGACATGCACCGCCGCTTGATCGATCGAGCCTTCGCTCATCAATTCGTCGCGGATCAGCATGTTGCGGCTGTTCAAATGCAGCACTCGCACGCGTTCGATGGCGTGATGCGCCATTTCGGCGCGCAGATAGTCGAGCAGCGCCTGCCAGTTGGCCAGCACCGGACGCGCGGCGACTTCGCCCTGAACCAGCCGGATGGCGGCGGCATGGGCAATCTTGATCGCGGCGGCCGATGTCTCTCCCATGCCCGCGACACGCATCAGCGCATCGGCATCCGCCGACAACAGACCGCCAATTCCGCCGAATTCGCGAAGCAGTGCCTTGGCCAGCGGTTTAGTGTCGCGCCGGGGAATGGCCAGCGCCAGCAGATATTCGATCAGTTCATGGTCCAGCAGCGCTGCGGCGCCATGGCCCAGCAGGCGCGAGCGCAAGCGCGCGCGATGCCCGGTCGTGTCGCTTGCCCCCTCGCTCATCGCGGTCACGGGTAAGCGGCGTCTCGGTGGTGTGCAAGCGTGACGCTTGACCCGATCCGTTCGACCGCGCAACGATTTGGCCGTTCGGCGGTTCGGGGAATTGTGACGGCACAAGCTGAAGAAGAGCCGGGCGCCGCGCCGGCGCGGCGCTGGTGGCGCTTGTTCGGCGTGCCGCGTCGCGGTCGCGTGCCGATGGCGATCGCGCTGGTGCTGCTGATCGCGCTGGTGATCCTTTGGTCGCAGCGCCGCCAGATCGCGGCGGACTTTATCGCGCGCGAACTGGCCGCGCGCGGCGTTCAGGCGCGTTATGACGTCACCGAGATCGGCACATCGACCCAGCGGCTGGAAAATGTGGTGATTGGCGATCCCGCTCGCCCCGATCTGGTCGCCGACTGGATCGAGGTGCGGACCCGGCTGGGCCTGGGCGCGCCCGAAGTGACCGGGGTCGATGCGGGGCGCGTGCGGTTGCGCGCGGTATGGCGCGACGGGCGCTTGTCGCTGGGCGCGCTGGACCGGATGATGCCGCCGCCGTCGGGCAAGCCGTTCACGCTCCCCGAACTCGATGTGAAGATCGCGGATGGCGGTGCGCGGATCGAAACGCCGTTGGGCGTGCTGAACGCGAAGCTGAGCGGGCAGGGGCAGTTGAGCGACGGGTTTGACGGGCGGCTGGCGCTGGCCGCGGATCGTCTTTCAGCGGCGGGATGCCGACTGGCGGGCGCGCGCGCCGCGATGGACATCGCCATCCGTGAGCGCCGCATCGCCCTTGCCGGACCGGTCCGCGCGACGGGCGGTGCCTGTGGCGACAATCTGGCGCAGGGCCTTGGCCTGACGGTCGATGTGCAATTGCCGGAGGCCCTGGATCGCTGGTCGGGCAAGGTGGGGCTGGCGGTCGACCGGCTGGATACGCCCGCGATGCGCGCTGCGTCATTGGGCGGCACCGTCAATTTTGCCGGCAACGCCGCCCGGACCGAGGGCCGCGCCGACATTCGCGCCAAGGCGGTGAGCGCCGATCAGGGGAGCGCCGCCGATCTCACCTTTGCCGGTCCGTTCCGGCTCGGCGGTGGTGAAACGCGGCTTGCCGGCCGGGTCAGCGCCGCGCGCATCCGCCCGGATATGCAGCCGATATCGTTACGGCTGGCGGCAGGGACGCCCGGTTCGGCGCTTGCGGCCGAGCTCGACCGCGCGGTGACGGCGGCGGCGCGGGGATTGGCCGGCAACGCCGACATCGCGCTGACCATAGCGGGCGGTCGCGGGGCGCTGGTCGTCGGCGCGGCGGACCTGAGCGCGGCGAGCGGTGCGCGCATCCGCTTTGCCGGTGCGCGCGGGATCGGCTTTGGCTGGCCCGGCAACCGGCTGATGCTGGACGGGAATTTGCGCGGCGGGGGCGGGGGCTTGCCGCGTTTCACCGCTAAGCTGGAACAGGCGCGGCCGGGTGGGCCGATCGCCGGGCAAGTGTCGGTCGCGTCATTTGCGGCAGGCGGTGAGCGCGTGGCGCTGTCGCCCGTCCGCTTCATGCGGGCTGCCGACGGCGGCACGCGGATCGCCACGCGAATGCGCGCCACACTGGCATTGCCGGGTGGTCGGGTCGAGGGGCTGGACCTGCCGCTCGACCTGCGTTGGGACGGTGGCACGCAACTGGCGCTGGCGCCGGGCTGCGTGCCGATGGGCATGGACCGGCTGATGGTGTCGAGCCTCGACCTGCGTGCCGTCGCGCTGCGCCTATGCCCGTTGGGCAGCACGCTGTTCCGACAGGGCCCGGGCGGCATGGCGGCGGGTGCCCGCATTGCCGCGTCGCGTGTGGCAGGTACGCTGGGCGGATCGCCGCTGGCGCTGGCGGCGCGGACCGCAACGGTGCGGCTGGGTCAGCGGCTGGACTTTACGTTTGCCGATGTGGAGGCGCGGCTGGGCTGCGCCGATCGACTGTCCCGTCTGTCAATCGGGACGCTGGCGGGCGCGACGACGGCGGGTGGTATCGCGGGTGACTTTGCCGATGCCGCCGGTGCCATCGGCAACGTGCCGCTCAATCTCAGCGAAGGGGCGGGTGCGTGGCGCTTTGCAAATGGGGCGTTGACCCTCGACGGCACGCGGCTGCGCGTGGCCGATGCCGCCACCCCCGCCCGGTTCGAGCCGCTGGCTGCCAATGACTTCCGCCTGACGCTGGCCGATAATCAAATCGACGCCACCGGCACGCTGACTGCGCCAGAGGGCGGCGCGCGGGTGGCGGGCGTGACCATCGCGCATGATTTGGGTGCGGGCAGCGGCGATGCGGTGCTGGCGGTCGAGGATCTGCAATTCGATGAGCGGCTGCAACCCGATGCGCTGACGCGGTTGGTTTACGGCGTGATCGCGGATGTGCGGGGCAGCGTGTCAGGCACCGGCCACATCCGCTGGTCGCCCGACGGCGTGACCAGCGACGGCGTCTTTCGCACGGCCGGCACCGATCTTGCCGCTGCTTTCGGCCCGGTCACCGGCCTGTCAGGCGAGATCCGCTTTACCGACCTGCTGGGGCTGGAGACCGAAAGCGGGGTCGCGACGATCGCCAGCGTCAATCCGGGCATCCCGGTTGAAAACGGGCAGGTGCGATACCGGCTGATCGGCGACCAGAAGGTTCAGGTGGAGGGCGGGCGCTGGCCCTTTGCGGGCGGGGCGCTGACGCTAGACCCCACGGTCATCGACCTGTCGACCGGCAAGGAGCGGCGTCTGACCTTTCATGTCGAGGGTGTGGATGCGGCCGCGTTCCTGCAACAGTTCGAATTCGACAATCTGAACGCCACAGGCACATTCGACGGCACCTTGCCGATGATCTTTGACGAGCGCGGCGGCCGGATCGAGGATGGGCGCCTTACCGTGCGCGAGGGGGGCGGGACCATCGCCTATGTCGGCGAAGTGTCGCAGGAGGATCTGGGCACCTGGGGCAATTTCGCGTTCGAGTCGCTAAAATCGCTGCGTTACGAACGACTGAATCTGACGCTCAGCGGGCCGCTGGATGGCGAGATGGTCACCGAAATCCGCTTTGCAGGGATAAGCCAGGGGGAGGGTGCGAGCAGCAACTTCATCGTCCGCCGCCTCGCTCGCCTGCCGCTGGTATTCAACGTCACCGTCCGCGCGCCGTTTCGGCAACTGCTCGATTCGGTGCGTTCCTATTACGAACCGTCGCGCCTGATCGAGCGCAACCTGCCCGCGCTGATCGAGGAACAGCGCAAGCGCGACGTTCAGTCCCCTGAAAGCGAGTCCATGCCATGAGCGAAACAGGATTGATGCCGCCAATGAAAAGCGCGATTCGGATACCTATGTTCAGTATCGCGACGGCGGTCGCGGCAATCGGTCTTGGCGGGTGCGTCAATGTCAGTGCGCCCGACAAACCGATCGTCATCAATCTGAATATCAGCATCACGCAGGAAGTGGTGTACAAGCTGGATGGCGAGGCGAAATCGCTGATCCAGCAGAATCCGGGGATTTTCTGACAATGCGTTACGGTCTGAAGGCAGTGGTAATGGCAATCGCCATACTGGGCGCGGGCACCGCGCATGCCCAGCGCGACCCCGCTTACGCCGCCGCACGTGCGGCCGGACAGGTGGGCGAACGGACCGACGGCTATCTTGGCATTGTCGGCACTGCGACCCCCGATATTCGCGCGCTGGTCAACAAGATCAACATCCAGCGCAAGGCCGCCTATACCCAGGGTGCGCAGGCCGGATCGACCGTGGAGCAGTTTGCGTTCGTGTCGGGCTGCAACCTGATCGCGCGCACCCAGCCGGGGGAAATGTATCAGGCGCCCGACGGCAGCTGGAAAAAGCGCGGCGCCGGGGCGCCCGAACGCGATCCGCGCTGCGTCTAGGCAACACTCCGCAACGACAATTCGCTATGGGCGTCGGGCCGGTTGACTTGACCCGCACCCGCCCGTAAGCGGCGCTTGCCTTGGCGGGCTTGCCGCTCGGCACATGCACTTGCCCCGGCGATAATGACTGGGGAGAGTGTATGGCCGAAAAACAGCCCGGACCGGACCCCTTGCCGGAGGATGCGCGGCTCGAATCGCTCGATGAGCGGTTGCGGCGCGCGACTTCGCAGGAGGCACGGCGATCAGGCGAGGGGCCGTCCGGCAAGGATGGCTATCGCCTGGGTAATCGCGTGCTTGCCGAACTGATCGGGGGAATGGTTGGCGGTGCGGTGATCGGGTGGACGCTCGATTACTTTCTGGGCACCTCTCCATGGCTCCTGCTTGTGCTGCTTGCCCTGGGCATCGTCAGCGCGTTCAGGAACATCATCAGGATTTCTCGCAAGCGCTCGGAGTAAGGCTTCGGGCGCTTTGGTCAAATGGGAACGGCAGTGGCGGCTGAAGGACAAGGCACCATCGACCCGATGCACCAGTTCGAGGTGCAGTCGATCCACGATCTTTTCCAGATCGGTGGCCACACGATCGCGTTCACCAACTCGGCGCTGTACATGGTCGCCGCGTTGGTCGCGTTGTGGGCATTCATGCTGATGGGCATGAAGCGCGAACTGGTCCCCGGTCGCGGACAGATGATGGTCGAGGGCTTTGTCGGCTTCATCGACAAGCTGCTTGCCCAGAATATCGGCCATGCCGGGCGCAAATATGTGCCCTATGTCTTCACGCTGTTCATGTTCATCCTGTTCGGCAACCTGATCGGCCTGCTGCCGCTGGGTCTGTTCCGGCTGCATCCGTTCACCTTCACCAGCCATTTCACGGTGACGGGCGTTCTGGCGATCATGAGCTTCTCGATCGTGCTGATCGTCGGCTTTGCGAAGCACGGCCTGCGCTTCTTCAGCCTGTTCGCACCCAAGGGGACGCCGATCCCCGTGCTGTTGCTGGTCGCGCCGATCGAATTCGTGTCGTTCATGGTTCGCCCGTTCAGCCTGGCGCTGCGACTGTTCGTGGCGATGACCGCCGGACACATCCTGCTCAAGGTGCTGGCCAGCTTCGTTGTCAACGCGGCCAACGCCGGTGCGGGTGTCGGCCTTGCCGTCGGCATCCCCAGCTTTGCGCTGATGGTCGGTGTGTCGGCACTGGAAGTGCTGGTGGCTGGCGTTCAGGCTTATGTCTTCGCGCTGCTGACGTCGCTGTACATCAACGATGCCGAGCATCTGCACGACCATCACTGAGTTCCCGATTTCAACGTAACAAACGTATTTGCCAAGGAGTTGAACAATGGAAGCTGACGCAATCAAGCTGCTGGGTGCCGGTCTTGCGGCGATCGGTGCGGGCCTGGCCGCGCTGGGCGTGGGCAACGTCTTCGCCGCTTTCCTCGAAGGCGCGCTGCGCAATCCGTCGGCCGCTGCCGGCCAGCAGGGCAACATGTTCATCGGCTTCGCGGCTGCCGAACTTCTCGGCCTGCTGGCATTCGTCGTGGCCGTTCTGCTGATCTTCGTCGCGTAATTCACGCCGACGATCCGGGGCCGGCATGTCGCCGGCCCTGACAAGCAGCAGGAAACCCAGATGCCTCAGATCGAACAGGTCGCCGCAACCTATGCGTCGCAGCTTTTCTGGCTGCTCGTGACGTTCGGCCTTGCGTTTCTCATCGTCGGGCGCGGCATGGTGCCGAAGATCCAGTCGACGATGGATTCGCGCGACAATCAGGTCGCTGCCGATCTGAAGGCAGCGCAGGCAGCACGTGCCGAAGCCGATGCGGACGAGGCCAAGTGGCGGGCCGACGAAAATGCGGCTCGCGAACGCGCCCGCTCGACGCTCGCCGCTGCCAAGGAAGAGGCGACGCGGGCGACCGAAGCACGGCTGGCGGCATCCGATGCCGACCACGCCGCCCGCATCGAGGCGGCCGAAGCGCGCATTGCCGCTGCCAGCGGTGCTGCCGCAGCGGAGATCGAAACCGTGGCCGCCGATGCCGCGCGTGACATCGTCGCACGCCTGTCGGGTGCCAATGTCACCGAAGATGAGGCGCGCGGCGCCGTGAAGGCAGTGCTCCATGGCTAATGCACCCACACACGGCGATCCGGTGGTTCAGACCGGCGTCGAAGCCCAGGCCAATTACCAGGCCGAACTCGATGCCGCCGCGCATGGTGAAGGCATGGGGATGCCCGAAACCGGTGTGAACGCGATCGAAACGCATGGCGAAGCGGTTCCGCACAGCGATCCGACTGCGCTGTTCCTCGACCCCACGGGTTGGGTGTCGGCGGCCATGGCGGTGTTCATCGTCATCCTGCTGTGGAAGGGCGTGCCAAAGCTGATCGGGCGTATGCTCGACGGCCAGATCGCCGCCATCCGCGGCCGACTGGACGAAGCCAAGGCGCTTCGTGCCGAGGCGGAGGCGCTGAAGACCGAATATCAGCGCAAGCTGGCCACGGCCGAAGCCGATGCAGCCGCAATGGTGGCCCATGCGGAGACGGAAGCGACCGCACTGCGTGCCAAGGCGGAAGCCGACGCTGCCGAACTGGTCCAGCGCCGTGCGCGCATGGCGGAGGACAAGATTGCCGCTGCCGAGCGTCAGGCGATCAGCGACATCCGCGTGCGGACCGCCGATGCTGCTGCCAAGGCAGCCGCCGCCATCCTGGCTGAAAAGCACGGCGCCGATGCGGATCGCGCACTGGTCGACCGGACGATTGCAGGACTTGGTCGCCCGAACTGATCGTTCGCACAGGGTCTCAAACAAGCAGGCGCGCGTCCGACCCGGGCGCGCGTTTTGCGTTTGTGGGCGCATCTATTGCGCCACCGGGAATCAGCGGTCACCATGTCTGAGATGAATAAGGGGGTAGGGGCGCCCCTGACTGTCGGGCGGCGAGCGGCCGATGCGATGAAAGCCGGCTCGCTCGTAAAAATGAGTCGCATGCCTATTCTGTTCATTCACGTCGGTGGTGAGCGACCCGTGCAGCGCTAGCGCATGTCGGATCATGGCGGTGCCGATGCCCCGACCATGCCAAAGCGGGGCGACGAACAGTGCCTCCATATGACCATCCTCGACCAGCATGACGGCAACGGGGCGGTCTTCAGTATCGACCGCTACCCATAACGGTGCGTTCGGGAGGAAGCCGGCAAGCATCTTGTCCAGTGCCGCGCGGTCATCGGTCGACAGAAATGCGTGGGTCGCGTCGACCGCGTCCCGCCAGATGTCGAGAATGCGCTTGCCCTCACCGGGGCGCTGTCGCCGGATCGTTGCCATGGTGGATCGCTGGCACAGCCGAACGCAGCCGGCAATCCGTAAGCAAAAGCGCCCGCTCACCCATATCGGGGGAGCGGGCGCCACTGTTTGGCCCTTATAGGCGCAGGCCGATCCCGACGCCGACCACCAGTGGGTCAAGGTCCAGCTTTACCGTCTGCGTTCCCGCAGCGGTGGTATCCAACCGCGCCTCGGTATCAATGTCGATATATTTGGCGTCGAGGTTCAGGAAGAAGCGGGGCGTCAGATCGACATCCACGCCCAGCTGCGCGGCCCAGCCGACGCTGTCGTCCATATGCACGCGCGTCTGACCCACCGCACCGGTCAGCCCGCGCGTCGGCTCCTCGTCCCAGAAGATGGTGTAGTTGATCCCCGCCCCGGCATAGGGGCGGATACTGCCGCGCGGGTTGAAGTGATATTGCGCGGTCAGCGTCGGCGGCAGCACCCAGGTGTTCGCCAGCTTGCCGATCGAGCGGGTCGTCCCCGAACGCCCGCTGGCGCTGTGCCGGGTGGTCGCGGCGATCAATTCAAAGCCGATATGGTCGGTCGCCATATAGGTCAGGTCCAGCTCCGGCATCACCGAATTGTCGACGCTGGCGCGCTCACCCGGGAAGGCGGGCAGAATGTCGCTTGAGCGTTCGTTCGGCGCGACCATGATCGCGCGGGCGCGCAGCAGCACGTCCCCGGCACGGATGCCGGTGCGATCCTCCTCCTGCGCGGCGGCGGGTGCGGTGGCGGCCGCAATCGCGATCAGGGCGGCGCCGATCAGTGCAATCTTCATGGATTATGGCTCCTGTCTGGTGCGGCATCGCTAGGGCGAGGGACAGGCGGAAACATTGACGGTCGCCAAACGGCGAATTGACGCGGATCAAAGAGGGGGGCGCACGTCCGGCCCATGGACCGGGGCATGTGGACCTATCACCCCGAACTGCTCGCCCGGCCGGTGCCGCGCTACACCAGCTATCCCACCGCCGCCGACTTTCAGGACATCGTCGGACCGGATGACATGGCGGCGGCGCTGGACCTTGTGGGGGCGGACCAAGCCATCTCGCTTTATGTCCACATCCCCTATTGCCGCGAGATCTGCTGGTATTGCGGGTGCAACACGGGGGCCGCGAATCGCAGCGCGCGGCTGAGCGCCTATCTGACCCGGCTAGGTGAGGAGATCGACCGGCTGGCGGCGCGACTGGCCGGCAGGGGGCGTGTGTCCCGCATCGCCTTTGGTGGTGGCAGTCCCAATGCGATCGCGGCGGCGGCGTTTGCATCGCTGACCGAGTATTTGCGGCAGCGGTTCCGGTGCGAGGATGCGGTGTTGTCGGTCGAGATCGACCCGCGCGGCTTCGACGTTGAATGGGCAGCGGCTATGGCCGATGCGGGCGTGTCGCACGCCAGTCTCGGCGTTCAGACGTTTGACCCCGCAATCCAGTCGGCGATTGGTCGGGTCCAGCCACCGGCGGACATCGCCCGCGCGGTTGGATGGCTGCGCAGGGCGGGGGTCACTTCGCTCAATTTCGACCTGATGTACGGCCTGCCCGGACAGGATGCGGCGGCGCTCCGCGCGACGCTTGCGACCGCCATTGCCATGATGCCCGATCGGCTGGCGGTGTTCGGCTATGCCCATGTCCCGCAGGTGATTCCGCGACAGCGGCGGATCGACGCATCGGCGTTGCCCGGCGCCGCCGAACGCTTTGCCCAGGCGGCGCTGGCGCATGAAGTGCTGACTGCCGAGGGCTATGATGCAGTCGGCTTTGACCATTTCGCGCGGCCAAGCGACCCGCTGGCCCGCGCGGCGGCGGCGGGCAGGCTGCACCGCAATTTTCAGGGCTTTGTCGACGATGGCGCGTCGGTGGTGATCGGCCTTGGCGCCAGCGCGATCAGCGCCTTTCCCGACCGGCTGTTGCAGAATGAGAAGAATAGCGGGCGCTATCACATGATGCTGGAGCAGCACGGCTCTGCCACCGCGCGCGGATGCCGTTTGAGCGCTGACGACCGGGTGCGCGGCCGCGCAATCGCCGCCATCCTGTGTCAGGGGGCGGCGGATCTGGCCGATATTCCTGATCTGTCGGCGGTTCGGGCGCAATTGGTGCCGTTCGAGGCGGCGGGGCTGGTGCGCTGGGCCGGGACGCGGCTGACGCTCGACTCCACGGCCTTGCCTTATGCGCGGTCGATTGCCGCCACGCTCGACGCCTATCGCCAACCCGGTTCGGCGCGCTTCAGCAATGCCGTGTGAGCCGTCGCGCTGTTCGGGCTGTGCGGTGCGGGCCACTGGCCTGTGCGGCGCGTTCGACGCGGAACGGATTGCCGCGCTGAGCGAGATTGCCCGGCGGCGCAGCGCTCCCGCGAGGCAGGTGCTGGCATGGCCAGGCGATCCGGCCATGAACTGCGCGACATTGGTGTCCGGCGCGCTCAAGGTGGTACGCAACCTGCCCGACGGGCGCCAGCATATCGTCGGCCTGCTGTTCCCCGGCGATCTGGTCGGCAATCCCTTTGCCGCGCGGGCGGACGAGACGATCGTGGTGTTGGCCGATGCCGAGTTATGCGTCTATCCGCGCGCCCCGCTGGCCGCGCTGCTCGATTCGCATCCCGCCGCCGTCCATGTCCTGCTGCGCGCCGCGCTGGGGGCGCTGACGGAGGCGCGGCGCTGGATGCTGACCCTCGGCCGCCGCAGCGCGGGCGAGCGGGTGGCGGGCCTGTTGCTGGATATGGCGGCGCGAGGGGGTGGGGAACGGTTCGACCTGCCGCTCAGCCGTGGTGGCATGGCGGAGGCACTGGGCCTGACCATCGAAACGGTCAGTCGCCAGATGACCGCCCTGAAGGCCGCGGGCATCATCGCCCTGCCGTCGGGTCGCGGCGTCGAATTGCTCGACCGGGAGCGATTGCGCCAACGGACGGGCTGAGCGTTCAGGCGGCGCAGCGTCCGTCCGCCACGCCATTGGCGGCACCGACCGCCATCTGCGCATCGCACAGCGCGACCATTGCGGGGCGATGGCTGACCAGAATCAGCCCCTGCCCGGTACGCGCCAGCCGTGCCGACAGCCGCGCCGCCACTTGGCCCTCGGTCGCGGGGTCCAGCCCCTCGCTCGGCTCGTCGAGCAGCAGCCAGGGCGCATCGGCGCAATAGGCACGGGCCAGCGCCAGGCGCCGCCGCTCACCCCCCGACAGCGTTTCGCCATTGCCGCCGATCCAGCTGTCCAGCCCCTGCGGCATGGCGCGCACCCGTCCATCGAGCGCAGCGTCGTGCAGCGCCTGCCACAGGGTCGCGTCGTCCGCATTGGGTCGGGCGAGCAACAGGTTGTCGCGCACCGTGCCCGACAGCAGCATCGCATCCTGTGGCAACCACGCAAAACAGCGCCGCGCCGCTTCCGTCGCCAGCGCGGACAGATCCACGCCGCCAATGGCGATGGTGCCGGGCTGTGCCGGGCGCAAGCCGATCAGCGTTTCGACCAAGGTCGTCTTGCCAACGCCTGATGGGCCGATCAGCGCCAGTCGCGTGCCGGGCGCGACGTGCGTCGGCCGCGGTCCGGCAAAGTCGATAGCAGGATGGCCGGGCCCTTCCGCGCCACGCACCGTGCCGCCGCTGGCCAGCAGCGCGTCGATACGCTCCTCCGCCTCACGCAAGCGCCCGCGTTCGGTCATGGTCCGCAGCACCGGTGCGACACTGTCCACCGTCATCGCCGCCGCCAGCGCCGCTAGCGCAGCAATCGCCGCCCCGGCCTCTACCGACAGGAGCAGCGCCAGCGCCGCCGCCCCTGCCAGCGCACCGGCATGAAGCAGCTCGAACCAGCCTGCGACCCGTGC
Source organism: Sphingomonas sp. IW22 (assembly GCF_041321155.1). Lineage (GTDB taxonomy): Bacteria > Pseudomonadota > Alphaproteobacteria > Sphingomonadales > Sphingomonadaceae > Sphingomonas. The sequence continues at coordinate 999,177 of NZ_JBGGWB010000001.1, read as the reverse complement.
CTGTCGGCGCTGCGCGGTTGCCAGCGCGGCGCTATGCGCGTCGACCTGTGCCGCTGCCCATGCCTCAAGCCCGAAGCAGCGCAATTCGGGCGCGGCGTCGTTCAGCGTCGCAACCGTATCGCGCAGCGCCCCCATAGCCTGTTGCACCGCGCGCCCGGGTGCTTCCATCCGCCGGGCCAGCCGGTCGCCGACAAACAGCAACGCCAGCACACAGCCGAGCGTCGCCAGCGCGGCGTCGATACCGCCCAGCAGCGTCAGTGCCCCGCCCGATGCCAGCGCCGCCGCCACGCCCCATGGGGCAGAACGACGGACGAAACGGGTTTCGACCGCATCGACATCGCCGATCAGCCGCGCGGTCGCATCCCCCTGTCCCAGCGCAAGGGCGTCGCCGACCGGCATCGCGGTAATGGCGCGGAACAAGGCGGGCCGGATGCGCGACAGCGCGCCGAATGCAGCCCCATGCCCCGCCAGCCGCTCACCATATCGCGCGCCGGTCCGCACGATGGCGAGCAGGCGGATCGCCGCCGATGGCAGCAGATAGTTGAACGCCTGTGCCACCGCGACACCGCCGGCGCCGGCAATGGCGGCGGCGGTGATGAACCATCCCGACAGGCCCAGCAGCATCACCGACGCGGCGGCGATCAACGCGGCACAGGCGGCGGCGCGCACCAGCCGGGGGAATTCAGTGCGACATTCCGCCGCGATCAGGGCGGCAAGGGTCATGGGCGGGCTCCCAGTTCGATGACATGATCGGCAATGGCGGCCAACGCGGCGCTGTGCGTCGCAATCAGCGTGGTGCGTCCGCGACAAGCGCTCGCCAACGTCGCGATCATCGCCGCCTCTGCCGCATGGTCGAGATGTGCGGTCGGCTCGTCGAGCAACAGCAGCGGGGCGGGCTTGATCAACGCGCGCGCCAGTGCCAGCCGCCGCCGCTCCCCACCCGACAGGCCGCTGCCGCGCGCGTCGATGATGCTGTCCAGCCCATGTTCTCGCCGCGCCAGCATTGGCCCCAATCCTGCCGCTGCGAGAACGCGGCGCAGATCGGCGGCGGTTGCTTCCCCATTGCCCAGCAACAGATTGTCGCGGATCGTACCTGCGATCAGCAACGGGTGTTGCCCGGCCCAGGCGGCAGAAGCGGCAACGCTGCCCATCAACGCCAGCGACTGTCCAGCGACCATCACCTCGCCCCCGGACAGGGGCGCAAGGCCGAGCAGCAGGTGCAGCAGGCTGGTCTTGCCGCTGCCCGACGGGCCGAGCAGCGCCACTGTCGCGCCGGGCGGAACCGAAAAGGACAGGCGATCGATGGCGGGCGCGTCGCAGCCGATATGGCGAACGGTGACGTCGCGAAACAGAATGTCGGGACCGGCGGGCAACGGGACGGCGGAATATGCCGGGGCTGGCTCTGGCAGCGCCATCAACTGCTCCGCCGCGGTCATCGCCGACTGTCGATCATGATATGCCGCCGCCAGCCGCCGCATCGGCGCATAGAATTCGGGCGCCAGCGCCAGCACGAAAAAGGCCTGGCCCAATGTCAGCCGCTCAGGCACCGGAAAGGGCAGCAGGCCCAGCAGGTTGAACCCGCAATAGACCGCGATCAGCGCGACAGACAGCGCGGCGAAAAATTCGAGGGCCGCCGATGAGAGGAATGCGACGCGCAGCACCTGCATCGTGCGGCGGGCCAGATCGGCGGCGGCGGCGCCGACGGCATCGGCCTCCCGCGCGCCTGCGCCATAGGCCAGCACCACGGGTAGGGCGCGGACGCGGTCGGCGAAATGGCCCGACAGCCGGGCCAGCGCGGCGAATTGCCGCCGCGACTCGTCCGCCGCCGCCGTGCCGGCCAGCGCCATCGCCGCGATGAAGGGGATCAGCGTCGCCGCCAAGATCGTCGCCGAAATCGGGCTGGCAAAGGCGGTAGCTGCCAGCACCAGCACCGGCGCCAGCGCCGCAGCGCGACGCGCGGGCAGGAAGCGTGCGACAAAGCCGTCCATCGCCTCCACGGCATCGGTTGCCGCGCCGGTCCAGTCGCCGGGCGATAGCGTGGCGCCCGGTTGCCGATGCAGCGCCCCCGCCATCACCCGCGCGCGCAGCGCCAGCTTGGCCCGTGCAGACCCGGCGGCGCCCGCCCGCGCGGCCAGCATCGCGCACAGCCCGCGCGCAATGCCCGCCGCCGCCGCCAGCATTGCCCAGGGCAGCACCGCCGCGATACCGGACGGCACCGCCGTCACCGCACCGGCAATGCCCCCGGCAAAGCCGATCGCCGCCAGCGTATCGAGCAGCAGCAGCGCGGTCGCGCCGCCCGTTTGCCGCCCGGCAATGGCGTTCATCCATGTCATGCGGGCTCGGTTCGAAGCCCGGTCGGGGGAAATCGCGTGCATGGCCCTCAGTCCCGCGCGGCGGGCGTGCCGTCTTTGACCGCGGTCAATGTCTGGCGCGCGACGTCAGCCTAGCCCGGCGTTCGTGATCGGGCCGGCATTGCGGCTCGCGGGGGAGAATCGTTCATGGACCTCGGGGTCATCGACCTGTCGCGGCTGCAATTCGCACTGACCGCGCTGTATCATTTCCTGTTCGTGCCGCTGACGCTGGGCCTGTCGTTCCTGCTCGTCATCATGGAATCGGTCTATGTGATGACCAACCGCCCGATTTGGCGGACGACGACACGGTTCTGGGGCAAGATCTTTGGCATCAATTTCGTGCTGGGGGTCGCCACCGGGCTGACCATGGAGTTCCAGTTCGGCACCAACTGGTCCTATTTCTCGCACTATGTCGGCGACATCTTCGGCGCGCCACTGGCGATCGAGGGGCTGATGGCCTTTTTCCTCGAAGCCACGATGGTCGGGGTGATGTTCTTTGGCTGGGACCGGCTGTCCAAGCTGGGCCATTTGTTCGTCACCTTTCTGGTGGCGCTGGGCACCAATTTGTCGGCGCTTTGGATCCTGATCGCCAATGGCTGGATGCAGAACCCGGTCGGGGCCAGCTTCAATCCCGACACGATGCGCATGGAGGTCAGCGATTTCGGCGCCGTGCTGTTCAACCCGATCGCCCAGGCCAAGTTCGTGCATACGGTCAGCGCGGGTTACGTGATCGCGTCGGCGCTGGTGCTGGGCGTGTCGGCCTACTGGCTGCTGAAAGGCCGGTTCATCGGTGTGGCCCGTCGGTCGATGACGGTGGCGGCGGCGTTCGGGCTTGCGTCCTCGCTGTCGGTCGTCGTGCTGGGGGATGAAAGCGGCTATACCCTGACCGACAACCAGAAGATGAAACTGGCCGCGATCGAGGCCGCCTGGCACACCGAAGAGGGGCCTGCCGGGCTGACCATCTTCGGCATGCCCGATACGGTCGCCCGCACCACCCGATACGAAGTGCAGGTGCCGTGGTTGCTTGGCCTGATCGCGACGCGCAGCCTGGACGGGACGGTCGCGGGCATGTCGGACCTGGTGCTGAAGGCGGAGGAGCGCATCACGTCCGGCGTGATCGCCTATGACGCGGTCGAAACGCTTAAGAGCGATCCGCAGGACCGCGCCGCGCGTGCCCGGTTCGAAACGCACCGCCGCGATCTGGGCTATGCGTTGCTGCTCAAGCGCCATGTCGCCGATCCGCGCGCCGCGACACCGCAACAGATCAGCGCCGCGGCATGGGACACGGTGCCCGACGTGCCGCTGATGTTCTGGAGCTTCCGCATCATGGCGGGCATCGGCTTTGCGATGATCGCGCTGTTCGCCGTGGCTTTCATCCTCTGTTCGCTGCGGATGCATATGGAGACGCGCTGGTTTCTGAAACTGGCCGTGGCGGCGATCCCGCTGCCTTGGATCGCGGCGGAGCTGGGCTGGGTCGTGGCCGAACTGGGCCGCCAGCCATGGGCGATTGAAGGCGTGTTGCCGACCTTCCTTGCCGCCAGTTCGCTCAGCCGGGGGGCATTGTGGACGACCCTTGCGGGCTTCACCGCCCTGTACGGCGCACTGGCCGTGATCGAGGTGCGGCTGATCCTGGCGGCGATCCGCCACGGACCCGACGCACAAGAGCATGACCAGCCCGCACCCGGACGAATGCCCGCCACCCCCGTCACCGCCTGAACCCATTTGTTCGAAGGAACCGGACCCATGTTCGACTATGAGACGCTGCGCGTCATCTGGTGGGCGCTGTTGGGCATATTGCTCATCGGTTTTGCCCTAACCGACGGCTTCGACCTCGGCACCGCTGCCCTGCTGCCCTTCGTCGCGCGCGACGATGCCGAACGGCGACAGGTGATCAACACCGTCGGCCCCACCTGGGAAGGCAACCAGGTGTGGTTCATTCTGGGCGGCGGCGCGATCTTCGCTGCCTGGCCCTTTGTCTATGCGGTCAGCTTTTCGGGCTTTTACCTGGCGATGTTCGTCGTGCTGGCCGCGCTGATCCTGCGGCCGGTGGGATTCAAATATCGCTCGAAACGCGAAGACCCGGCATGGCGCGGCCGCTGGGACTGGGCGCTGTTCACCGGCGGGTTCGTGCCCGCGCTGGTGTTCGGCGTGGCGGTCGGCAACGTGTTGCAGGGCGCGCCCTTCCGCATCGACAGCGACCTTCGCAGTTTTTACGAGGGCGGCTTTCTGGGCCTGTTCACGCCATTCAGCCTGTTGTGCGGGCTGTTGTCGGTGGCGATGCTGGTGCTGCACGGCGCGGCCTGGATCACGATCAAGGTCGAACGCGGTGCGGTGCACGACCGGGCACGCCGTTATGGCAGCGTAGCGGCGGTCGCATCGGTCCTGCTGTTCGCGATCGGCTATCTGTTCGTCGCTTATGGCGACATCGGCTATCGCATCGTCGGCGCGGTCGATCCCGCCGGGCCATCCAACCCGCTGCATACGCTGAGCGAGCCGGCGCGCGGCGGCTGGCTGGCCAATTACGGCCTGTATCCATGGATGACGGTCGCGCCGATGCTGGGCCTTGGCGGTGCGGTGCTGGCGTGGTTCGGCATCCGACAGGGCAGGGAGGCGCTGGCCTTTGCCGGTTCGTCCGCGTCGGCGCTGGGGATCATCGCCACGGTCGGCTGTTCGATGTTTCCCTTCATCCTGCCGTCCAGCATCGACGCGCATTCCAGCCTGACCGTGTGGAACGCATCGTCCACGCACAAGACGCTGGGCATCATGCTGTTCGTGACCGTGGTCTTCCTGCCGATCGTCCTGGCTTATACCGCATGGGCGTACAAGGTGATGTTCGGCCGGGTCACGACGCACGACATCCGCACCAATCCCGACCTTTACTGACGGAGCATCGCCATGTGGTATTTTACCTGGGTTCTGGGCCTTGGCCTTGCGGTCGGCTTCGGCATCCTGAACGGCATCTGGCACGAATTCCATCTGCCGATCGAAGATGACGCGGCCGCGCCGGCCAATCGTTGAGCGGCACGTCATGGGCCGTGCGATCCCGGCGTCGCCGCCGATCCGGGGCCGCACGGCCACAGGCGACAAGCCGCCCGGCAGTCGTTATGCTGGTGTCATGGCGCTTACCGACATCTGCTCCGACTGCGCGGTCCGCGATCAGGCGCTTTGCGGCAGCCTGAATGACCAGGAATTGCAGGCGCTGAATGCGCTGGGCCAGCGACGCCATGTCGCGCGCGGTGAAAGCGTGATGTGGGCCGGGGATGAAAGCGTCATCTGTGCCAATCTGCTGTCGGGCGTGCTAAAGCTGGTGGCGTCGACGGCGGACGGCCGCGAACAGATTGTCGGCCTGCTCCACGCCGCCGACTTCGTCGGCCAACCTTATGCCGAACAGGCCGATTTCACCATCACCGCGCTGACCGACGCCGAACTATGCGTGTTCCCCCGCGTGCCATTCGAACGCGTGCTGGAGGATCATGTGCGGATGGAGCGGCTGTTGTTGCATCGCACGCTGCAGGCATTGAGCGCGGCGCGCGGGCGGATGTTGGCACTGGCCCGCAAATCGGCGGAGGAAAAGGTCGCGGGCTTCCTGCTCGACATGGCGGCGCGTGCCGGGTCGGACGGGTGCCGCGCCACCGCCGACGGCCCGGTGACCTTCGACCTGCCGTTGACGCGCGGGCAGATGGCCGATGTGCTGGGCCTGACCATCGAAACGGTCAGCCGTCAGATGACCAAGCTGAAGGCCGCAGGCGTCATCCGCCTGCCTGGTGGGCGGGCGATCACGATCAGCGATCCGGCGGCGCTGGAGGATCGGTCGGAAGCCGCCTGATCACGGCGCGCGGTGCGCGATCCGCGCGATCAGCATCTCGCGCGCTTCCCGCGTCAGGCGCCGGTCGGCCAGCGTCAGTATCGCCAGTTCCTCGAACGCGATCGCCTGTCGCCACGCGGTGAAGCAGCAGCGCAACAAATACCCCATCGCGTCGGCATCCAGCGGTTGCTGGTCGGGCCCCTGCGGCGTCAGTGCGGCGATCAGTTCCTGACAGGTCGCGGCATCGGCGATGCGTGCCTGCATGATGCGACCCAGCAGCGCGTCGGTCAGTGGGTCGTCGGCCTGCAAGTGAAAGATCGAACGCAGGAAGCGGTCGTCGTCACCGTCCTGATCGTGCGCCAGCGTATCGAGCGCGGCGCATAGCTGCCGCGCATGTTCGTCGCTGGGCCGGTCGGGCAGGGCGTCGGCACATGCTTCCAGCGCGTCGCAAAGCCGCTCCCGCCGGTCCTGCCGGGCCAGCAGCCGCGCGACTTCGATCTCCCGAATGACATGCCAATAGCGGGCGATTGGCACCACCGTGTCCACCGGCCCGAATTCCCGATCGCTCATGGGACTCTCCCTTGCGCGACCTGATGCCCGAACGGTTGGCGGGTGCATTGATGGCGGTCAAATCCGACCGCTGACGGACTCAGCCCTTGCCCAGCTTTTCCTTCAGCGCCGCCAGCCCGGCAAAGGGACCGGCCTGATCCTCGCTCAGCACGCCCGCTTCGCGCAGCGCGTCCTCTGCATCGGCGGCGCGGGGGAAGGGTTCGAGCGCCAGCGCCAGCGTCTGTGCCGCGGCTTCGCCCAGGTCGATGGCGCCGCCGGTGAAGAAAATCGTGTCGCAATCATCGGCGTCCAGCTCAACCTCCTCCGGCGTATCGTCACCGGGTTCGGGCTGGAAGCGCAGGGTAAAGGGCTGGTCGATTGTCGCGGACACGGGCTTTCCGGTGGCGACACACGCTTGCGATACCCTGCCCTTCAGCGTGCCGGTCGCGATGACGCCCACCGCGTCGCGCCGCACGGCATAATCGGCCGCCAGCCGGTCCAGCGCCAGCAGCCCGAAACGCCCCGCCAGCGCGCGGCGTTCATCGGCCGTCGCATCGACATGATGCTCGCTTTCGCCCGCACCGATCTGGTCCAGGCGTAGCGGGCGCGAAAATTCGGGCGTCATGGCAGTTCCCCGTTGCGAAGCCGGTCGGCGCCGATCTCGTCCAGCGCTGCGCGAAAACCGATCAGCGCGGCGCGCACATGGTCGAGCGCAGCCGGCGCGGGCGCTTCCCCGCGATAGATGTTGCGGACCAGCGCGCCGTCCAGATCGCCACCCGACAGTCCGTCGCGATAGGCGCCCAGCCGCCCGCCCAACATGCCCATCATCTTGCCGACATGCTTGCCGACCATGATGTCACCCACCCCCTGCTGGCGAAGCTGGCCATCCATGTCGTCGATAAAGCACTCCGCCACCGACGCAGACAGCGTGCCCGACGATTCGCCGTCGTGTTCCAGGCGCAGCAGAACCATCGTCAGAACCGCGGCGATCATGTCGAACCGGCCGTCGATCGTGTCCGGAACGGCGCCCGCCTGATACCAGTGCGGCTGGCGCGCGCGGGCGACGATCGCGTTGTACAGCGGCTCTCCTTCGCGCTGTGGGGTTGAGCCGAAAAGGCGTTGCAGCAGTCCCATCGAATTCCCTGATCGTACACGGCCTTGTTTGGCGTGCGCTGGCCGCATATTGAGGCGCATCGCGTTCGATGCAATCGGCAAAGGGCGCGCATCGGTATTGTTGAGTTCAGGAGATTTCGATGGCGCTGTCCGGTCCCCGTGCGATCGCGTCGCTGCTGGCCCTTTCGCTGGCAGCGTCGGCGTGCGCGCCGCTCAGAAGCCATCAGGGCTATGTCATCGACGCCGATCTGGTGAACTCGGTTCAACCGGGCGTCGATAATCGCGACTCGGTGCTACGGACGCTGGGTCAGCCCACGCTGACGGCGCAGTTCGATCAGGGCGACTGGTATTATGTGTCGCGCGACAGCCGTAACTATGCCTTCAGCAATCCCGATCCCAATGCCCAGACGACAATCCGCATCCGTTTCGACGGGGCCGGTAATGTGGCCTCGATCGACCGGATGGGGCTGGAGCAGGTTGCCGAGGTCAATCCGATCAAGAAGAAGACGCCGACCCTGGGTCGCGAGCGCGGATTCTTTCAGGAACTGTTCGGCAATATCGGCACCGTGGGCGCACCGGGCGCGGGTGCGCCTGGCGGCCCCTGATCCTTTCGCAACGCTGACTTGATCGTTCCCGCGCCGTTCAGTGGCGCGGCTCCATAAAGTCTCCACCAACGGACGAAGGACCGGCAACGGTCGGAAGCGTCCGGGAGAACATGGAGGACAAGAGATGCGTAAGCTGATCACCACCGCGCTGATGGCCGCCGTCGCGATCCCGACGCTGGCGGTGCCCGGTGTCGCCAGCGCCCAGTCGTGGCGCGAAGTCGAGCGCAGCCGCCGCGATGTTCGGGAAGAACGCCGCGAATTGCGCGACGCATATCGCCGTGGTGACCGTCGCGACATCCGCCGCGAACAGCGCGATGTGCGCGATGCGCGCCGCGAATTGCGTGAGGACCGCCGCGATTATCGCTGGGGCCGCAACGACTGGCGCGATTGGCGCGGCCGCAACCGTGCGCTCTATGCCCGTGGCAACTGGCGTGCGCCGTTCCGTTACAATCAGTGGCGCCCCGGCGCCCGCATCGCGCCGACCTATTATGGGCGCCGTTACTGGATCAACGACCCCTATCGCTATCACCTGCCGCCGGCTGGGCGCTACCAGCGCTGGGTCCGTCATTATGACGACGTCGTGCTGATCGATCAGCGCCGCGGCGTGGTGGTCGACGTTATTCGCGGCTTCTGGTGGTGACCTGAATTCGGGGGCGGGCTCCGGCCCGTGCCCGATCCTGTCCAACAGGGGGACCCGGTCGACAGCAATGTCGGCCGGGTTTCGCGTTTCTGGCCGGTGGCCGCGCCGCGATACGCGACGGCGCGGCCGGTGCGCGACAGGCACCAGTCCCGAAAGGGGGAAAGGGACTGCCGGGGCAACGCCCGTCTGGCGATTTTGTTCGCTCGCCGCCTAGAAGTCGCTGCCCAGCGTCACGGCCAGCCCCGATCCCGGCGACGCATCGCCTGCGATCCGCTGTCGCCAGTCGATTGTCAGGCGAAGGTTTTGTGGCCCTGCCGGGATGGCGACCGCCAGTGAGGGGCCGATGTCCAGCCGCCCGGCATCACGCTGAACCGCCCCCCAAGCACCTGCGCCAAGGGTCAGTGCGCCGCCGCGCGTGACCGGGCGCGCCAGCCGCAGCGCGCCGTCGGCGAACGGCTCCACCCGTTGCCGGCGCAGCACCGCGCCGCCCTGAGCATAGCCCTCCAGACTGAACCCGGCAGCCACGGGCGTGGGATTGATCCCGCCCAGTGCCATCAGTGTCGGTCCGCCCGGCGATCCATCCAGCCCGATACGCTGTTCGGCGATCACCGAAACGGGCGCGCGGATTGGGCGCCACTCCACCCCCAGCGCCGCTTCGGCACCGCGCCCGCGCAGGGGCGAGGACAATCGCGCAGACAGCGCAACGCGGCGAGATTCGCCCAGCGCATAGCGAAGGCGAACGCCCGCCTGCGACCCGCCAAGTTGCCCGCCCGGCCCCAGCCCGTCGCCGCGCCCCTGTCGCAGCGCCAGCCAGCCGGTGCCCGACAGGCGCGATGCGGCCCGACGCGGCGCATCCGGCGCCGACGGCGGGGCGGGGCCAGGGCGATAGGGGGCATTTAACACAGCGTCGGGTTGACGCTGCGCCACGCTGAGCATTCCTTGCCCGCTGGGTGCCAGGTTGCCGCGTGAACGGCCCAGTTCACGCGCGATGGTCGTACTGCCTGGGGCCGCCGCGTCCAAGGCGGCGGATCTGGGGGGCGGGGCGGACCATTCGCCCAGCAGACGCGGCGGCACCGATGCCAACCCTCCATCGGCTGCCGATGCCCTTGGCGTGATCAATTCGGGCAGCCGCGCGGCTTCGGGCAGCAACAGGGCGATGCGCAGCGCTGTCCAACCGCCCAGCACCAGACCCAGAAATCGAAGCGGTCGGCCTGCCGTCCTCTTCATCCGTTCGACCGCGTCAGGTCAGGGAAATGATGTTCGGTCTTGTCCCAATGCAGCGCCCCGCCGCGCAGCAACCCGACATAACGAAAGATCGCCCGCCGCGCTGCCAGAAGCGCGATGTAGTTGGCAACCGCCATGCGCGGGATCGACCATGCCGCCTCTGCCCAGCCATAATCGGCACCGACAAAGATCGCGCGCATCGCCATGCGCCAGATCAGGAACCCCGCATTGACACCCAGCAGCCATGCCAGCCCGTCGCTTAACGGGCGGGTAAAATCGCCTCGCCACCATTGGACGACGCTCAGCGTGCCCCATCCCACCAGCGCCAGATAGGCCGCCGCCAACACCAGGATTGACAGGATCGCGCGCCGGTCGCGCATCCGCATCCAATGGTCACCCAGCGCCAACGTGCGGCCCCAGCCGGTCCGGTCCCATCCTGCCAGCGCGATTCCGGTCATCCAGCGCGCTTTCTGCCGCACGGACGCATCCACCTTGGCAGGAAAAAAGGCACGTACCGCAACCGGCGCGCCGCCGGGCACCTCTGTCACGCGGGCAAAAACGGCACGGCCGCCCAGCCGCGCGATGGTCAGGCCAAGCTCGTAATCCTCGGTCAATGACGCGGGGTCGAAAGGCAGGCCACCGCGACTGGCCGCGACGCGCGCCAGCATGTCACGGTCAATCGCACAGCCCACGCCGGCCAGAGGCATTGCCGCGCCCAGTGTCTGGCGGACCAGCATCTGCTTGGCGTGCGCTTCCGCGAACTCGTCGGCATAATGGCCCGCGACCAGCCGGGAACGGCGATCGATCAGCGGCAGGACCGGCAGTTGCACAACATCGGCTCCCTGATCGAGCAGACTGGCATAGACCGCCAGTTCGTTGCGGTGTGCCACGTCCTCGGCATCGTGCAGCACCACCGCGCGGGCCTTGGGTTCGCCCGCCGCCTCGTCCGCCAGCAATGCTTCCCACAAGCTGTTCAGGCAGTCGGCCTTGGTGGTGGGGCCGGGGCGCTCACCGATGACCAATCGGATGCGGGGATCGCTTTCCGCGACGGCAGCCACTGCATCGATCGTCGGGCGATCATTCGGGTAGGTGCCGACATAGAGCCGCCAATCGGGATGTTCGAAGCGTGCGGCGGCGGTGGTGAGCATCGCGCCAATCACCGCGCTTTCGTCCCAGGCGGCGACAAAAACAACGATCCGGCTCGCGTCGTGCGGCGGCGGGAGTTCCGCAACCGTAGGGGTTTCGATCCCGCGCAGCCACAGCCCGGCCCGGCGGAAAAGATACAGCGAATCGACCAGAAAATCGTCGAAACCGCCGATCGCAAAGCCGATCGCGGCGAACAGAATCGCTTCGTATAAGGCCGCTTCGGCGAATGCCAGCAGCCAGTCCCCCTGTGTCACTCCGGCTTGCCCCAACCGATTCGGACGCGGCCGAGCATCCGGGCAAAGTAGTGGGAAAACAAGTGACTTATGTAACCGCCTTTCGATCGTAGGCGGTTTCCTTTCATGTCAGCCTGTCCTAGCAGGGGTAATCAGCCGCGTAGGTGTCGATGGACCTGTATCTTCCGATCGCCAATCTTTCGGTCAACGCGCTTGTCATCATTGCGCTGGGTTTTGGCGTGGGCTGGTTGTCCGGCATGTTCGGGGTTGGGGGCGGGTTCCTGACCACGCCGCTGCTGATCTTCTACGGCATCCCCCCCACTGTCGCTGCCGCATCGGCGGCCAGTCAGGTGACCGGTGCCAGCGTGTCCGGTATGTTCGCCCATGCCCGGCGCAAGGGCGTTGATTACCATATGGGCGGGGTCATGGTCGTGGGTGGCGTCTTCGGTTCGCTGTTCGGCGCCTGGTTGTTCGAAATACTGCGCGCCAGTGGCCTGATCGATACCGTGATTGCGGTGCTGTATGTGGTGATGCTGGGGTCCGTCGGTGGGCTGATGCTGCGCGAATCGCTGGGCACCATCCGCGCGGGCAAGCGCGGGGAGACGGTTCGCGCCGCGCGGCGGCGGCACCATCCGTTGATCGCGACGCTGCCGTTCCGGTGGCGCTTCTATCGCTCCGGCCTTTACATCTCGCCGCTGGGTCCGTTCATTCTGGGGATGCTGACGGGCGTTCTGACGATGTTGCTGGGCGTTGGCGGCGGATTTTTCCTGGTTCCGGCGATGATCTACCTGCTGGGCATGGGAACGCAGGTTGTGGTGGGCACCAGCCTGTTTCAGATTCTGTTCACCACCGCCGCTGCGACCATGGTCCACGCGACGACGACACGCGCGGTCGATATCGTGCTGGCGGTGCTGCTGCTGATCGGATCGGTCGCGGGCGCACAGCTGGGCACGCGCTTTGCCGCGCGGCTGAAGCCCGAACAGCTGCGCCTTGCATTGGCGCTGATCGTGCTGGGCGTTGCGATCCGCATGGCGCTGGGCCTGGGCTGGCGTCCCGACGAAATCTATTCGGTCGAGCTGGCTTGAAGCGGTGGCGCCGCCTTGCCGCGCTGGCTTTGGCGCCGGTGCTGATGGCGCAAAGCGGCGACGCGCCCATTCTGGTGCCCGATGCGTCTCAGCGCGAGATCGAGATCATCTACAGCTTCACCGGTGCGGACCTGCTGCTGTTCGGCGCGATCCTCTATCCCGACCGTCGCGCCAGTGAGCGGCCCGCCGATATCGTTGTGGTGGTCAAGGGGCCGAGCCAATCGGTGCGGATGCGCGAAAAGCAGAAGGTCGCGGGCATGTGGGTCAATGCCGAAGCGATGCGCTATCGCTCGGCCCCGTCCTTTTACGCCATCGCCTCCTCGCGGCCCGTCGAACGGATCGTCGATGAACGCACGCGCGCCATTTACGAACTGGGGCTCGACAGCCTGCAATTGTCCCCGATCGGCAGCGCGCCGCCGGCCGTCCAGTCACGCTTTGTGGAGGGGCTGGTCGATCTGAGGCGTCGGTCGGGCCTGTATGTCGAGGCACCGGGCGCGGTCGAGATCACCGACGGGGTACTGTATCGCGCGCGCATTGCCATCCCCGCGCGCGTGCCGGTCGGCCGCTTCACCGCAGAGACGTTCCTGATCCGCGACGGCCGCGTGCTGGCGGCGGCGGTCCGGGAAATCGATATTCGCAAATCGGGATTCGAACGCTTCGTCGCGGCCGCCGCGCAGGAACATAGCGTATTCTACGGGCTGATCGCAGTGGCGCTTTCGGTCGCTTTCGGCTGGGGCGCGGGTGTGATCTGGCGCCGGATATAGGGCGCGGCGCCAACGTAAAATTTACCTCCGGTGGCTTATTTCCATCCGATATGGATGGTGAAGCGTTTGCGCGGGCTGCGGAAAGCCCCTCCTCGCCGGTGTCGTCGGCGGCACAGCCGGTTGGGGCCATGGGATCGGAATCCGGTATGCGCCCCATCGGGATGGTCACCGAAATTGCCGGATCGTCCAGCTGCGTCGTCTTTGACCGTGCGGCGGTCGAGGCGCTGAGCGGGGAGGCCGACGAAACGCTGGCCGCCGCTGCGCAACTGGGCAGCCTGATCAAGATCCGCAGCGGCGCAAGCTGGTTGCTGGCCAGCGTTCGCACGCTGAAGCTGGCATCCGACAACGGCGCGAACATGATCGCCCAGATCGACTTTCTGGGGGAGGGGGATGAGGAAAAGCTGACGGGCAAGCTCTATCGCTTCCGTCGCGGCGTGACCCGCTATCCTACCCCCGGCGCGGCGGTGTTTCCCGTTTCGACCAGCGACCTGAACCAGGTCTACTCGACCGATGACCGTGCCAATGTGCGTGTCGGCACCGTCTATCCCACCCGCGACATTCAGGCGTCGCTGTACGTGGACGCAATGCTGGGCAAGCATTTCGCGCTGCTGGGTTCTACCGGCACCGGCAAGTCGACCGCCGCCGCGCTGATCCTGCATCGCATCTGTCAGGCCGCGCCGCAGGGGCACATCGTCATGATCGACCCGCACGGCGAATATGCCACCGCCTTCGCCGCCACGGGTGCGATCTATGACGTCGGCAATCTGGCGATGCCCTATTGGTTGATGAATTTCGAGGAACATTGCGAAGTGTTCCTGACCAGCACGGGGTCACAGCGACAGATCGACGCCGACATCCTCGCCAAATGCCTGATCGCCGCCCGTGCGAAGAACCGGCTGGCGGCAGAGGTCAAGCTGACCGTCGATTCACCCATCCCGTATTTGCTCAGCGACCTGACGGCGTCGATCCAGGCGGAAATGGGCAAGATGGACCGCGCTGGCGATACGGCGCCCTATCTGAGGCTCAAGACCAAAGTAGACGAGGTGAAGGGCGATCCGCGATACGCCTTCATGTTTTCGGGCATGTTGGTGGCGGACACGATGGCGGCGTTCATCCAGCGCATCTTCCGCATGCCGGCCGACGGGCGACCGATCTCGATCATCGACGTCTCGGGCGTGCCGTCGGAGATCACGACCGTTGTGGTGGCGATGCTGAGCCGCATGGTGTTCGATTTCGCCATCTGGTCACGCGGGGAGCCGGTTCGGCCGGTGCTGCTCGTCTGTGAAGAGGCGCACCGTTATGTGCCCAATGAACGCCATGCGGAAACGTCGTCGGTCGGCCGGATCCTGAGCCGCATCGCCAAGGAAGGCCGGAAATATGGCGTGTCGCTGGGCCTGATTACCCAGCGGCCGTCGGATCTTGCCGAAGGCGTGCTGTCGCAATGCGGCACCATCATTTCCATGCGCCTGAACAACGACCGCGACCAGGCATTTGTCCGAGCGGCGATGCCCGAAGGTGCGCGCGGCTTCCTCGATGCCATTCCGGCCCTGCGGAACCGCGAATGCATCATCTGTGGGGAAGGTGTGGCGACGCCCGTTAGGGTGCTGTTCGACACGCTGGAGGAAGATCGCCGCCCGGCATCGGACGATCCGTCGTTCAGCGCGCTGTGGCGACAGGCCGGTGGCGGTGACGCGGCGCTTCAGCGGACAATCAAGCGCTGGCGCAGCCAGCGGCACTGACGGATCGCGCTCCCCGGCAGCGCGCCGGAGAGGCGCGGCTATTCGCCCGATTCCCCTGCGGGCTCGCGCGAACCGCCGACAGGCGCTGACATCAACTGCGATACGTGCGAACGGAAATCGCGCAGGTCCTGGCCCGAAAGCTGCGAGGTAGTGGTAAAGCTGACCGAGGTCGGATTGACCGGCACGCCATTGCGCCACAGTTCGTAATGCAGATGCGGCCCCGTCGACAGTCCGGTCGAGCCGACATAGCCGATGACTTCCCCACGAGTGACGCGTTCGCCGCGACGCACCGCAATGCGGCTCATATGGCCATAGCCGGTGGCCAGCCCGCTGCCGTGGACGAGCTTGACGAAATTGCCATAGCCGCCGTTCCGTCCGGCAAAGCCGACGACACCATCGGTCGCCGCGCGGATCGGGCTGCCATGCGGCGCGGCAAAGTCCATGCCCTTGTGCAGCCGCCGAAAGCCAAGCACCGGATGACGGCGCCAGCCAAATCCGGACGAGATGCGCGCCGCGACCGGCATGGCCATCATGCCGCGCCGCTCGCCTACGCCGCGCGGATCGAACCATTCGGTGCGGCCACCGCGGTCCCAGCGAACCAGCCGGGTCTCGCGTTTGCCCTGACGGACGGCGGCATAAAGCAGCTTGCCCTGCCGCACTTCGCCCGTGGCGGCGCGATCCTGTTCGACGATCAGCTCATATTCGTCATCGCTGCCGATTCGTGCCATCGGCACGCGTGTCGCGATCTGTCGGATAAACGCTTCGACCACCTTGGCCGGCGCGCCGGCAGCGCGGGCAGAGCGGTACAGGCTGCCGCCCACGCGGCCGCGAATGCGAAGCGGTGTCGAATCGATCGCGATCGGAATCCGCTTGAGCACGAACGCACCGTCCTGCCGCGCCAGTTCGAGCGCAAGGTCGAAGCGCGCGCGAAAGGCCAGCCGGTCCAACGGGCGCGGCACATCGCGGCTGGCGCGGCGGCCCAGGGTCAGGTCGATGCGCGTACCTGCGCGGATGTCGCGGGGCGGCACTGCCTCCGCCACCAGCGCGGCGGCGCGGTCGGCCTCGCTCGCGCTGACGCCGCTGCGACGTAGCGTGCGCGCCAGGTTGTCGCCGCCCGCCAGCGTCGCGGAAAGGTTGAGTGTCGGTCGCTCCGGCGTATCGGCCAGCGGCGCCACGGCACCGGTCGCACCGATCCGGCGGCCACTGGTGGCGCCGAAGCCAAGGGGGGCGATCGATTGCGAGGCTAGTTCATCGCGGTCGGTCGTCGACAGCGGCGCGGCCGGGACGTGAATCGGCCGGTCGAAATCAGGCGCCAGCGCGACGGTGATGGCACACAGCCCGAAACACGTCGCAGCGCCGCGAATCCAGCGGCGCGATCCGATGTCGGAGCCAAGATCAACGACAGGATCGAATTTGGCCAGTACTTGCCGCAGTTGCTCGAGCCGAGAAGGTGGGGGTAACGCCAGCGCGCGCGAGCGGCCATTGGCCCGCGTGCCGGTGCCCGATCCGTCAAGCCAATGCTGGTCGTCGTTCAGAAACACGTGTCACTCGGCCCCCGCCGTCCGGCAATCCCGCCACGACGTTCCGGTTGTGCCGGACAGGTGCTAAAGTCAAATTAACTGGAAGGATCAGAAAGCCATATGCGGCGGGCTGCGCATGGGTGGCGATCACCCGATCAAAGCAAGGGCGGCAGAGCCTTCGCTCTGCCGCCCCGCACGCCCTTAAAAAAGCCCTTATTGCGGCGCTTCGGTCTGGATGCTGCTGGAAACCGTGCCGAAGGTGGCGTTCAGGTTGGTGCCGATGGCGGTCATGGCGGTGATCGCTGCAACGGCGATCAGGGCGGCAATCAGGCCGTATTCGATTGCGGTCGCGCCCTTGTTGTCGGCAAAAATCTTGCGAATCTTCTGCATTCCGGTCTCCATCGGTACAAAGCTTCAAAACCCGGCTGCCCGACTGGTCCTTCGAGCAAGCATCGCGACGATATCGGGCTAGGGTTAGGAAATGGTTTAAGCCGTCAGGCGGATTAAATTTTGCGGTTCCGGGGCGTCACATCACGTCGTCGACGCGCACATCAACGGTGTTCCAAAGCGCAATTGTCGCTCCCGCCACGTCGGTGACGGTGGCAACGATTGCCAGTACGATCAGCGCAACGATCAGGGCGTATTCGACCACGGTCACACCACGACGGTCGGCCAGAATCCGTTGCGCCAGTCCCGTCCATCGCGCCATGACATTCCCCGTTCGTAAAATTCGGCGCGGTTCATAGTGAAAAGGGGTTAAGGAAATGGGTTCGGAACGTCCGATCCTGCTGGTTGCGGCGGCTGCGCTGGTCGACGGCGATGGCCGGGTGCTGGTCCAGCGCCGCCCCGCTGGAAAGCCGATGGCAGGCCTGTGGGAATTTCCAGGCGGCAAGGTGGAAGCGGGCGAAACGCCTGAGGGCGCGCTGATACGCGAACTGCACGAGGAACTGGGAATCGATGTCGAGCAGGCGTGCCTTGCGCCCGCCGTCTTCGCCAGTGAACCGCTGGGGGAGCGCCACCTGTTGTTGTTGCTTTTTGCGCTTCGCAAATGGCGGGGCGTGGTCAACGCGCGCCACGCCGATGCGCTGAAATGGGTCCGCCCGGTCGAGCTGCACCGGCTGGACATGCCACCCGCCGACCGCCCGCTGATCGGCCTGATCGAAGCGCTGATCTGAGTTATCGCGCCCGGTGCGCGGTGGCGAGATGTTCGAGCATGGCGACGTTCAGCGTCCGCTTGAACGCCAGCCCGATCTCCCCCGCGCGGGCCCAGCGTATCTCGCAGGAAATGGATTTGATCTGATCAACCGTCAGATAAACCGTCTGACCGGGGTGAAAGCAGCGATATGTGCCGATTCGCGCGCCGGTGGCCGAAACGTCCAGCAATTCGATCTCATGATGGTCGGCAAGCGGCTCGCCCCACGCCTGTGGCTGGGCGGTCAGCCGCAACTGGGCGCGTTCCTCGTCGCTGTCGACGGGTAGGGGGGTACGCGGCACGATCACTTCCTTCCGGCGGCGATTCTAGCCCGAAAGGGTTAAGCCGTTCTTGTCACCTCGCCTTGGCCATTGCCGCCTCTACCGCATCGCGCCAGCCGTGGATACGAACCGCGCGCGCATCTGCGGACAGGGCCGGAGTGAATGATTCGACCGTGCCCCGCATGGTCGCGGCGCGCTCCAGACCATCGAACCAGCCGAATCCCACCGCCGCCAGCATCGCCGCGCCCAGCGCCGTCGTCTCGGCAAATCGCGGTCGTTCGATGGGCAGGTCGAGCATGTCCGCCAGATCCTGCGCCATCCAGTCGTTGCCAACCATGCCGCCATCGATTCGCAGCCGCATCCAGTCAGCCCCGTCAGCAGCAAATGCCTGTTTCAGGTCGAGCGTCTGATGCGCCATCGATTCCAGCGCAGCGCGGACCAGATGTGCCCGCCCGGTCGAAAAGCTGAGCCCGGTGATCGCCGCACGCGCTTCGGGTTGCCACCACGGCGCGCCCATGCCGGCAAGCGCGGGCACGCAATAGACGCCGCCATTATCCGCCACCGATGCCGCGATCGCCGCACTGTCGGCCACATCGGTGATCACGCCCATCGCATCGCGCAGCCATTGCATCAAACTGCCCGCGACGAACACCGACCCTTCCAGCGCATAGGTTCGCCGCCCGCCTAGTTGCCATCCCACCGTCGCCAGCAGCCGGTGGCGCGACGGGGGCGGCGTGGCGCCGCAATTGGCGAGGATGAAGGCGCCCGTGCCATAGGTCGCCTTGACTTCTCCACGCGCCAGACAGGCCTGGCCGATGGTTGCCGCCTGTTGATCGCCCGCCAGCCCGCGAATCGGTATCTGCCCGCCAAAGGCATCCGTGGTGCCAAAATCGCCAGCATTGTCGACGATCATGGGCAGTGAACCGCGCGGAACCCCGAACAGATCGACCAGGCCGTCGTCCCACTGGCCGCTACCCAAACCCATCAACAAGGTGCGCGACGCGTTGCTGGCATCGGTGACGTGCAGCCCGCCGGTCAGCTTCCACACCAGCCAGCTTTCGACCGTCCCGATCAGCAGGTCGTCGCCCGCCTCCCGAAGCTGTGGCCAGTGTTCCAGTGCCCAGGTGATCTTGGTGCCCGAAAAATACGGGTCCAGCAGCAAGCCGGTGCGTGCCTGCACGCCCGCTTCCTCGCCCCGCGTCTGCAGGTCGCGGCACAGTTCGGCCGTTCGGCGGTCCTGCCAGACGATGGCGGGGGCCAGCGGCTCGCCCGTGCGGCGCGACCAGAACACCACCGTTTCGCGCTGATTGGCGATCCCTAGTGCCGCGACTCGTTCCGCACCGCCCGCGCGCGCCACGGCAGCCCGGCCCACGGTCAGCGTCCGTGCCCAGATCTGGGCCGCGTCATGTTCGACCCAGCCGGGGCGGGGATAATGCTGGTCGATCGGCGCGTTTTCGCTGGCGTGGCAATTGCCGTCGGCGTCGAACAGCATCGCGCGCGTCGATGTCGTGCCTTCGTCCAGGACGAGGATCAGGTCGCTCATGGCCCACAGCCCTAGGGCAGGGGCGCTGCGTTCGCCAGTCATGGGCCATTCCGCCCCGCCCCCCGACGCGCTAGGAACAGGGCGTGAGTGACCATCCCCTGTCAGACGACCGCCATCCCGCCCTGCCACCCGTACCGCCGATTCCGGACGAGGCGGTGGAGGAACTTCGCCGTGACCGATTGCTGGCGGCATTGACGCTGATGGCGGGTGCGGGCCTGTTCCTGGCGCTTCCCTTTGCGCTTCAGGCAGGCTCGGAATTCTTCCTGCCGCTGACCGCCGCGATCGTCATCGCCATCGCGCTGGTGCCGGCGCTGGAATGGCTGGAGCGCCGCGGACTGCCTGCGCCGCTGGCGGCCTTTACCTGTGTGATCGTGTTTCTGGCCGCTGCGAACGCGGCGCTGGCGTCCATCGTGGTGCCCGCATGGGAATGGGTGCGCCTGTTGCCGGAGCGGATTCAACTGATCCAGTCGAACGTCAAACCGCTGATCGACTTTTATTCGAATGCCGAGCGATTCGTGAATCGCACGATCGAGAATTTCGCGACCGTGCCGACGCGCGAAGCCCCCGCGACGGTGGCCGCCACGCCGCCCACGGGCCTGGTCGATCTGGTCGGTACATCGGCGCCGTCGGCGTTGATCGAAATGTTCTTCGCCATTCTGGTCATTTATTTCTTTCTGTCGGGCTGGACCCGGTTGCGGCGGGCGGCGATCACCAGCCGGACCAGCTTTGGCGGCGCGCTGGCGACAGCGCGGGTGATTCAGGACGTGGTGGACGATACCTCCGCCTATCTGGGCACCATCACCGTAATCAACGTGATGCTGGGACTGATCGTCGCGGGAGCGCTGTATCTGATCGGTATGCCCACGCCGCTGATGTGGGGCGGGATCGTCGCCCTGCTGAATTACATTCCGTATTTCGGGCCGGTGATGGCGGCAGCGCTGCTGGCGCTGGGCGGGTTGATGACCTTTGACGAACTCTGGTGGGCGTTGTTGCCTGCCGTCATCATGACCGGCGCGCATCTGGTTGAGGCGAACGCGATCACGCCGCTTGTGGTAGGGCACCGGCTGACAATCAGCCCGATCCTGATTCTCGTCTCCCTCAGCTTCTGGGGATGGGTGTGGGGCACACCGGGCGCGTTGCTGGCGGTGCCGCTGCTGATCATCGTGCAGACCGTCGTGAACGCCGCAGGAAAGCCCGATATCGCCGGCTTCCTGTTCGAACATGGCACGCTGGTCAGCCGTCCCGGCGCCCGTCATCCAGTTTTTCAAAAAAAGAATGATGAGGCGAGTTGACAGGTCCTGAACCCCCGTCTAGAGGCCGCGTCCTCGCAACGATACGCGGGTGTAGCTCAGTTGGTTAGAGCGCCGGCCTGTCACGCCGGAGGTCGCGGGTTCGAGCCCCGTCACTCGCGCCATTACTTGGCGAGTATAATAAAGCCCGGTCATCGATTGATGACCGGGCTTTATTGCTTTTCGGCCATGTGGCCGCATCTTGGGGTCGGCGGCGGCGCGCTCAGGCGCGCCAGCGGCCCGTTTCCATCCATCGCAGCAGCGGTTTCAGCGGCGCAATCCAGATGATCCCGGTGAAAACATAGACCAGCGCCTGCAGCAGCGGGTGCAACTGTCCGATGCTGCCGGAAAAGCTGGCCACCAGCACTGCCCAGAACAGGATCAGGCCGACGATCAGCAACGCGCCGGCGGGCTTGCGCCATGAAGGGGTCATGCGGGCTTCCTTTCGAACAGGCCGGTTTCGGTGACGATCGCATCCAGCGGCCGGTCCCATGGATCAACGGGCAACGCCGCCACGCGCTGCATCGACCATGCAACGCCCAGCGTCCAGACATGCGGCAGCGCGGCCAGCGCGCGATCGTAATGGCCAGCCCCCTGGCCCAGCCGGTTGCCGTCCGAATCGAACCCGACCAGCGGGACCAGCACGATGTCGGGCGCAATGGGCGGCGAATCGGCCAGCGGCTGGCGCAGGCCATAGGCGGCGGTTTCGATGGGGTCGCCCGGCAGCCAGCGGTGAAATGCGATGGGCGTCGCCCGGTCGACGGTGCGCGGCAGCGCCAGCACGCATCCTGCGGCACGCGCGGCATCCGCCAGCAGCGCCGGATCGGCCTCCGACCCCAGCGGCAGATAGGCGGCGACGCACAGGCCGGGCTTTAGCCGCGCCAGATAGGGGGCGGGCGGCATGATCGCCGCCGGCGCGCCCGCGACGAACGCATCGCGCTCGGCGCGCAATCGGGCGCGCAGGGCGCGCTTGTCCAGGGGGGGGGTGGGGGCGGGGTTCAAGGTGGCGGGACCGCCATGGCCGTTTGCTTGAATATCCTCTGACGCCCAAACGTCAGGTGGGAGCCATGTACTTCGGACCAGGGTCCGGGCAGGGACAGCCCCCTTGGATGTTAAGTATCGCCTCAGGGATAATCGCTAAAGCTCGTACCGGGCAGTACCCGCCGACAGCCAATCTAGGCGTTCGCGGGCTCTTCCTCAAGGGCCGTGGCGATTGCTTCCAGCCGCTCCGCCAATCGGTCGAGCAACGGAGCGGGTACGCCGGTTGCGGGGGCGTGTTCCATGTCGCTCAACTGATCGGCCAGCATCAGCGCAATATACAGCAATGTCCGCTCAGGGCTGTGCCCACCCGATGCGCGGTCGGCGGCGGCGCTCAGTGCATTGAGCCGCTCCGCCAGCGCGCGTAGATGGGGTTCCTCCCCCGATCGGCAACCGACGGTATATGGGCGCCCGGCCACATCGAAACTGACCTGTGGCATCAGCTTTTTCCTTCCCGCGCAATCAGTTCGTCAAGCACTGCAACGGCTTCCTCCATGCGCGTACGCAGCGCGGCGTGACGCCGGGCCAGCGAATCGGCGGCATAGGCGCGTGTGGCGGCCGCGCGTTCGATCCGCGCGACGGCGGCCTCGATGCGGCGAATGGCGGGGTGCGGATCATCTGCCTCCATGCCGAATCAATAGCATCCGCAGATTCGCGGGCAAGCGGCGATGCAAATGAGCAACGCTCGCCCGGTTGACGCGGACGCCAGTGCGTCCCAAAGGCTCCAGCCGAACGGCGTGGCCCGTCGGCTGGCGCCTCAACGGAGTGGCGATGCAGATTAGCGACACCGACTGCGCGAATGCGATTCGCGCCCTTGCGATGGATGCGGTTGAAGCGGCCAATTCGGGGCACCCCGGCATGCCGATGGGCATGGCCGATGTCGCGACGGTGCTGTGGCAGCGATATCTGAAGTTTGACGCCGCCGACCCGCATTGGGCCGACCGCGACCGCTTCGTGCTGTCGGCGGGCCATGGCTCGATGCTGATCTATGCGCTGCTGCACCTGACCGGCTTTGCCCGCCCGACGATCGAGGACATCAAGGCATTCCGCCAGATCGGCAGCCCGTGCGCGGGCCACCCTGAAAATTTCGAACTACCGGGCATCGAGGCGACGACCGGCCCGCTGGGGCAGGGCCTGGCCATGGCGGTCGGCATGGCGATTGCCGAGCGGCACCTGAACGCCCATTACGGCGACGAACTGGTCGACCACCGTACCTGGGTGATCGCGGGCGACGGGTGCCTGATGGAAGGCATTAATCACGAAGCGATCGGTCTGGCCGGGCACCTGAAGCTGGGTCGGCTGAAGGTGCTGTGGGACGATAACCGCATCACCATCGATGGCGCGGTCTCCAAATCGTCGAGCGAGGATATTCCCGCCCGCTACCGCGCGACCGGCTGGCACGTTGTCGAATGTGACGGCCATGACCATGCCGACATCGCCCGCGCGATGGACGAGGCGGTCGCCAGCGACTTGCCGACGCTGATCCGCTGCCGCACCATCATCGGCAAGGGCGCACCGACCAAGGCGGGCACCTCCGGCAGCCACGGCTCGCCGCTGGGCGCCGCCGAAATCGCCGGCGCGCGCGAAGCGCTGGGCTGGGCGCACGAGCCGTTCTTCATTCCGGACGACATCCGTGAAGTGTGGCTGGCGGCGGGCAAGCGCGGCGGTGAAGCGCGCGCGGCTTGGACAAGCCGTCTCGAATCGCATGGGGCGCGTGAGGAATTCGAGCGCCGGATGCGCGGCGAACTTCCCGCCGGCGATCCTGCGGGCGAACATATCGCCGCGCTGCTGGCCGATCCCAAGAAGGTCGCAACGCGCAAGGCGTCGGAACTGGCGCTCGAAGTGCTGACCGCCGCGATCCCCGACATGGTCGGCGGTTCGGCCGACCTGACGGGTTCGAACAACACCCGCACCAAGGCGACCGGGCCGCTGGATGCCGACAATTATGGCGGCCGCTATATCTCCTATGGCATCCGCGAATTCGGCATGGCGGCGGCGATGAACGGCCTGGCGCTGCATGGCGGCGTCATTCCCTATGGCGGCACGTTCCTGGTCTTCTCTGACTATGCGCGCAGCGCGATCCGCCTGTCGGCGCTTCAGAATGCGCGCGTCATCTATGTCCTGACGCACGATTCGATCGGTCTGGGCGAGGACGGTCCGACCCATCAGCCGATCGAGCATCTGACCAGCCTGCGCCTGATCCCCAACCTCGACGTCTATCGCCCGTGCGACACGATCGAGACGGCGGAATGCTGGGCGCTGGCGCTGGCCAAGCAGGATGGTCCGTCGGTGCTGGCGCTCAGCCGCCAGAACCTGCCCCAGCTTCGCACCGATGGCGGCATGAAGACGGCGCGTGGCGCCTATCGCCTGTTCGCGGCCGAGGCGGAGCGCCGGGTGATCCTGATCGCCACGGGGTCGGAGGTTGAAATCGCGGCCAAGGCACGCGAATTGCTGGAAGCGGACGGGATCGGCGCCGATGTGGTGTCAATGCCGTGCTGGGAGCGGTTCGAAGCGCAGCCAGCCGATTACCGCGACGACGTGCTGCCCGATGTCGACCCGTCGCAGATCCTGCGCGTTTCGATCGAGGCCGGCACGACGCTGGGCTGGGAACGCTATACCATGGTGAACGGGCTGCGCTTCGGCATCGACGGCTGGGGTGCTTCGGGTCCGATCGACCATGTCTATGCCAAGTTCGGGCTGACGCCTGAAAACATCACGCGCGCCGTCAAGGAACGGCTGAAAGCTGGGAAGGAATAAACGCATGACCAAGGTTGCGATCAACGGCTTCGGACGCATCGGCCGCCTGGTGGCGCGTGCGATCCTCGAGCGGCCCGATTGCGGGCTGGAACTGGTGACGATCAACGATTTGTCGGACGCCAAGTCGAACGCCTGGCTGTTCAGCCGCGATTCGGTGCATGGCCGCTATCCGGGCGAAGTCGCTGCCGACGGCAACGACATCGTCATCGACGGCAAGCACATCAAGGTGACGGCCGAGCGCGATCCCGCCAATCTGCCCCATGCCGAGAACGGCGTCGAACTGGTGCTGGAATGCACCGGCTTCTTCACCGACAAGGCGTCGTGCGAAAAGCATATCGCGGCGGGCGCGAAGAAGGTGCTGATCTCTGCACCCGGCAAGAATGTCGACCTGACCGTCGTTTACGGCGTCAACCACGACAAGCTGACCGCCGAACACACCATCGTGTCGAACGCGTCGTGCACCACCAACTGCCTGGCCCCCGTCGCCAAGGTGCTGAACGATGCCATCGGCATCGAACGCGGTCTGATGACGACGGTCCATGCCTATACCAACGACCAGAAGATCCTCGACCAGATCCACCCCGATCTGCGCCGCGCGCGTGCGGCGGCAATGTCGATGATCCCGACAACCACCGGCGCCGCGCGCGCCGTGGGCGAAGTGTTGCCCGAACTGAAGGGCAAGCTGGACGGTTCGGCCGTGCGTGTGCCCGTGCCCGACGGCAGCCTGATCGACCTGACATTCATGCCCGGTCGCGAAACCACCAAGGAGGAGGTCAACGACCTGCTGCGCGCCGCTGCCGAAGGGCCGATGAAGGGCGTGCTGGAGTTCAGCGCGGACCCGCTGGTGTCGGCCGACATCGTGCACACGCCGTTCAGCTCGACCGTCGACAGCCTGGAAACGGCTGTGATCGACGGCAAGCTGGTCCGCGTGGTCAGCTGGTACGACAATGAATGGGGCTTCTCGAACCGCATGGTCGACACCGCGACTGCGATGGCGAAGCTCATCTGATGACGGCGGGCGTGACCGGCCGCCTGGGCGGCATTGCGCGTCACGCCCGACCCCGCGGGCCGATCGAGACGCTGGCCGAGGTTTCGGTCAGTGTCGAAGGCGGGCTGGCGGGTGATTTTCGTGGTGCGGTCAAGCCCGGCGGACGCGGCCGACGACAGGTGTCGCTGATAGAGGCGGGTGACTGGGCCGCGGCGATGGCCGAAACGGGCCACAGCCTGCCGTGGTGGCACCGCCGCGCGAATTTGCTGGTCGAGGGCCTCGACCTGCCGCAACTGCCCGGCACCCGGCTTCGCATTGGCGAGGTGGTGCTGGAAATCACGCAGGAATGCGATCCGTGCAGTCGCATGGAGGAAGTGGCCGAAGGGCTGAAGGCCGCGCTGACTCCCGATTGGCGCGGTGGCGCGCTGGCGCGGGTGATTGCGGGCGGCACCATCGCCGTGGGCGATATGATCGAGATTACCGAAGGGTAGGAGCAAGACATGGCACGCAGCTTCAAGACGCTGGACGATATGGGCGACCTCACCGGCAAGCGCGTGCTGGTGCGTGAGGATCTGAACGTGCCGATGGCCGACGGCAAGGTCAGCGATGACACCCGGCTGCGCGCGGCGGTGCCGACGGTCAGCGAATTGTCGGATCGCGGCGCGATCGTGTTGATCCTAGCGCATTTCGGCCGGCCGAAGGCGCCGACCCCCGACCTGTCGACCGCGCAACTGACACAGCCGCTGTCCGACGTGCTGGGTCGCCCCGTGCGCTACATCGACTGGGAAGGCGACACCGAAGCCGCCGCCATGCTGCAGCCGGGCGATGTGGCGCTGCTGGAAAACACCCGCTTCTTTGGCGGGGAGGAAAAGAACGATCCCGTCATCGTCGACCGTTTCGCCGCGCTGGGCGACCTTTACGTCAACGACGCCTTTTCCGCCGCGCACCGCGCCCATGCCTCGACCGCGGGGCTGGCCCAAAGGCTGCCTGCCTTTGCCGGGCGGCAGATGGAGGCTGAACTGGACGCGCTGGACAAGGCGCTGGGCAATCCCGAACATCCGGTCGCAGCGGTGGTCGGCGGCGCCAAGGTATCGACCAAGCTTGACGTGCTGAAGCATCTTGTTGCGCGCGTCGATCACCTGATCATCGGCGGCGGCATGGCCAATACCTTCCTGGCGGCGCGCGGAGTCGATGTGGGCAAGAGCCTGTGCGAGCATGACCTCGTGCCTGTCGCGGAGGAGATCTTCGACGCGGCGGATCGAGCGAACTGCACCATCCACCTGCCCTATGACGTGGTGGTGTCGAAGGAATTCGCTCCCAATCCACCCAGCGTGCGGACCGCAAATGTCCATGAAGTCGCCGCTGACGAGATGATCCTCGACATTGGCGCCGCTGCAACTGAAACGCTGGGCGACGTGTTGAAAACCTGTCGCACCCTGGTGTGGAACGGTCCGCTCGGCGCGTTCGAGACGCCCCCCTTCGACACCGCCACCATGGCATTGGCTCGTACGGCTGCCGCCCTGACGCGCGAAGGATCGCTGGTGTCGGTCGCTGGCGGCGGGGACACGGTGGCCGCGCTCAATCAGGCGGGTGTGGCGAGCGAGATGACGTTCGTATCGACTGCGGGCGGCGCATTCCTGGAATGGATGGAGGGCAAGGAACTGCCCGGCGTCGCCGCGCTGTCGCGCTGAAGACAGCGACGTTGCAGCGCGGCATCCGCGCGGCTATGCATATCCGCATACGTATGCAGAAATGCATAGCCAACGGAGGCTCGACGCGATGAACACTGCCGACATGACTGCCCGGATCGCCGATGGTGAAGGCTTCATCGCCGCGCTCGACCAATCGGGCGGCTCCACGCCCAAGGCGCTGGCCGGTTATGGGATTGACGAAGGGGCATGGGATTCGGATGAGGCGATGTTCAGCCTGATCCACGATATGCGCGCGCGCATCATCACCGCGCCCAGCTTTTCCGGCGACAAGGTGCTTGGCGCGATCCTGTTCGAACGCACGATGGACGGGCAGGTGGAGGGCAAGCCGACGCCGCAGGCGCTGATCGAACGCGGCGTCGTGCCGTTCATCAAGATCGACAAGGGCCTGGAGGCGGAGGCTGACGGCGTTCAGCTGATGAAGCCCATGCCTGATCTGGACGCGCTGCTGACGCGCGCGCGCGGGCTGGGCGTGTTCGGCACCAAGGAACGGTCGGTCATCAATCTCGCCAACCCGGCGGGCATTGCCGCCGTGGTGCGCCAGCAGTTCGAAGTGGCGCGACAGGTGCTGGCCGCCGGTCTGGTCCCGATCATCGAGCCGGAAGTGAACATCAAGAGCGCCGAACGTGCCGAGGCGGACCGCATCCTGCGCGACGAACTGCTGAAGGCGCTGGACGCCATGCCCGGCGATGAAAAGGTGATGTTGAAGCTGTCGATTCCCGCCGAAGCCGGTCTGTTCGACCCGTTGGTCGATCATCCCCGCGTGCTGCGCGTCGTTGCACTGTCGGGCGGCTTTGCCCGGACGGAGGCGTGCGCCGAGCTGGCGAAGAATCGCGGCATGATCGCCAGCTTCAGCCGCGCGCTGCTGTCCGATCTGCGTCACCAGATGTCGGACGGCGAATTCGACTCGGCGCTGGGATCGGCCATCAACGAAATCCACGCCGCATCGACGCGCAAGGTCGCGCTCGTGGCCTGATGACAGATGGGGAGCGTTGCGTGCGCGGCGCTCCCGTCCTACCGCGCGTGCCATGACCGATTTGCACGACGACCCGCTTGGACCCCTCGACCCCCAATTCGCGACGCAGTTCCGGCGCGACGATCGTCGCCCGCCGTGCCAGCTTTATCTGATTTCCCCGACCGAAGTTGGCGACGCTTTCCCCGAACGGCTGAAGCGCGCGTTGGGCGGCGGGCCGGTGGCGGCGTTCCAGTTTCGGGTAAAGGGCGTCGATCAGCACAAGGCGGCGGCGCTGGCCGAACCACTGCAGCGCATCTGCGCCGACCATGACGTGGCCTTCATCGTCAACGATTCGATCAGCCTTGCAAAGCGGCTGGGCGCCGATGGCGTGCATCTGGGCCAGGACGATGGCGACCCGCGAGAGGCGCGTGCCGTACTCGGCCCATCGGCGCAGATCGGCGTCACCTGTCACGACAGCCGCCATCTCGCGATGGAAGCGGGGGAGGCGGGGGCCGATTATGTTGCGTTCGGCGCCTTTTATCCCACCACCACCAAGCAGGTACGCCACCGGCCAGAGCCGGTCATCCTGTCCTGGTGGTCGACGCTGTTCGAGGTGCCCTGCGTCGCGATCGGCGGGATCACGCCCGGAAACGCGCCGCCCCTGATCGCGGCGGGTGCCGATTTCCTTGCCGTCTCTGGCGCCGTCTGGGGCGGTGATGAAGAAGCTGCCGTGCGGGCCTTTGCCAACCTGCTCGAATAGCGAATGTGGAAACAATGCCCCGCCTGCTCGTTCGTCAGGAAACGAAAGGCAATAAAATGGGGCATAGCGAGATGCGTGACAGGGCGTTGTTGGGGGCCGTGGGCCTCGCGGCGGTAACGGCAACCGCACTGGCATTTGCAAGCGCACCACAGGCGACAGCGCAGGAAAGCGCGCCCGTAGCAGCGTCCACGCCATCGCCCGCCACTGCAATCGACCGTGATGTGCTGCACGCACAGGTCATCATGTCGAAGCTGGGCTTTTCGTCGGGCCTGCTCGACGCCAAGGACAGCCCCGCGTTCAAGGCGGCGTTGCGCGGTTTTCAGGAAAGTCGCGGCTTGGGTGTGACGGGGCGTCTGGACCGGCCCACGCTGGCGGCGCTGTCGCGACATCGCGGCTGGCGCCCGACCAAGACGGTCGAGCTGGCGCCGCAGATGCTGGCCGGGCCGTTCATGAACCCCACGCCCGATGATTATGCCGACCAGGCGAAGCTATCGGGCGTGCCCTATCGCTCCCCGCTCGAAAAGCTGGCGGAGATGTTTCACACCTCGCCGCAGATGCTGGTGGACCTGAACGGCGCCGACACCCCATTGCGGGCGGGTCAGCGGATCGTGGTCCCCAACGCGCTGCCGACGTCGCGCGATTATGCGATTGACGATGCAACGTGGAAGCGGACGGTCGCCTATCTGAACGTCGACGCCAACCAGCCCGATGCCGATCATGTCGTCGTCGACGAAAGCGAAGGCGTGCTGAAGGTGATGGACGCGAACGACAGGCTGATCGCCCAGTTTCCCGCCACCATGGGCTCAGCGCAATTCCCGCTACCGATCGGCGAATGGACGATCAAGGGTAACGCCTATAACCCCGACTGGCGCTTCGACCCGGATCTGATCGCGGGCAGCGCGCCCGACGCCAAGGAAACGGTGGTGCCACGGGGGCCGAACAATCCGGTCGGCGTGGTGTGGATGGACCTGTCCAAGGAACATTACGGCATCCACGGGACGCCTGAGCCGCAGAATATCGGCAAGACCGAAAGCAATGGCTGTATCCGCCTGACCAACTGGGATGCCGCGCGACTGTCGATGATGGTCAAGCCGGGGACCAAGGCCGTCTTTCAGCGATAACGGGATGACGCGACTCGGTTGGGCGATACTCGCGCTGATCATCATTGCGGGTGGCCTGTTCGCCACGATGCTTCGCTTTGGTGGGGAGGGCGCGCCGGAGAAGCCCGCAAATCCCGCTCCCAACATCCAGTCACCGGCTGTCGCAGACGTGCCGCCGCCTGGTCGCGTCGCATGGGGGCGTGGGCTGCTCACCGTGCCCGTCGCCGGGATAAGCCGGGCGGATATTATCGCAAGCTGGGGCGATCCGCGCGACGGCGGCGCGCGGCTGCACCGGGGCAATGACATCATGGCGCCGGGCGGCACGCCGGTCCTGGCCGCTGCCGATGGTACCGTCGAAAAGCTTTACTGGAGCGAGGGCGGGGGCGGCAACACGCTCTATGTCCGCTCCCCCGATGGCCGATGGAGCTATTATTACGCGCACCTGTCCGCCTATGCCCCCGGCATTGCGGAGGGGGACCGCGTTCGCGCGGGCCAGGCGATCGGCGCGGTGGGCGACACCGGCAATGCCGGACCCGGCAACACGCACCTGCATTTCGGCATGAGCGTCATGGCCCCGGGCGACCGCTGGTGGCAGGGACGCGCCGTCGACCCGACACCGCTGCTGGCTGGCCCCTCTCTTGCCGATCCCGACCGCCGCCGCTAAGGCCGGGGCACCAGCTCTTTCCAACAGGTACAGTCATGAAGATCAGCGGCGTGGACATTCGTCCCGGCAACATCATCGAGTATGAAGGCGGCATCTGGCGCGCGGTCAAGATCCAGCACACCCAGCCCGGCAAGGGCGGCGCCTATATGCAGGTCGAGATGAAGAATCTGATCGACGGGCGCAAGACCAACGTCCGCTTCCGTTCGGCCGAAACGGTCGAGCGCGTGCGGTTGGATACCAAGGATTTCCAGTTCCTGTTCGCCGAAGGCGACACGCTGACCTTCATGGACAAGGAAAATTACGAGCAGATCACGCTCGAGAAGGACGTTCTGGGCGATGCCGCCGAGTTTCTTCAGGACGGCATGGATGTCGTCATGGAACTGCATGACGAACGCCCGATCAGCGTCCAGCTGCCCGACACCGTCGAAGCGACGATCGTCGAGGCCGATGCCGTTGTGAAGGGGCAGACCGCTTCGTCCAGCTACAAGCCCGCGATCCTCGACAATGGCGTGCGCGTGATGGTGCCGCCGCACATTTCGTCGGGCACGCGCATCGTCGTCGACGTGTATGAGCGCGAATACGTCCGTCGCGCCGACTGATTGCTGACAGCTCCTCCTCGTTCCGCCGGGGAGGGGGAGGAGTTTTGATATGACTGCCCAATCCGGCCTGATCACCGTCATGGAGCGCGCCGCCCGCAAGGCGGCGCCTCGCCTGCGCCGCGACTTCAACGAGGTCCAGCATCTTCAGGTCTCCAAAAAGGGGCCGGCCGACTTTGTATCGATGGCCGACCAGCGCGCCGAACGCACGCTGTACGACGAACTTCTGAAGGCGCGGCCCGACTGGGGCTTCGTGATGGAAGAAGGCGGCGTGATCGAGGGTGATCCCGACAAGCCGCGCTGGATCATCGACCCGCTCGACGGCACCACCAACTTCCTGCACGGCATCCCGCACTTCGCGATTTCGATCGCGGTGGAGGACCCGCGCAACGGCATCACTCACGGCATGATCTATCAGCCGTTGACCGACGAGGGTTTCTGGGCCGAGAAGGGGCGCGGTGCGTGGCTGACGGGCCAGCGGCTGCGCGTTTCGGCGCGGCGCGACCTGAACGACGCGCTGATCGCCACAGGAATCCCGTTTCTCGGCCACGGAAATTTTCCCGAATGGACGCGCATTTTCGGTGCGGTTGCGCCTGAAGTGGCGGGGATTCGCCGACTCGGCTCGGCGGCGCTCGACCTCGCATGGGTCGCCGCAGGCCGGTTTGACGGCTTTTGGGAAAGCGGCCTGCAGAGCTGGGACATCGCGGCGGGCATCCTGATCGTCAAGGAAGCCGGTGGTTTCGTTACTGATTTCCGCGGCGCCGATCAGGCGCTTGAACGCAGGCAGGTGCTGGCGGCGAATGACGTTCTTCACTCAAAGCTGCACAAGCTGGTCGCCGGCGCACTGCGCTGATCGACCCTGCTGAACCCGGCGTGTCGCGGGACGCGACAAACGCCGGGTTCAGTTGCGATTCATTCTCATAGCCGCCGCGCCTTGCCCCCTTCGGGTCATCGTCCTAGAAGCGCGCCCAACCCCTCTGTTGCAACGCGAGATGACCCTTGGTCGACCTGTCGCAATATCTGCCGATCCTGCTCTTTCTGGGCGTGGCACTGATCCTGTCGTCGGCATTCGTTTTCCTGCCGATGGTGGCGGCGCGCTTTACCGGCGCGCACAAGCCGACGCCTGAGAAGCTGACCGAATATGAATGCGGCTTTCCCGCGTTCGAAGATTCGCGCAGCCAGTTCGACGTCCGCTTTTATCTTGTCGCCATCCTGTTCATCGTCTTCGATCTCGAAGCCGCCTTCCTATATCCATGGGCGGTGAGCGTGTTCGATCTGGGCTGGACGGCTTGGTTCTCGATGATGATCTTCATTGCCGAACTCGCGCTCGGCCTTGTCTACGCTTGGAAAAAGGGAGCACTCGATTGGGAGTGAACCTCGCACAGCCCGCGCCGGGAACGGCGCCCGACCTGGGCTTTTACAACGACCTGAACGGTGAGCTTCAGGACAAGGGCTTTCTCGTCACCTCGACGG
The DNA here is from genome assembly GCF_041321155.1 of Sphingomonas sp. IW22. GTDB lineage: Bacteria > Pseudomonadota > Alphaproteobacteria > Sphingomonadales > Sphingomonadaceae > Sphingomonas. Next base: position 966,058 of record NZ_JBGGWB010000001.1, on the reverse strand, counting down.
AAGAGCTATTCCAATGGGCGCGCACTGGTTCTTTGTGGTGGATGACCTTCGGCCTCGCATGCTGCGCGGTCGAGATGATTCACGTGAACATGCCGCGCTATGACATGGAGCGATTCGGTGCCGCGCCGCGCGCATCCCCGCGTCAGTCGGACGTGATGATCGTCGCGGGCACGCTGTGCAACAAGATGGCCCCGGCGCTGCGCCGCGTCTATGACCAGATGTCTGAGCCGAAATACGTCATTTCGATGGGCTCGTGCGCCAATGGCGGTGGCTATTATCATTACAGCTATTCGGTCGTGCGCGGCTGCGACCGGATCGTGCCGGTGGACATCTATGTCCCCGGTTGTCCGCCGACTGCCGAAGCGCTGCTTTACGGCGTGATGCAGCTCCAGCGGAAAATCCGCCGCGTGGGAACGATTGAACGATGAGAGCGCCTGCTCCCCGCTGTGCCTCGAACGAGGGTGTGATCGACACCGCCACGGCGGCGATCGGTCCGGCCCTGCTGGATGCGCAGGACAAGGTTGGTGAGGTCACGCTGACCGTCACCCGCGACGGCTTGCTCGCGGCAATGACGGCGCTGCGCGACACGCCCGGCCTCGAATATCAGCAGCTGATGGAAATCGCCGGCGTCGATTATCCAGAGCGCGAGGAGCGCTTCGACGTCTGCTATCACCTGCTCAGCGTTACGCGGAACCACCGCCTGCGCGTGCGCGTGACCGCGACGGAAGATACGCCTGTGCCGTCGGTGGCGGACATGTGGCCGGTCGCCAACTGGCTGGAGCGCGAAGTCTATGACATGTATGGCGTGCTTTTCGACGGGCACCCGGACCTGCGCCGGATCCTGACCGACTATGGCTTTCGCGGGCATCCGTTCCGCAAGGACTTCCCGCTGACGGGCTATGTCGAGCTGCGTTATTCGGAAGAGGCCAAGCGCGTGGTTTATGAGCCCGTGAAGCTGGCCCAGGATTTCCGCACCTTCGACTTCATGAGCCCGTGGGAAGGCGCGCAATATGTGCTGCCCGGTGACGAGAAGGCGCCTGCGCCTCAGCCCGTTCCGGAAGCAAAGGGCGCTCCTTCGCCGGTCACCGCCGACCAGCTGAAAAAGGGTGGCGACGGCGAGCCAGCCAAATCGCGCACGCACGAAGTCAAGACCAGCGAAAACACCGGGCAGACCGGCGCGGGTCAGCCGCATCCGGGCAACCGTACGGATGAAAAGCCCGTCGACCCGGATGTCGTTCCCTCGAAGGGCGGGGGTCAGAACCAGTAATGACCGATACAACCACCGAACTGATGCACGCGGCCGGGCAAACGCCTGAAAGCCCCGGCGACGTCGCGATCCAGAATTACACGATCAACTTCGGTCCCCAGCACCCGGCGGCGCACGGCGTGCTGCGTCTGGTCATGGAAATGGACGGCGAAGTGATCGAGCGGATCGACCCGCATGTCGGCCTGCTCCATCGCGGCACCGAAAAGCTGATCGAGTACAAGACCTATCAGCAGGCGATCCCCTATTTCGATCGTCTCGATTACTGCTCGCCGATGTGCATGGAGCACAGCTTCGTGCTCGGCATCGAGAAGCTGCTCGATCTGGAAGTGCCGGTTCGTGGCCAGTATCTGCGCGTGTTCTTCGCGGAACTGACGCGCATCATGAACCACATGCTGAACCTTGGCAGCCATGTCATGGATGTCGGCGCGATGACGCCGAACCTGTGGATGTTCGAGCTTCGCGAAGACCTGATGAACTTCTATGAGCGGGCCTCCGGCGCGCGCATGCACGCGAATTATTTCCGCGTCGGCGGCGTGCGTCAGGACGTGCCGCTCAAGCTGCTGACCGACATCGCCGACTGGCTCGACACGCGTCTGCCGCAGCTGTTCGGGGACGCGATCAGCCTGGTTGCCGAAAACCGCATCTTCAAGCAGCGTAACGTCGATATCGCGATTGTTAGCCGTGAAGACGCGCTGAAATGGGGCTTCTCCGGCCCGATGATCCGCGCTGCCGGTCTTCCCTGGGATCTTCGCAAGTCGCAGCCCTATGACGTCTATGACCGCATGGACTTTGAAGTGCCGGTCGGCACGCGGGGTGACTGCTACGACCGGTTCATGGTCCGCGTCGAGGAAGTGTACCAGTCGGCACGCATCATGAAGCAGTGCCTGAACGAGATGCCGGACGGCCCCGTGCTGTCGCTCGATCGCAAGGTGGCCGTCCCGAACCGGGCGGACATGAAGCGGTCGATGGAAGCACTGATCCATCACTTCAAGCTCTTCACCGAAGGGTTCCATGTGCCCGCCGGCGAAGTCTATGTCGCGACCGAAAGCCCCAAGGGCGAGCTGGGCGTGTTCATCGTCTCCGATGGGTCGAACAAGCCCTATCGCGTCAAGATCCGGCCGACGGCGTTCAGCCATCTTCAGGCGATGGACTTTATGAGCCGCGGACACATGCTGGCCGACACCACCGCAATTCTGGGGGCAATGGACATCGTGTTCGGGGAGTGCGACCGTTGAGCCGCCTGCCGATCATCGAGCGCCTGATGGAACGCTATAACGCGCGCGATGCCGACGGTTATGCCGACATGTTCGCCGTCGATGGCTGCGAAGCCAATTATCGCGGCGACGTCGTGCGCGACGGTCGTGAGGGCGTGCGCGCCGGCATGGCGAAGGTGTTCGAGCAATTCCCCGAAAATCGCGCCGACGTGCTCCAGCAGTTCGAACTGGGCGACCGCGTGGTCCTTCACGAGCGCGTGTTCCGTTCGGCCGATGCCGAGCCGTTCGATGTGATGACCGTCTATTCGTTCAGCGGTGACGAGGTGAGCCGCGTGGAGTTCATTCGCTGATGGCCGACGCACCCAATATTCCCGACGAAGCCGAAGTCCGCGCGCGCTGGGGTAATTTTGCCTGGAACGAGGCGAATGCCGCCAAGGCCAAAGAGATCGTCGCGCGCTACCCCGCCGGGCGTCAGCAATCGGGCACGCTGCCGCTGCTCGACCTGGCGCAACGCCAGGTGGGAGCGGAGACGCAGACGCAGGGCTGGTTGCCGGTTCCGGTGATCGAATATGTCGCCTCGTATCTCGGCATGCCGTATATCCGCGTGTTCGAAGTGGCGACCTTCTACACCATGTACAATCTGGCCCCGGTCGGCCGCTATCACGTGCAGGTTTGCGGCACGACGCCATGCATGCTGCGCGGGTCGGACGATGTGCTGGCGGCTTGCAAGAACCAGGGCCTGATCAAGGGCCGCACGACGCCCGACGGCCTGTTCACGCTGACCGAGGTGGAGTGCATGGGTAATTGCGCCAATGCGCCCATGGTGCAGATCAACGACGATAATTACGAGGATCTGGATTACGACAAGACGGTCGCGATCCTGTCGGCGCTGGCGAACGGAGAAACGCCGAAGCCGGGTCCGCAGAACGGCCGTCACACCTCGGAGCCGGAAGGCGGGCCGACCACGCTGACCGCGATGGTCGATGCCAATCACGATTACCGCTCGGAATGGTCGGCATGAGCAAGAACACGATCATCACCATTTTGGCGATCATCGGCGCGATCGTCGTGCTGGGCTGGGTGCTGAAGCTCAGCTTCAAGCTGCTGGGCGTATTGATCGGCGCCGCAATCGTCGTCGCCATCTTGGCGGGTGGCCGCAAGTTGCTGGGGAACGGCAAGTAATGCTCGCTGACAAGGATCGCATCTTCACCAACGTCTATGGCTATCAGCCATGGAACATCGACGCGGCGATGAAGCGCGGCGACTGGGACAATACGAAGGCGCTGCTGGAACTGGGCCAGGATACGATCATCGATCGGATCAAGGCATCGGGCCTGCGCGGTCGCGGGGGTGCGGGCTTCCCGACCGGCATGAAGTGGAGCTTCATGCCCAAGAATCCGACCCCGGAACGTCCCAGCTTCCTGGTCATCAACGCCGACGAATCCGAACCGGGTTCGTGCAAGGATCGCGAGATCATCCGCCACGACCCGCACAAACTGATTGAAGGTGCTTTGGTCGCTGGCTTCGCGATGCGTGCGCGGGCGGCCTATATCTACATTCGCGGCGAATATATTCGCGAGGCCGAGGTGCTGTTCGCCGCGATTGCCGAAGCATATGACAAGGGTCTGATCGGCAAGAATGCCTGCGGTTCGGGCTATGATTTCGACGTGTTCTGCCACCGCGGCGCCGGCGCTTATATCTGCGGCGAAGAAACCGCGATGCTGGAAAGCCTTGAGGGCAAGAAGGGCCAGCCCCGGCTGAAGCCACCGTTCCCGGCAGGCGCCGGTCTGTATGGTTGCCCCACCACGGTCAACAATGTCGAATCGATTGCGGTTGCGCCGACGATCCTGCGGCGCGGTCCCGAATGGTTTTCCAGCTTCGGGCGGGAGAATAACAAGGGCACGAAGCTGTTCCAGATCAGCGGCCATGTCGAAAAGCCGTGTGTGGTTGAGGAAGCGATGAGCATCCCCTTCCGCGAGCTGATCGAAAAGCATTGCGGCGGTATTCGTGGTGGCTGGGACAATCTGCTGGCGGTCATCCCCGGTGGTTCCTCGGTTCCGCTGGTCCCTGCGGCCGAGATCATGGACTGCCCAATGGATTTTGACGGCCTGAAGGGCGTCGGATCGGGCTTGGGCACTGCGGCCGTCATCGTCATGGACAAGTCGACCGACATCGTCCGCGCGATCAGCCGCATCAGCTATTTCTACAAGCATGAAAGTTGTGGCCAGTGCACGCCGTGCCGTGAAGGCACCGGCTGGATGTGGCGCGTGATGGAGCGGATGCGCACCGGCGACGCCGACATTTCCGAGATCGACACGCTGTATCAAGTGACCAAGCAGGTCGAGGGCCACACCATCTGTGCGCTCGGGGATGCCGCCGCCTGGCCAATCCAGGGTCTGATCCGCCACTTCCGCCCGGAGATGGAGCGGCGGATCATGGAACGCCAGGGCCACGGCGCGTCCTATCAGGAGGCGGCAGAGTAAATGGCGGGCGCGCTTGCCCTGTTGATGTTGGTCGCCGCGGCCCCGCCGCAGGCACAGGCGTCGTCGCGTCTGTCGTTGAAGCCGGCGCGGGTGCCGACCGGTACCATGTCCCCGGCCGCACGGGCGCGCGTGACGCTTGAGGGGTTTGCCCGTTGCGTGCTCCAGAGGGACCCCAAAGGTGTCGACCGGGCGCTCGCCATGCCGATGTCGAGCGCGGGCCAGAAGGCGGTCGCCGGGCTGGCGACCAATGAATGCCTGGGCGTGTCGGGCGATTACGACAGCAGCCGCCTGTCAATTAATGCCCGGTTGCTGCGCGGTGCGCTGTATGCCGAGTTGGTTCGTAGGCGTGTCGGGACCGACACGCCGCTTGCCGCTTCGGCGGACCTGACGCTGGGTGCGGCGCCCGACGATGCAGCGGCGCAGCGCCACGTCGCGTTGGTTCGGTTCGGTGACTGCATCCTGCGCCGCGATCCGGCAAGGGCAATCCATTTTGTGCGCGAGAACGCCGAGACCGGGGCCGAGGCCAAGGACGTGGCCGCACTGGTGCCGGCGATGGGTGCGTGCGTCGACCAGGGCGCCAAGGTCGAGCTCAGCAAGCCGATCCTTGAGGCGGCGATCGCCGAGGCCGTATATCTCAATACCAATGCCGCGCGTGCGGCCGGAAACAGCTGATGCCTAAACTGAAAGTCGACGGAATCGAAGTCGAGGTGCCGCAGGGCGCCACCGTGCTTCAGGCGTGCGAAGCGGCGGGTAAGGAGATTCCCCGCTTCTGCTATCACGAACGCCTGTCGATTGCGGGCAATTGTCGCATGTGCCTCGTCGAGGTAAAGCCGGGGCCGCCCAAGCCGCAGGCGAGCTGCGCGCTCCCCGCCGCCGACAATCAGGAAGTGCGGACCGATTCGGCGATGGTGAAGGCCGCGCGCGAAGGGGTGATGGAGTTCCTGCTCATCAATCACCCGCTCGACTGCCCGATCTGCGATCAGGGTGGCGAGTGCGACCTTCAGGATCAGACCATGGCCTATGGCCGTGGCGCCACGCGCTATACCGAGAACAAGCGCGCCGTGACCGAGAAGTACATGGGCCCGATCGTCAAGACGGTCATGACCCGCTGTATTCAGTGCACCCGCTGCGTCCGCTTCGCGGAGGAAGTCGCGGGCGTGGAGGAAATCGGCGCGATCTATCGCGGCGAAAACATGCAGATCACGTCCTATCTCGAAAAGGCGGTGACCAGTGAGCTGTCGGGCAATGTCGTCGATCTGTGCCCGGTCGGTGCGCTGACTTCCAAGCCCTATGCGTTCAACGCACGCCCGTGGGAATTGAAGAAGACGCTGGCGATCGACGTGATGGACGCGGTCGGCAGTAACATCCGCCTCGACAGTCGCGGTCGTCAGGTGCTGCGTGCCCTGCCGCGCATCAATGAGGACGTGAACGAGGAATGGGCGCACGACAAGACGCGCCACCATGTCGACGGCCTGGTCCGCCGCCGCCTCGACAAGCCTTATGTGCGCCGTGTTGGCAAGCTCCAGCCCGCCAGCTGGGATGAGGCGTTCGCCGCCATCGCTCAGGTCGCCGCCACTGCGGGGCAGGGCGTTGCCGCGATTGCCGGCGACATGGTCGATTGCGAGACGATGTTCGCGGCCAAGAAGCTGGTCGGCGCATTCGGTTCGTCGCTGCTCGAAGGGCGGCAGACGGGCATGGCTTATGACGTCAGCAATCTGGGTGCGGTCGCCTTCAACACGACAATCGCCGGGGTTGAGGACGCTGATGCGATTCTGCTGGTCGGCAGCAATCTTCGCTGGGAAGCGCCGCTGATCAACACGCGCGTCCGCAAGGCGATCAAGCGTGGCGCGCGCGTGTTCGCCATCGGTCCGCAGGTAGATTTGACCTATAAGGTCGAGTGGCTGGGGGACGATCTGTCGCTGCTGGGCAATCTGCCCTCAGCCGCGGCAAGCGTGCTTGAACAGGCCGAGCGGCCGATGATCGTCGTCGGTCCTGGCGCGCTCAAGGGCGGCCAGGGTGCAGCGCTTGCGCTGGCCAAGTCGCTGAACGTCGTGCGCGACGGCTGGAACGGCTTCAACGTCGTGCATACGGCGGCTGCCCGCATGGGCGCGCTGATGCTCGGCTATGCGCAAACGGGCGGGATTGCCGATATCGTCGCTGCAAACCCCAAGCTGGTGTTCTTCCTGGGCGCTGACGAGGTTGATTTCACGGCCTTTGCCGGTGCGTTCAAGGTCTATGTCGGCCATCATGGCGACAAGGGCGCGCATCACGCCGACGTGATCTTGCCCGCGGCCAGCTATGCCGAAAAGCCCGGCACCTATGTCAATCTGGAAGGCCGCGTGCAATTCAGCGAGCGTGCGGTGTTCGCCCCCGGCGATGCGCGCGACGACTGGTCGATCCTGCGCGCGTTGTCGGACGTGCTGGGTCACACATTGCCGTTCGACGATTTCGCCGGCCTGCGCCGGGCGATGGCGGTCGAAGTTCCCGCGCTTGGGCGTCAGGGCCTTGCCGGTTACGACTGGAATCCGCCGGCGCTTGATGGCAAGGGGGCCGGAGCGGTCACTTATCCGATCGCCGACTTCTATCTCACCAACGCCATCTGCCGCGCGTCGCCGACGATGCAGCGCTGTTCGGCCGAACTGATCCATGGCGAGGATTTCGCGGAGGCAGCCGAGTGACGTCTTTCTTCGAATGGCTCGGCCTGCCCTTCGAGGCGGCCTGGACGGTCGCCACGCTGGCGGGCATCCTGTTGATCGCGCTACCCGTCATGCTGGCGGTGGCGATGATCATCTATGCCGACCGCAAGATCTGGGCAGCGATGGCGCTGCGCCGGGGCCCGAACGTCGTCGGTCCCTTCGGCCTGCTCCAGTCGTTCGCCGACGGCCTGAAGGTCTTCCTTCAGGAAACGATCATCCCCACCGGCGCGAACAAGGGCCTGTTCCTGCTGGCGCCGATCATCACCTTTACGGTTGCGCTGATCGTATGGGCGGTGGTTCCCTTCGATGTCGAAGTCGTGCTGGCGGACATCAATGTCGGACTGCTCTACGTGCTCGCGGCATCGTCGCTGGGCGTTTACGGGATCATCCTGGCGGGCTGGTCGTCCAACTCGAAATACCCGTTCTACTCGGCGATCCGCGCGGCGGCGCAGATGGTCAGCTATGAAGTGGCCATCGGTTTCGTGCTGGTGTCGGTCGTGTTGTGGGCGGGCAGCTTCAACCTGACTTCGATCGTCGAGGCGCAGCGCGGGCTTTACGGGTTCATCAACGGCTTCGGGTTCAACCCGCTGCTGTTCCCGATGGCGGTGGTGTTCTTCATCTCGGCGCTGGCGGAAACCGCGCGTGCGCCCTTTGACCTGACCGAAGCCGAATCGGAACTGGTGGCCGGTTATCAGACCGAATATTCGTCGATGGCGTTCGCGCTCTACTGGCTTGGCGAATATGCCAACGTCATCCTGATGTGCGCGCTGAACGCGGTGCTGTTTTGGGGTGGCTATCTGCCGCCGTTCGACTGGGCGCCGCTTTATTATGTGCCGGGCATCATCTGGCTGTTCCTGAAGATGGGTTTCTTCTTCTTCCTGTTCAGCTGGGTGAAGGCGACGGTCCCGCGCTATCGTTATGACCAGCTGATGCGGCTGGGCTGGAAGATTTTCCTGCCCCTCAGCCTGGTTTTTGTGTTCCTCGTGTCGGGTTTCCTGATGCTGACGCGCGTTGGAGTTTCGGCATGAGTTTCGCTCAGACCCTAAAATCATTTGCGCTCGCCGAGTTCGTATCGGCGCACCTTTTGACCTTGAAGTATTTCTTCAAGCCGAAGGCGACGATCAATTATCCGTATGAAAAGAACCCGATAAGTCCGCGTTTTCGCGGCGAACATGTGCTGCGCCGCTATCCCAACGGCGAGGAACGCTGCATCGCGTGCAAGCTGTGCGAAGCGGTGTGCCCGGCGCTGGCGATCACGATCGAGGCGGAGCCGCGCGAGGACGGGTCGCGTCGCACCACGCGTTACGACATCGACATGACCAAGTGCATCTATTGCGGCTTGTGTCAGGAGGCCTGCCCGGTCGATGCGGTTGTCGAGGGACCAAACTTCGAATTCTCGACCGAAACGCGTGAGGAGCTGATCTATCACAAGGAAAAGCTGCTCGCGAATGGCGACCGGTGGGAACGCGCGATCGCCGCGAACCTTGCCGCCGACGCCCCCTATCGTTAAGCGGCGCGGGCATAAGGGGTCAGTCATGATTCAGTTCCACTCCGCCGGGCACCATTTGTCCCGCGCGGTCGCAGCCGGGAGGGCGTTCGCTTGATCCAGGCCATCGCCTTTTATCTGTTCGCGACCATTGTCGTCCTGTCGGCGGCAATGGTCATCACCGCGCGCAACCCGGTGCATTCCGTGCTCTGGCTGATCCTCGCATTCTTCAATGCGGCGGGTCTGATGGTGCTGGTGGGTGCCGAATTCATCGCGATGCTGCTCGTCATCGTTTATGTCGGTGCGGTCGCGGTCCTGTTCCTGTTCGTCGTGATGATGCTCGACATCGACTTCGCCGAACTGCGCGCCGGGTTCGTCCGCTATCTGCCGCTGGGGCTCGTGCTGGCCGTCGCACTTGCGGCCGAGTTGATGATCGGCGTTGGCGCGTGGAGCGCGGGCGGGATCGAGCTGTCGACGCGCATTGCGCCGATTGACGCGCTTGTGCCCAATATCGAAGCGATCGGGCGGCTGCTCTACACCCGCTATCTGCTGGTGTTCGAGGGCGCGGGCCTGGTCCTGCTGGTCGCCATGATCGGCGCGATCGTGCTGACGCACCGTGATCGGACCGGCGTTCTGAAGCAGAATGTCGCTCGGCAGGTTGCGCGCCGCCAAAAGGACGCGACCCGCAACGTCAATCAGCCCGTCGGGCAGGGGGTGGAGCTGTGATTGGTCTCAACCACTATCTGGCGGTCGGCGCGATCCTGTTCGCGCTGGGTGTGATGGGAATCTTCCTCAACCGGAAGAACCTGATCGTCATTCTGATGGCGATCGAGCTGATCCTGCTGGCGGTGAACATCAACCTTGTCGCCTTTTCCGCCTTTCTCGGTGATCTGGTGGGACAGGTGTTCGCGATGTTCGTGCTGACCGTCGCGGCCGGTGAGGCGGCGATCGGGCTTGCCATTCTCGTCATCTATTTCCGTGGCCGTGGCAATATCGCGGTCGATGATGCCAACCGGATGAAGGGGTAAGCATCTGGTGATTCAGGCTATCGTCTTTCTGCCGCTGATCGCGGCAATCGTCGCGGGCTTCGGCAACCGCGCGATCGGCAATGTTGCCGCCAAGTCGGTGACGACCGGCGCGTTGTTCATCGCCTGCGCGCTGTCTTGGCCGATCTTCCTCGGTTTCCTGACGGGCGGGCGCGAGGCCGAGGTCGTGCATGTCCTCGACTTCATCCGTTCGGGTACGATGGATGCGGCTTGGGCGCTGCGCGTCGATACGCTGACGTCGGTCATGCTTGTGGTCATCACCAGCGTGTCGGCGCTGGTCCACCTGTATAGCTGGGGCTATATGGCGGAGGACCCGGATCAGCCGCGCTTCTTCGCCTATCTGTCGCTGTTCACCTTCGCCATGCTGATGCTGGTGACGGCGGACAACCTGATCCAGATGTTCTTTGGCTGGGAAGGCGTGGGTCTGGCCAGCTATCTGCTGATCGGCTTCTGGTATAAAAAGCCGTCGGCTCAGGCCGCTGCGATCAAGGCGTTCGTCGTCAATCGCGTCGGCGACCTTGGCTTCATGCTCGGTATTTTCGGCACCTATCTGGTGTTCGGGACGATCTCGATCCCAGCCATCCTTGAGGCAGCGCCGTCCATGGCTGGCTCGACCATCGGGTTCCTGGGTTACCGGCTCGACACGATGACGGTGCTGTGCCTGCTGCTGTTCGTCGGCGCGATGGGCAAGTCGGCTCAGCTTGGTCTGCACACCTGGCTGCCCGACGCGATGGAGGGGCCGACCCCGGTGTCGGCGCTGATCCACGCGGCCACCATGGTGACCGCAGGCGTGTTCATGGTGTGCCGCCTGTCGCCGATGTTCGAGGTCTCGCCTTTCGCCCTGACCGTCGTGACCGGCATCGGCGCCGCGACCTGCATTTTTGCAGCGACGATCGGCACCGTTCAGACCGACATCAAGCGCGTCATTGCCTATTCGACCTGTTCGCAGCTGGGCTATATGTTCTTTGCTGCGGGCGTCGGCGCTTACGGCGCGGCGATGTTCCACCTGTTCACGCACGCGTTCTTCAAGGCGCTGCTGTTCCTGGGCGCCGGTTCGGTGATCCATGCGATGCATCACGAACAGGACATGCGCTTCTATGGCGGCCTGCGCCGTCACATCCCGGTCACCTTCTGGACGATGATGGCGGGTACGCTGGCGATCACCGGCGTCGGCATCTACGGCGTAGGCGGGTTCGCGGGTTATCACTCGAAGGACGCGATCCTTGAGGCGGCTTGGGCTTCGGGCACGGGGCAGGGCGCATTCTGGGTGGGTACGCTCGCCGCGCTGCTGACCAGCTTCTATTCGTGGCGCCTGATGTTCCTGACCTTCTGGGGCAAGCCGCGTTGGTCGGGGTCCGAGCATATTCAGCATGCGGTGCATGACGATCATGGCCACGGCCATGATCATGACGCGCCTGCGCAGGAAGATGCGGGTCACGCACCGGTGGCACATGCTGCGCACGCGCATGACGAACATGGTCATGCCGCGGACGAGGGCACGGCGGGCTATCACCCGCACGAAAGCCCGCTGGTCATGCTGATCCCGCTTCTGGTGCTGACCACGGGCGCGGTCGGTGCGGGTCTGGCGTTCCACCATGCATTCCTCGAGGATGCCGGGTTCTGGAACGGGTCGATCTTCTTCAACACGCATCTGGCGCATGCCATGCATGAGGTGCCGTTGCTGGTTAAGCTGGCGGCGACGATCGTCATGATCCTCGGCCTGCTGACGGCGATCTACGCCTATCTCATCCGTCCGGGCTTTCCGGCGCGCTTTGCGGAGACATTCCGCGTGTTGCACCGGTTCCTGCTCCACAAATGGTATTTTGACGAGCTGTACGACCTGCTCTTCGTCAAGCCCGCCTTCGCGTTCGGTCGCCTGTTCTGGAAGGCCGGGGACGAGGGGACCATTGACCGCTTTGGCCCGAACGGGTCGGCGGCGCTGGTCTCGCTTGGCAGCCGGGTCGCAGCGCGCGTCCAGTCAGGATATGTCTATTCCTATGCCTTCGTCATGCTGATCGGGCTTACCGCTGCGGTCACCTGGGCAATTGCGGGGCGGTGAGGTCATGAGCGGTTTTCCCATCCTCTCCGTCATGCTGGCCGTGCCGCTTCTCGCGGCGATCGGTTGCCTTTTCGTCGACAAGCATACGGCTCGCTGGGTCGCGCTGATCGCGACGCTGATCAATTTCGTCCTCGGCTGTCTGCTATGGGCCAATTTCGAGATCGGCGCGGCGGCACCACAGTGGCAGTTCACCGAATATGCGCCGGTCTTCGGCCGTTTCGCCTGGGCGCTCGGCATCGACGGCTTCGCGCTGATGCTGATCATGCTCAGCGTGTTCCTGATGCCAATCTGCATCGGCGCCAGCTGGGAAGCGATCGAGGAACGGGTGCCGGAATATATGGCGCTGTTCCTGGGCGTCGAAGTGCTGATGATCGGCACTTTCGCGGCGCAGGACCTGTTCCTGTTCTACATGTTCTTCGAAGCCGGCCTGATCCCCATGTACCTGATCATTGGCATCTGGGGCGGCGCGAACCGCATTTACGCGAGCTACAAGTTCTTCCTGTATACGCTGCTGGGTTCGGTGCTGATGTTCATCGCCATGCTTTATATGAGCGTGACGGCGGGCACCTCGTTCATCCCGGACCTGATGGCCTATGACTTCCCCGGCGGAGTTCAGACCTGGCTGTGGCTGGCGTTCTTCGCGTCGTTCGCGGTCAAGATGCCGATGTGGCCAGTCCACACCTGGCTGCCCGACGCGCACGTTCAGGCGCCGACCGCGGGGTCGGTTATCCTGGCGGGCGTGCTGCTCAAGCTCGGCGGTTATGGCTTCCTGCGCTTCAGCCTGCCGATGTTCCCCGAAGCGTCGGGCCAGCTGGCGTGGCTGATCCTGGCGCTGTCGGCGGTCGCGGTCGTCTATACCAGCCTTGTCGCGCTGGTGCAGTCGGACATGAAGAAGCTGATCGCCTATTCGTCGGTCGCGCACATGGCGATCGTCACCATCGGCCTGTTCGCCTTCAACCAGCAGGGGCTGGAAGGTGCGATGATCGTGATGCTCAGCCATGGGCTGGTGTCGGGTGCGCTGTTTCTTTGCGTCGGCGTCATCTATGACCGGCTGCATACGCGTGAGATCGCGCGTTATGGCGGTCTGGCCAACAACATGCCGCGCTACGCGATCCTGTTCCTGCTGTTCACCATGGCGTCGATCGGCCTGCCGGGCACGAGCGGGTTCGTGGGCGAGTTCCTAAGCCTGGCCGGCACCTATCAAGTGTCGACATGGATGACGTTGATTTGCACGACCGGCATCATTCTGGGCGCGGCATATATGCTGTACCTGTATCGCCGCGTGGTTTGGGGTGAGATCAAGTCCGACGATGTTCGCGTGATGCCCGACCTGTCGAAGCGAGAAATCGCATTGCTGGCGCCGGTCGCGGCGGTGGTGTTGTGGATGGGGGTCTATCCCGAAAGCTTCATCGCGCCGATGCGGGCCGACGTGACCACGTTGCTGGAACGGATCAACCGCGCCAATCCAGGCAGCGATTCGCGTCCCACCGCGGGCAACCCGCAAGCGATCGCCGCGCATGAGGCGCATGTCGAAGAAGTTACGGCCCATGGCGAGGCCGGCGAGGGTGGCGATGCCGCCGCCGCCGAAGCCCCCGCGCATGGCGGAGGCCATTGATGTCCTACGGTACGCAGATGCTGTTCATCCTGCCCGAACTGGTGCTGACCTTGGGCAGCCTGGCGCTGATGCTCGCGGCGGCATGGGGCGGTCAGAACTCGACCCGCGCGATCAGCTATGCGGCGGTCGCGCTGTTGGCGGGCGCCGGAATCGCGCTGTTCGGTCCTGCCTCAACCGGCGGCGTGGCGTTTGATGGGCTGTGGCGGGCGGACGCGTTCGGCGCCTTTGCCAAGGTGCTGATCTATATCGCCAGCGCGGTCGCCATCCTGATCGCGCCGCGCTTCTTCGCTGAAACATCCGGCGATGATCTGCGACCCGAATACCCGGTGCTGATGCTGCTTGCGGCGGTCGGCATGGGTATGATGGTGTCGGCGGCGGACCTGTTGACGCTTTACGTCGGTCTGGAGCTTCAGAGCCTTGCTGCCTATGTCCTTGCCAGCTTCATGCGGCGCGATCAGCGGTCGGCGGAATCGGGGCTGAAATACTTCATCCTCGGCGCGCTGGCATCGGGAATCCTGCTGTACGGTATCAGCCTGGTCTACGGCTTCTCGGGCACGACGCTCTACACCGGCATCGCGGGTGCCTATGCTGCGGGCACATCGACTGGGCTGCTGTTCGGGCTGGTGTTCGTGTTCGCGGGCCTTGCCTTCAAGATCGCGGCGGTGCCGTTCCACATGTGGACACCCGACGTGTATGAAGGCGCGCCGACCCCGGTGACGATGAGCTTCGCCAGCGCGCAGAAGGTCGCAGCAGTCGCGCTCGCGCTGCGCATCGCGATCGAGGCGATGGGACCGGCATCGGCCGATTGGCGTCAGATCGTGATCTTCGCGGCGCTGGCTTCGGTCATCCTCGGCGCTGTGGCGGCGATTGGGCAGAAAAACATCAAGCGTCTGCTTGCCTATTCGTCGATCAACAATGTCGGCTTCGCGTTGATCGGCCTTGCCGCCGCGACGGAGCAGGGCGTGGCGGCGGTGCTGACCTATATGGTCATCTACGTCGTGATGACGTTGGGCAGCTTCCTGGTCGTGCTGCAGATGCGCGGCGCGGACGGGCAGCCGGTCGAGGATATCGCCAGCCTGTCGGGCATGTCGCGAACGCGACCCGGTCTGGCGCTGGCGCTGGCAATGTTCATGTTCAGCCTTGCGGGGATCCCGCCGCTGTTCGGTTTCTATGCCAAGTTCGCGGTATTCGATGCCGCGGTCCAGGCTGGCCTGTTTCCGCTGGCGGTAATCGGCATCGCGGCATCCGTCATCGGCGCCTATTATTATCTGCGGATCGTCAAGACGATGTATTTCGACGCGGTGGCGCCTGCCTTCGCGCCGAGCGACAGCGTCGTTGAAAAGGGCCTGATCGCGGCCAGTGCGGTGTTCATCTCGCCGGTCGGCTATCTGCTGATCCCCGCGCTCAGCGCCGCCAGTCTGGCGGCCGCACGGGCGCTGTTCTGAGCCCTATCCTCACCGTCGAGGAAACCGGATCGACCAATGCCGACTTGCTCGCGCTTGCCGCGAGCGGGGTGGCGGAGGGGACATGGCTTTGTGCCGGGCGCCAGACGGCAGGGCGCGGGCGTCAGGGGCGGGTGTGGTCGTCGCCGCCCGGCAATTTTCATGGCAGCGCGCTGCTCCGCCTGCGGCCCACCGACCCGCCCGCGCCGCTGCTGTCATTGGTAGCGGGTGTGGCGCTGCATGAGGTGGTCAGTGCGTTTCTGACGCCCATGCCGGGATCGCTTGCGCTCAAATGGCCCAACGACCTGCTGCTCAACGGGGCGAAGCTTGCCGGCATTTTGCTGGAGCGTAGCGGCGACGCAGTCGTCATGGGCATCGGCGTGAACCTCGCCCATCATCCTGACCTGCCCGACCGGCCCACAACTTCACTCGCGGCGCAGGGGGCGGCGGTCAGCGTCGCGATCTTTGCGGAAACACTGGCGGAGGCGGTGGCGCGCTGGCTGGATCGCTGGCGCGGTGGCGGCGTCGACGCGATTCGCGCGGCATGGCTTGCCTGCGCGCATCCTGCCGGCACAGCCATCCGCTTGCACGAACCCGGCGGCGCAGAAGTGGCCGGGCTGTTCGAGGGATTGGATGCGCACGGCGCGCTCATCCTGCGCTTGGCGGATGGGCGTATGCGTGTCATCCACGCGGGCGACGTGTTCCTGCTCTAACGCGGAGATTGTTCAAATGCTGCTCGCGGTTGATGCCGGTAACACCAACGTCGTGTTCGCGCTGGTCGATGGCGAGCGCAATATCCGCGCACGCTGGCGCATTGCGACCGATCCACGGCGCACGGCGGACGAATATGTCGTATGGCTCAATCAGCTGCTGACGCTTGAGGGCTATGCGCGCGACGATGTAGAGGCTGTCGTCATCGGCACGGTCGTGCCGCGCGCGCTGCACAATCTTGAAGTGCTGGCCCAGAAATATTTCGGTGCGCCCGCACTGGTGGCGGGGCGTGACCTGCCATGGGGCATTGCCCTCGACGTCGACGAACCAGCGAATGTCGGCGCCGACCGCGCGCTGAACGTCATTGCAGCGCATGAGAAATACGAAGGCGACCTGGTCATCGTCGATTTCGGCACGGCCACAACCTTCGACGTTGCCGATTATTCCGGGGCCTATAAGGGCGGGATCATCGCGCCGGGCATCAACCTGTCGCTTGATGCGCTTGTGGGGGCGGCGGCCAAGTTGCCGCGTATCGCCATCGAGGCGCCGGAAACAGCGACCGTGATTGGCCGCACGACCGTCAGCCAGATGCAGATCGGCATCTTCTGGGGCTATGTCGCGATGATGGAGGGCCTGATCGCGCGTATGCGCGCGGAGATCGGGCGTCCCGCGCGCGTGATCGCGACGGGTGGGCTGGCCGTATTGTTCGAGCAGCATAGCGATGCATTCGATGCCATCGAGCCGGACCTGACGATTCAGGGGCTGGCGATCCTTTGGCAGCGTCGCCATATCTAGCACCAAGACGTTTTCGGCCGCGTATCGTCGCGTCAAGTGCGACCGGCCAACCCATTTTCCGAAGTCAGGAACCAAGTGACCCCACAGAACGAACTGCTTTTTGTCGCGCTCGGCGGATCGGGCGAGATTGGCATGAACGTCAATCTTTATGGTACCGCCGGCAAATGGCTGATGGTCGATTGCGGCGTGACCTTTGCCGATCCGGGTTATCCGGGCGTGGACATCATTCTGCCCGACCTCAGCTTTATCGAGGACCGGCTCGACGATCTGGTGGGGATCGTCATCACTCACGGGCATGAAGACCATATCGGGGCGCTGCCCTATCTCGCCGCCGATCTGGGCGTGCCCATCTATGCCACGCCATTCACCGCCGGGCTGATCCGCGGCAAGCTGGATGAAGAGGGCATTGCCGACCAGGTGGTGCTGAAGGTCGTGGAGTTCGGCGGCAGCGTCGATATGGCGCCGTTCAAGGTGCGCTTCGTACCGCTTGCCCACTCGATCCCAGAGGGTAACGCCCTGCTGATCGAAACGCCGCAGGGCCGCGTATTTCACACCGGCGACTGGAAGATCGACGAATCGGTCACGATGGGCGTGCCTTCGACCGGTCAGGAACTGACCGCGATCGGGGATGAGGGCGTGTTGGCGCTGGTTTGCGATTCAACCAACGTCTTCAACGAAGATGCGTCGGGGTCCGAAGCGGACGTGCGCGAGGGGCTGGACCGCGCGATCGAGGAAGCGGCGGGACGGCGCGTAGTCGTCACCACCTTCGCCTCCAACGCGGCGCGGTTGCAGACGCTGGGCGAATGCGCGCGCGACACCGGGCGGCGGCTGTGCCTTGCCGGGCGTTCGCTCGACCGGATCGTGCGCGTTGCGCGCGCGACGGGTTATCTCAAGGACTTCCCCGAAACCGTCGATTTCGAAACCGCGATGAAGCTGCCGCGGGGCAACGTGCTGATCGTCGCGACCGGCGGACAGGGGGAGCAGCGCGCGGCATTGGCGCGCATTGCGGACAATAACCACCCGATCAAGCTGGAGGCGGGTGACCGCGTCATTTTCTCCTCCAAGCAGATTCCGGGCAACGAGGTCGCGATCGGGCGGATCATGAACCAGTTGGCGGAGCAGGGCGTCGACCTGATCACCGACCGGCAGGCATTCGTCCACGTGTCCGGCCATCCCGGCCGACCCGAATTGCAGGCTATGTACCGCTGGATTCGCCCGCAAATGGTGGTGCCCGTGCATGGTGAGATCCGGCATCTGGCCGAACATGCCCGCTTTGCGCTGGCGAACGGCGTGCCGCAGTCGATCCGTCACAAGGACGGCGATGTGCTGCGCCTGGCGCCGGGCGAGCCGAAGCGGATCGGCTTTGCGACCGTCGGGCGACTGGTCGTCGATGGCGACGTGATCCTGCCGTCGGACGGTGCGACCATCGCGGAGCGGCGGCGGATCGCCAATTACGGCCAGATGTCGGTCGCAGTTGCGCTGAACCGCGACGGACGGCTTATTGGTGAGCCGCAGGTGCGTATTCAGGGCGTCCCGGTCGAGGAGGAGCGCGAGCCGTTCCTGGACGAAGTGGCCGATGCGGTCGTGCAGACGCTCCGCAAGGGTGAGCGCGACCCCGATCGCCGTCGTGAGGCCATTCGCCTTGCCGCGCGGCGCGTTGCGACCCGCTGGACGGGGAAGAAGCCCGTGGTCGACGTGCTGGTCATCGGCGGCTGACAGGGGAGGAAGCGGTGCCCTGGCAATCGGGTCTGGCCATCTGGTTTCTGTTCTGGTTCCTGTGCCTCTTCTTCGTCCTGCCCTTCTTTGCGCGGACGGGTGAGGAAGCGGGGGAGGTACGCGTGCCTGGTCAGGCTGACAGCGCGCCGGTCCGCTTTCCCATCTGGCGCGTGATCGGGTGGACGACGTTAGTCTCGACGCTGATGTTCGCCGCCTTTATCGCCAATTACATCAATGGCTGGGTTACCGCCGACATGCTGGACTTTGCCCATTAGAGCCGCTGCGCTTCGCTCAGCGGGCGCGCGGGATGACTGGCAGCCAGATCGACATGTCCCCACGCCCCAGCAGCGGATCGAACCCCTCGCCATAGCGTTCGAAGGCCGGGACAGGTGCCACCGTAAAGGGCGCGGCGGGCAACCAGTCGGCGGCGATCCACCCCCACGCCGCACGCAGTTCTGCGAGTTGTTCGAACCCGTCGAACACGGCATAACTTCCGGCGGGAAGGGTTACCTCCGTCGATCCGGGCAATAGTGGCGCAGCGGCCGCGACTTCGACGGCGGCGATATAATCGAGATAGGGCTGGTCGATCTGGTCCGCATAGCGCACCCCATATCCGACATCGTTGCACTGACCCGGCAGCGGGGAGGCGCCCATCAGCCGCGCCCACTGATTGGGTGACTGCTTTGCAAAGCGCGTGTCGGGGTGCTTCGCGTGAAAGCCGGCCAGGCGCATCGCCGGACGTTCAACGAAACTGGGGTTACGCGCCATGCATCAGGCGCGCAGTCGCTCGATGGCCTGGGCGAGCGCCACGTATAGCTTGCCCGAGTCCGATGACAGCAGGGCGACCCCCATCGTCGACCCTTCGCGCTGCGCCAGGACGATGCGCAACATCCCCTCGAAATCGTGGATGTAGCGATTGACCTGTTCGTGGAAATCGGGGTCCGCGTCGTAAAGCGCGGCGATCTCGCGCAGCTGTCCGGGCTCCAGCAACCGCACCGCGCGGCGAGTGAAGACGCCGCGATCGCCCTTCAGATAGGCGGCCCATGCGGTGTCCGCGACATCGGCCGACAACGCCTTCGCGATGTCGATCGAGGCCGAATTGAGCGCTTCGATCAACAGCGACATGCGCCGCGCAAAGCTGTCGCGATCGGCGGCCTCTCGCTCGGCATCGGCCTGTTCGATGCGGGCTTCTACCTGGGCGCTTGCCTCTGCCATGGCCAGCGTCTTCTTGCCTACCCGGTCGGCGGCGATGGTCGCGATGCGGACCGCGTCGTTCGCGGCTTCGGCAAGTAGCTTCAGCTGGCGCGCGACCGAATCGTCAAATGCGCGGGCGAAATGCTCGACCGCTGACTGCTCAAGGCGGGCGGCGGCTTCGGGGATGACGGCGCCCAGCGTCTTGCGGGCATGATCGGCGGCGGCGCCCGCCGTTTCGCGGATGCGGATCAGCGCTTCGACCAGCTGCGGCGCGGCGCCATCGGCAAATTCGCGCGTGTCGGCGATGGTCCGTTCGATGGTGCCCTGAATATCCTCGATGCGCTCGCTGCCGGTACCCAGTGCATCCACCAGCGCAGCGGACAGACCGACCAGCGTGTCCCGCTGCGCGTTGACGGTGGTGTTGATCGCCTCGATCGCGCTGTGGGTGCTTTCGGCGGCGGTGACCAGCGCCAGCAGCTCAGGCTTGGCAGCGGACACGATACGGCGGCTGTCGCCCACGCGCGTGTCGAGGCGCCCCAGCGCTTCAGGCAGTGTTTCGTCGATTTCCCGCGTGGCGGCATCAAGCGCGGTAAGCAGCGTTTCCGCCGTTTCCATGGTTGCGCGCGCCACATCGTCGCCGCCGCGCATGGCATCGCGCATTGCGTCCAGACCGGCGGTCACGGTTGTCACCTGCTCGGCAAGGGCGGCGGCGCGCCTGGTCCCGGCGTCGTGCAGCTGGTCGATCTGGGCGGTCGCGCGGGCGACATTGGCGTCCAGCGTTTCGAACAGCGAATCGGCTTGTTCGCGTTCCCGATCCAGTGCCTGGGCAATGGTGGCGATGCTGGCTTCGACCAGCGACAGGCGTTCGCGTAGCCGGTCGAGGCCAGCCTGTGCATGCTGGTCCAGCACTGCGTGGTTCGATGCCAGCATGGCGGCGGTCGCATCGCCCTGCGCCGCAATGCCGCGACGCGCCTCGTCAATGGCGGTGGCGGCGCGTTCGAGAACCGCGTCCACCTCAGCCGACATGCGGGCGGTAAGTTCCTCAAGCCGCACTCCGGCGCTTTCGCTGGTCGCCTCCATGCGGGTGATGTGCGCTGCCAGCCGCTGCGCCGCGCCGCTTGCAACTTCGTCGGCGTGACGGCCGCGTTCGGTCAGGGCGGCAAGCTGGGCGTCCAGCGCCGCTACCTTTTCACCGGCATCCATGCCGATATCGCCAAAGGAGGTGGCGAGCGCCTGAACCTCGCCCTGCGCCTTGGGCAACTGCGCGAGCAGGATGGCCAGCCGCTTGGCCGCGCCCTCGCTCGATTCGCCCAGCGTGCGTGCGGCCGTGTGGATGGATGCGACCTCCGTCGCCATCGCATGGGCCACCGCCTGCATCCGAGCGGTTGCGCTGTCACCGGTTTCCATCAGCTCGCGCATATGTTCGTCGAGCAGCGCACGGTCGGCAGCAATGCGTTCGGACAGCATCAGCATCCGCGCCTCGAACCGGTCGGCCTCCTGTCGCAGCGCGCGTTGAAGCGCAGCGAAGCGGCGAGCCTGTTCGTCCCCTGTCCGGCGCGCCACCAGCCAGAGAATGGCGATCAGGGCGAGCGGTGCGACGACGGCTGCACAAAGCTGAACGATCGCCACGGGGTCGTCGGGCATGGCGCCTGTATCAGCGAGTAGCAGCCAGCCGACCAGCCCCATCCACAACAGCGCCGCCAGCACGGCGCTGCCGGCCAGGGCCCGTTCCGATCCCGACGGCGGCGGCGCTTCGAACGTGGTATCCGGGTCGAGGTGCTGCATCGGCAGCACGTCATTTCCGTCCGGCGCCGAGTCGCGCTTTACCCGGTCGGCGTGGAAATCGATGATGCGAGAACCCCCGTGCATTTTTCACTTTTAACACATCGCAGCGCATTCGCGAGCGAAACCATGCGTTAACCAAAACGGTCTATCGTATCCGACCGATGGCATATGACTTTGGAACGATCGACGCGACGCTGGCGGCTGCGGTGGGGGATGAACCCGCACTGATCGCAGAGCTTCGCAGCGCTTTTGTCGACAGCGCGCATCGTGCGCTGTCCGCGATGGAGGCGGCCAGTTCGCCCGGCGCATGGCAACAGAGCGGGTGGCGGTTAAAGGGGCTGGCGGCCAGCTTCGGCGCGCTGGACCTGATGGCGCTGGCGGGGGAGGCGGCTGACGCGCAAGTCGGGGATGCCGCGGTATTGCACCGGCTGCACGAAGCCGTTGGACGCTTGTAATTGCCCTTTTCGTCGCCTGCCTTGCCAATTGCTTGGCGGCGCGCCCGCAGCGCGATAGAAGCCGTCGAGATCAACTAGTGTATTGCACGACTAATACGGCTGTGCGAAGAGGGTGGGCATGATGACGACTGCAACCATCGATGGGACGACGATCACGCCTGAGCGTAGCGAAGCGCTGCGCCATGGGATGGTCGCCAGCCAGTTGCGGACCAGCGCCGTGAACGATCCGCGTGTCGTCGCGGCGATGTCGCAGGTGCCGCGCGAGCATTTTCTGCCCGACGCGGTGGCGCGCTTCGCTTATGCCGACACCATGGTCGAGCTGCCTGGCGGGCGCCGGCACAACAACCCGCTCGCAACCGGGCGCCTGTTGACCGAGGCGCGCATCGCGCCCGGCGACCGGGTGCTGCTGATCGGCGCGACGGGCGGCTATGCCGCTGCGCTGCTGTCCAAGCTGGCTCGCGAAGTGGTTGCGTTGGAAAGCGAGCCGTTACTGGTGGCGCTGGCCCGCACGGCACTGGCCGGCGTCGCGAATGTCGAAGTCGTCGAAGGGCCGCTGAACAACGGCTGGGCCGCCGGTGCACCCTATGACGTGATCATCGTCGATGGCGCGATCGAGCAGGTGCCGGATGCATTTCTTGAGCAGGCGCGGCCAGGCGCGCGCATTGCCACCGGGCTGGTCGATCGCGGCGTGACGCGACTGGCCACGGGCACCCGTTCGGCGACGGGTTTTGGTTTGATGGACTTCGCGGATTGTGTGTGTACGGTTTTGCCGGGCTTTGAAAAGCCGCGGGGCTTTACATTCTGATCGAAGGATAATCTGGCGGATCGGGCGGCGACCATAAGGGCGGCTCGCTCAAGCTTCGCATAAAGGGCGGAAGAACGGGCATGGTAAGGGGGATGAGGCTGGCCTTTCTGGCTGGAACGGTGATGCTGTTCCCGATCGGAGCGGCGGCGCAGACGATCGCGCCGCTGCCGCCCGCGCCGCCGGTACCCGAAGCCGTTCCGTCAGCCGCGCAGACGACGCTGCGCGATGCGATGTTGCGCGCCTATCGCGACAATCCGGTAATCGCTGGCGAGCGTGCGAACCTGCGCGCGATCAATGAGGGTGTGCCACTGGCGCGGGCGGATGCATTGCCGCAGCTGGGGGTGCAGGGCAATTACGTCGAAAACGTCGTCCAAGGGCGAAACGCCTTTCTGCAACCCGACCGTGCCCTGACCGCCAACCTCAACGCCAGCCTGAATGTCTTTGCCGCGGGACGGGTTCGCAATTCGGTGGCAGCGGCCAAAACGCGTGTCGAGGCGGGACGCTCGAACCTGCGCAGCAGCGAAGCCGACCTCTTCACCCAGGTTGTCGCTGCCTATAACGATGTGATCCGCGACGAGGCGGTGGTGCAGCTGAACCGCCAGAATGTCCGCAGTCTTGAGATCAACCTTCAGGCCGCGCGTGACCGGTTCGAAGTGGGCGACCTGACGCGCACCGACGTGGCCCAGTCGGAAGCCCGGCTGTCGGGTGCGATCGGCACTCTGCGCCAGGCAGAGGCGCAACTGATCACCAGTCGCGAAACCTATCTTCAGGTCGTGGGCGCGCCGCCGGGCGAACTGGCGCCACCGCCGATGCTGCCCAATCTGCCGCCCGATCCGCAAGCGGCGGTTGGAACCGCGCTGAACAACAATCCCGCGCTGGAAGCAGCCGAGCGTAGTCGGGATGCGGCCGCGCTGGATGTCCGCGCCGCGCGTGCATCGCGTCTGCCCCAGGTGGACGTGGTCGCCGGTGGCAATTACTTCAATTATCTGGGCACATTGCAATCGTCGGTGGTGGGCGGGAGTGTGCCGCAGACGGGCACGGCGGCGCAGGCCGGCATCGGCTTCACCGTGCCGCTTTATCAGGGCGGCCGGCCCGCAGCGCAGGTGCGTCAGGCCCAGGCACGGCAAAGCGTTGCCATCGAACAGGTGACCGCAACCGAGCGTCAGGTGGTGGCACAGGCGCGAACGGCGTTCGCCAACTGGCAATCGGCCCAGCGCGTGATCGAGGCATCGGAAGCCGCCGTCGCAGCCAACCGTCTCAGCCTCGAGGGTGTTCGTGCGGAAAACAGCGTCGGCAACCGCACCATCATCGAAGTGTTGAACGCCGAACAGGAATTGCTGAACAGCCAGGTCGATCTGGTCGGCGCACGGCGCAACGCCTATGTCGCAGGCTTCGCGTTGCTGGCGGCAATGGGCCGGGCAGAAGCCCAGGATCTGGGGCTGGACGGCGGCGCGCTTTACGACCCGATCACGGATTATGAGCGCGTGGACAAGGCGTGGTTCGATTTCGACGACGAGCCCAGGCCGATCGCGGTTGGAACGCGCACGGTCGACGCGCCCGCGCAGACGCCCGTCGTCACGCGGCCGCTGGAGCCGGAACTTCAGCGCCCCGTTGACACCGACCCCGCCAATCCCTCACTTGAAACGCCAACGCCCCGCTGACCGGCGCGGGGGGGCAATGCGGCGAGGTCGTTATGCGGGATTTGGGCACTGAACCGTCGATGGAGGACATCCTGTCCTCGATCAAACGGATCATCGCCGAAGAGGGTGAGCCGCAGGCGCCGCTCAGCCGGCGTATGGGCAGGCCGCTGTCCGACGAGACGGTCGCCGACGACGATGATGATGAGGAAGCCGAAACGGTGCTGGAACTGGACGATGCGGCCGCGGCTGATGTGCCCCGTGCGGAGGCGCCGCGTCCCGAACCGCAGCGCGCGACCTTTGCCGCGGCGGACGGCACTACCGACCCCGACATCCTGTCCCCCCGTGTGGCCCAGGCGACGCGCGGTCGGCTGGAGGCGCTTTCCCGGCTGGTCGTTAAGCCCGAGGTCGCTGGCAGCGACACGCTGGAAGGGCTGGTGCGTGAAATGCTGAAACCGATGCTCAGCGAATGGCTGGACGCCAATCTGCCCGCCATTGTCGAGACGATGGTTTCGCGCGAAATTGCGCGTATTTCGGGTCGCAACGAACGCTGAACCGCGCCCAAGGACCGTATCGCCTTCGCCGTTCCCGGCCGCAACCAACGGCCTTTTCGCGGGTTCGGGGAAGATGAGCGATCAAGATTCGGATAAGCTGCCGGGCGGTATGTTGTTCCCCGGCCTGCCGAAGGCGCCGCAGCCGGACCCGGTGAATGCGTCACAACTGGGTGGCGCGCGTCACGACATCTTCTTCGCGGCGGTCCAGACGACCCGGATGCCGATGATCGTCACCGACCCGCACCAGCCCGACAATCCGATCGTCTTTTCCAATCGCGCGTTCGAGAAGATGACGGGGTACAGCTCGGACGAGATCGTCGGGCGCAACTGCCGTTTCCTTCAGGGCCCGGAAACCGACCGCGCCGCCGTCCGTCAGGTTCGCGAGGCGATCGAGCGGCGCGAGGAAATCGCGGTCGAAATCCTGAACTACCGCAAGAACGGCTCGACATTCTGGAACGCCCTGTTCGTCTCGCCGGTGTTCGACGACGCTGGTGAGTTGCTGTTCTTCTTTGCCAGCCAGCTCGATATCTCCCGCCGCAAGGAAGCCGAAGAGGCGTTGCATCAGGCGCAGAAGATGGAGGCGGTGGGCAAGCTGACCGGCGGCATCGCGCACGATTTCAACAATCTGCTTCAGGTCGTCCTTGGCTATGTCGATCTGCTGGAAGGGCGCGTCGACGAAAATGACCGAGCCGCCCGCCGCGCGATCGAGGCGATCGGCATGGCCGCCAGCCGCGGGGCGACGTTGACCCAGCAGCTGCTCGCCTTTGCCCGGAAACAGGAATTGCGCGAGCGGCTGCTCAATCTGAACACGCTGTTGATGGACTTCGGGCCCGTCATCGAACGCAATCTGGGCGACGGCATCCAAGTGCGGCGACAGCTTGCCGATAATCTGTGGAACAGCCGGATCGACCCGATCCAGGCTGAAATGGCGCTATTGAACCTGCTCTCCAATGCTCGCGACGCGATGGAGGGGAGGGGCACAGTCACCATCGCGACCGAAAACCTGGTGTTGGCAGCCGATGCGCTGCCCGCGCCGGGGCTGGAGCCGGGCGAATATGTCGCGCTGTCGGTGACCGATACCGGTCGCGGCGTCGATGATGACAGCATCCACCGCATTTTCGACCCTTTCTTTTCGACGAAGGGCGTGGGGGAGGGCAGTGGGCTTGGTCTGTCGATGGTCTACGGCTTCATGCGCCAGTCGGGCGGCGGTGTCGCGGTTGAGAACCTGCCGTCGGGCGGCGCGCGCTTTACCCTTTACTTCGTTCGCGCGCGCGGCATGGCCGAGCCAAATACGGCATCGGTCCAGCGGACGCAGGGCGGCGGGGAAGCCATCCTGATGGTCGAGGATCAGCCGCAGGTGGCCGAGCTGGGTCAGGCGATGCTGGAGGATCTGGGCTATTCGGTCGTTCACGCCCTGAACGCCGTTCAGGCGCTGGAGCGGTTACGCGGGGGCGAGCAGTTCAGTCTGCTGTTCACCGATATCGTCATGCCGGGCATGTCGGGCGTTGCACTGGCGCAGACGGTACGGCGGGAATTTCCGAACTTGCCGGTATTGCTGACCACCGGTTATTCAGACCGGGCGCTGGATGAGGATAGCCGTGTCTTTGAAGTAGTGCGAAAGCCCTATCGCCGTGCCGAGCTGTCGCACCGCATCAAGCAATTGCTGGAGGGGCCGAACGGCATCGCCTGATCGCCGATCGCGTCGCGCGTTGCGCCAACGGCTTGTCATCTCGGCTCGCTTGGATAGAGCGGCGCTATGACTGAATTGCCCAAGACGTTCGACCCCGCCGCCATCGAATCGCGCTGGTATGCGCATTGGGAAGGCGCCGGCCTGTTCCGCCCCGAACGGCCGGGTGCCGAACCGTGGACGATCGTCAACCCGCCGCCAAACGTCACCGGCTCGCTGCACATCGGCCACGCGCTGGACAACACGCTGCAGGACATTCTGGTCCGCCACGCCCGGTTGCAGGGCAAGGACGCGCGCTGGGTGGTGGGCACCGACCATGCGGGCATCGCGACGCAGATGGTGGTGGAGCGCAATCTGGCGAAGGACGGCGTCAAGCGCACCGACCTGGGCCGTGAGGCGTTTGTCGACAAGGTCTGGGAATGGAAGGCCGAAAGCGGCGGCGCCATCACGCGCCAGCTGCGGCGGCTGGGCTGTTCGATGGACTGGGCCGACGAACGCTTCACCATGGACGAAGGCTTTTCAAAGGCCGTGCTCAAGGTGTTCGTCGACCTGCACCGCGACGGCCTGATCTATCGCGACAAGCGGCTGGTGAACTGGGACCCCGGCCTTGGCACTGCGATCAGCGATCTTGAGGTCGAAACGCGAGAGGTTCAGGGCGGCTTCTGGCGCATCCGTTACCCGCTTGAGGACGGCAGCGGCCATGTCGAGGTGGCGACCACCCGGCCAGAGACGATGCTGGCCGACATGGCGGTCGCGGTGCATCCCGACGACGACCGCTACAAGGCTTTGGTGGGCAAGCGGCTGCGCCTGCCGATCACGGGCCGGTTGATCCCGATCGTCGCCGACGAACATGCCGATCCCGAACTGGGTTCGGGCGCCGTCAAGATCACGCCGGGGCATGACTTCAACGATTTCGAGGTCGGCCGCCGCGCGGGTATCGAGGCGCGCGACATGCTCAACATGCTCGATGCCAAGGCCGCAATCTGCCAGACCGCCGATGGTCTCGTCCCCGCCGAGTTGATCGGACAGGACCGCTTCGCCGCGCGCAAGGCTGTGGTCGAGCGGCTGAAGGCCGAGGGTTTCCTGATCCCGCACATCGACAAGGACGGCGCGGAGCATGACGCCGAGCCGCGCACCATTCAGGCGCCCTATGGCGACCGGTCGGGCGTGGTCATCGAACCGTGGCTGACCGACCAATGGTATGTGAACGCCGCTGAACTCGCCAAGGCCCCGATCGAGGCGGTTCGCAGCGGCGCAATCGAGATCGTGCCGAAGTCGTGGGAGAAGACGTTCTTCAACTGGATGGAGAACATCCAGCCATGGTGCGTCTCGCGGCAATTGTGGTGGGGACACCGGATTCCGGCGTGGTATGCCGATGACGGCCGCGTGTTCGTCGCCGAGACGGAGGCTGAGGCACAGGCAGCGGCGGGGGCGGGGGTCGCCCTGACCCGCGACCCCGACGTCCTCGACACCTGGTTCTCCTCCGCCCTGTGGCCGTTCGCGACACTGGGCTGGCCAGAAGCCGATCCCAAGGCGGCGGGGCGTTACCCCAACGACATCCTGATTTCGGGCTTCGACATCCTGTTTTTCTGGGATGCGCGGATGATGATGCAGGGCATGCACTTCCTGGGCGATGTGCCGTTCCGCAAGCTGTATCTCCACGGGCTGGTACGCGCGGCCGACGGCGCCAAGATGTCGAAGTCCAAGGGCAATACCGTCGACCCGCTGGGCCTGATCGACAAATACGGCGCCGACGCGCTGCGCTTCTTCATGGCGGCGATGGAAAGCCAGGGCCGCGACATCAAGATGGATGAGAAGCGGGTCGAGGGGTACCGCAACTTCGCGACCAAGTTGTGGAACGCAACGCGCTTTGCCATGGCCAACGGTATCGGCGCGTCGCAGTCGATCGAGCCGCCGGTCGCGACCCACGCCGTGAACAAGTGGATCATCGCCGAAACTGTCGAGGTGGTGCAGGCGCTGGATCTGGCGCTGGCCGATCTGCGCTTCGATGCGGCGGCGAACGCGATCTACCAGTTCGTGTGGAGCCGCTTCTGCGACTGGTATCTCGAGCTGATCAAGGGCACCATCGACAAGGAAACCAAGGCCGTTGCCGGTTGGGTGCTGGACCAGATTCTGGTCATGCTGCACCCCTTCATGCCCTTCATCACCGAAGAGCTGTGGCATGCGCTGGGCACGCGCGAATATGATCTGATCGTCGCGAAATGGCCGATGCCCGACGCCCGCGCGCTCGACCCCGAAGCCAAGGCCGAGATCGACTGGCTGATCCGGCTGGTCAGCGAAGTGCGCGCAGCGCGCAACGAGCTGAACGTACCGCCGGGTGCGCGCCTGCCCATTCTGGCGCGCGATGCCGATGCCACGACCGAAGCGCGCCTTCAGTCACAGACGGTGGCGCTGGCCCGGCTGGCGCGCGTCGACCTGATCGTCGGGCAATTGCCGCCGGGCGGGGCGTTGCAGGTGGTGGTCGACCAGACGACCTATATGATGCCCCTGGGCGACGTCATCGACCTCGACGCCGAACGCGCGCGCCTGACCAAGGCGATTGCCGCCGCGACGAAGGAGCGCGATTCGCTAGCCGGGCGCCTGTCCAATGCCAGCTTCATCGAACGCGCCAAGCCCGAAGCGGTTGAAAAGGCGCGGGCGGATCATGCGGACAAGGCGGCAGAGGCCGAACGGCTGTCGGCGGCGCTGGCGCGGCTGGGGTGACCCCCTGGCTGCCTGCCAACGCACCGCTTGCCCGCGCCGCGCCAACGGCTAAACCAACGGGGAAGTAGAACGGGGGCGGGGATGACGATGGTCGTAAATGCGGTGGACGGCGCCGGGGAAACCCCCTCGGCCAGCGATATCCGGCGGGTCATCACCGCATCTTCGCTGGGCACCGTGTTCGAATGGTATGACTTCTTCATCTATGGCACGCTCGCAGCGTCGGGGATTATCGGGCGCACTTTCTTTCCCGCCGGGTCGGAAGTCATGCAGGCGCTGCTTGCCTGGGCAGGCTTTGCCATCGGCTTCGGCTTTCGTCCGCTGGGCGCGGTGCTTTTCGGCTATCTGGGCGACCGGCTGGGCCGCAAATATACGTTCCTCGTCACCATCACGCTGATGGGCGTGGCGACGGCGGGGGTTGGCTTCGTCCCCTCCGCCGCATCGATCGGCATGGCCGCGCCCACGATCATCATCCTGCTCAGGATCGCGCAGGGACTGGCGCTGGGCGGCGAATATGGCGGGGCGGCCATCTATGTTGCGGAGCATTCACCGCAAAAGCGCCGCGGCTATTATACCAGCTTCATTCAGGCGAGCGTGGCGGGCGGTTTCATCCTCAGCCTGATCGTCGTGCTTGGCTTCAAGGGCGCGATGTCGGCGCAGACCTGGCTCGACTGGGGCTGGCGCATGCCCTTCATCTTCTCAATCCTGCTGCTGGCGGTGTCGCTGTGGATGCGCTTCAAATTGTCGGAAAGCCCGGTGTTCCGCGCGATGAAGGCGGCGGGCAAGCTGGCGGGCAATCCGTTCGTGCAAAGCTTTACCTATCCCGGCAACAAAAAGCGGCTGCTGGTCGCGCTGTTCGGCATCGCGGCGGGTCTGACGGTGATCTGGTACACCGCCATGTTCAGCGTGCTGTCGTTCCTGACCGGCCCGATGCGGGTCGAGGAGACGACGGCGCAGCTGATTACCGGCGCTGGCGCTGCCGCGGGTCTGTTCTGGTTCGTGCTGTTCGGGCGCCTGTCCGACCGGATCGGGCGCAAATTGCCGATCGTCGTCGGGCTGATCGCCTCGCTCCTGTTCCTGTTCCCACTGTTCTGGCTGATCGGCGGCGCCGCCAATCCCGGCCTTGCCCAGGCCGCCGCGCGGGCGCCCGTAATCGTGCACGGACCGGCCTGTGCCTATGATCCGTTTGTGGCGAAGCAGGCGGACCGGTGCGGACAGGTACTGGATCACCTGTCGAAACAGGGCATCGCCTATACCAAGGCGCCCGCCAATGTCGTTGCGGTGACGGTCGGCGGCATGCCTGTCGCCGATGTCAGCCCTGCCGGTCTGGACGCCGCGCTGGCAGAGGCGGGATACAGGCTGGAAAAGGTGGTGCCGACCGGCACCAATCTGGCCATCATTCTGGTCGCAATCATCGGCCTCAGCGCACTGTCGGGCGCAACCTATGGCCCGGTCGCCGCCGTGCTGGCAGAGATGTTTCCGCCCAGCATCCGATATTCGTCGATGTCGATCCCCTATCATATCGGCACCGGATATTTCGGCGGATTCCTGCCCTTTATCAGCCAGTATATCGTCGCGCGCACGGGTGATCCCTATGCCGGGTTGTGGTACACGATGGGCGTAGCGGCGATGGCGCTGCTGGTCGTCGCATTCGGTCTGAAGGAAACGCTGGGGAACGAAGCGACGGACTGAAGGCGGCGCGGCTGCGCGGGCTGGTCCCGGCGGCCATGTCGCGCTAGCGGGGCCGGGTGACCAATATCGAGCTTCCCTCACGCCTGATCCTCGACGCCGCCGCGCTTGCGGACAACTGGCGCGCGCTAAAGGCGCTGGGCGGCGGCGTGGCGACAGGCGCGGCGGTCAAGGCGAATGGATATGGACTGGGCGCGGCGGGCGTGGTCGAGCGGCTGGCGCACGCCGGTTGCCGCGACTTCTTCGTCGCCACCTGGGCAGAGGCCGCCGCGCTGGCGCCGCTGGTGCAGAGACATCAATTGTCGCTGTCAGTGCTTCACGGCGTTCGCGCCGCCGATATGGCCGTGGCAACGACGTTGCCCGCGCGGCCGGTGTTGAACACGGCGGAGCAGATCGCCCGCTGGCGTGGGCATGGTGACTGCGACGTCATGGTCGACACGGGCATGAACCGGCTGGGCCTGTCTGTTGATGAGATCACGGTGCTGGACGGCATGGCGATCGGTACGCTGATGAGCCACCTTGCCTGCGCCGAGGAAGCATCCCCAATGAACGTAGCCCAGCGCGACGCCTTTTCCGCGTTGGCGGGGCGCACGTCTGCGGCGCGGATGAGCCTGGCCAATTCGGCGGGCATCGCGCTGGGACGCGACTTCGCCTTCGACCTGACCCGGCCCGGTCTGGCGCTATATGGCGGTGTCCCCTGTGCCGCGATGGTGCCGCACATCCGGCCTGTGGTCGCGATAGAGGCTCAGATCCTGCAGCGGCGTCGTGTCCCCGCGGGGGGCAGCGTGGGCTATAATGCCACCTGGATCGCGCCCGACACGACCGAAGTGGGGATCATCAACCTTGGCTATGCCGATGGCTTTCCCTGTGCGCTTCAGCATGATGCCGTCGCCACAACCGACGGTGCACGACTGCCGATCCTGGGCCGGGTGTCGATGGACCTGATCGCCATTGACGTGACCGCCGCGCCGCGTCTGGGGGAGGGGGATTGGGTGCACTTCTCGCCCGATCTGCCGGCATGGGCGGCGGCATCGGGCCGGTCGCAATATGAATTGCTGACGGGCCTAGGCGCCCGGTTCGAACGGCGCTGGATCGACTAGGTCAAGCGCCGCCCATCGTCCACGGGTCCACCGGCTGCGCGCGGATCCAGCGGGTCGCTAGCAGCTTCTGCCCCGCCGTCACGGGCAGGCCGGCATGTTCGGCATCCGGATCGGGCCGACCGTCGGCCAGCACATTGTCGAAGATCAGTGCATCGCCACCGCGACCTGCGACGGTCAGGCCGTTTTTCAGGAAGCGCGTCTCACCGCCCTGATAGCCGTGGTTCAGGTACAGCAGCACGGTCTTCGTTCGCTGGTTTGCTTGTCCCGGCAGCGCGTCCAGATGCGGCCGGTATTCCTGTCCGGGACGGTATTCCAGCAACGTCAGCGGCTCGCCTTGCGTTACGTTCGTGCCTGTAATTCGCGCAATTCGCCGCAGGATCGCCTGTATCGGCAGGCTCTCGCGCGTGGGACCAATGGCTGCATTGCGGGACGTGCGGATCGGGTGGGCGATCAGCCTGCCGGTGCGCGGGTCGACGACGGTTGCTGGCTCCAGAAGGTCGGCGGCGGCCTGAACCACGTGACGCGCCTCAGCGGGAGAGATGAAGCCGTTGGCGAGAGCAACCTTTGGCGCGTCGCTGAGCGACCTGACATCGGGCAGGCGTTTCGGGTTACCTTCACTGTCCAGATCCATTGAATCGAGCAATGCAAGATGCTCGCGGGCGATCTGATGGCGGGTCGCCGCTTCCCTGAGAAGCGCGACCGCCCTCTGCCAGTCGCTGTCGCCACCGGTCCCGTTGGCGGTCAAAGCCGCTTCCGTCAGCACTGCGCCGGGGTGCCCGCCCTTACGCGCCAGCGCCAATGCATTGCGCGCAGCGGGAAGGTCGCGGGGAACGTGGCTGCCGACCAGATAAAGAATAGCCAGTCTGAACCACGCCGCCGCATCGCCCCGCTGGCCCGCCATCTTGAGCATCGAGATCGCGTCGTCGGGACGCCCGGCGGCGATCAGGCGGTTTGCGGCGTCATGGTGCATGATGTGATTATCAAAGGCTGCGGCGCAAAAGAAAAGGGGCCGGGCGCGAACGCCCGACCCCCAATCCTGTCGATCGTGGACGATCAGAACTTCGCAACGAAGCCCAGATAGCCGTAACGGCCGCGCACATCATAGACGCCCGAGCCTCCGCCGACGCCCGTCAGGCCGAGCGGCGGCAGCTGGTTGCCGATATTGTCGACACCGGCATACAGGTTGAACTTGTCGTTGATGTCCACATCTGCCCGGATGTTGTGGTAGAACACCTCCGGATAGAACTGGAACGGCGCATAGTCAGGGTTCTCCGGCGGACGGCCCTGGAGCGAGTTAAAGTCCTCATAGGTGTTGAGGTACTGCTTGCTCAGCCAGCGCATTTCATAGCCGAAGCGAACATTGCCAACGCCCAGACGTGCGTTGATGTTCACCTGATCCCGCGGGTTGCCCAGTTCGTACAGAACGCGGTTGATCCGGTCCGGATCGGTCGGGTTGGTGAAGCTGTCACGCTGAAGCACGCGCGTCCAGATGCCCGACAGCACCAGGTTACCCCAGCCAAGATTCTGGCGGTAGCTGATGTTGGTGTCGATGCCGCGCGCCTTGAGCTTGGCGAAGTTCAGCGTCGATGCGAGCAGCGAGCCCTCAAGGATGCGGAATTCTTCTTCACCGTTCGGGCCGCCGCCGGGACCGGCGCGCTGGATCAGGTCACAGAACTGGTTGTCCAGCGTGGCCAGGTCATAGCACTGGTTGGCGATCGTCTGGGCCGAGACCGAAGTGATCACGTTCTTAACCGCGACGTCGTAATAGTCGACCGAGATCGAGAAGCCGGGGAAGAAGGTCGGCTCAAAGATACCGCCGATCGTGTACGAAACGCCGGTTTCTTCGCGCAGATCCGGATTGCCGCCGCTCAGGATTTCCAGCGACGAGGTGTAGACATAGTCATAACCAGCCGGACGGCCCGCTGCGGCGCAATTCGCGGCGCGAGTGTTCGAACCCTGACCGATGTTACGCTCCGAGCAGGGATCGCTGAAGCCGGGTGCGAAGTTCTGGCTCTGGGCCGAGTAGAGCTCCGACAGGTTCGGCGAACGAACCGACCGCGAATAGCTGCCGCGGAAGCGGACATCCGGGATCGGCGCATAGTCGACGCCTGCGCTCCATGCGAACACGGTCCCGACCGCGTTGTTATAGTCGGCCAGACGGCCCGAACCGGTGATCGTCAGGGCATGCGCAAACGGCAGGTCCTTCAGCAGCGGGATCGATACTTCGCCGAAGACTTCCTTCACTTCGAACGCCGGGGCCGTGAATTCCGGAATGGCGTTGTAGAAGGCGTAACCAGCCTGCGTCAGGTCGTCGAGATCGTAATAGTTGGTTTCACGGCGATATTCCGCGCCGACCGAGAATGCGATCGGGCCGCCCGGCAGCTCGAACAGCTGGCTGAGGTCACCCGAGACAAAGCCCGAACCGACAAACTGCGTGATCTTGCCGGTCGCCAGTGAGTCCATGATCACATAATCGCGCGCCGCCTGCGACGAAGCGCCCTGGCCGAACGGATTGATGGGCACGCATGCCGCGACGTCGGCCGCAAGCGTTGCGGGATTGTCGACATAGGCGACTGCTGCCGCCGGATCGATCTGCGAACGGCAGACGATCTGACCAGCCGAATTGCGAGCGGCATCCAGACCCAGCAAATAACGCTGGATGTTGACGTTGCCAGCAATCAGGTTGGTTTCGTTGTGCTCGCCATAGTTGGCCGACAGCTCGTAGTTCCAGTCATCGTTGAAGTCGCCGCGGATACCGCCAACGATGCGGAAGGTTTCACGCGTGATTTCTTCGTCGCGGATGCCGAATTCGACCCAGTTCTTGCGAAGCGCGAAGCGGGTGTCTCCAGCAGGAGCGCTGGCACCCGACGCGATGCGGGCCGCCGTCAGGACGCCGCGTGCCTGGTCGGTCAGATAGGGATTGTCGAAGCGGATCTGTTCACGCGCCCCTGCGCCGAGCGTGCCACCCTGCGAGAAGAACGGGCCCGACTGCGAACCGAACGCCTTGGAACGCGAATACTTCGCCTCGAAGAACGGAACGAACGCCGGGCTCACTTCAAAGTGGCCGATGGCGTTGACCGACACGCGCTCAAGATCAGGCGACAGCGCCAGCAACTGGCCTTCGCGATTGGAAAGGCCGTTGCCGCCGATGAAGTTGCCGTTTGGTGCCAGGCCGACCCGCTGGCCGGTCTGGGGGACCAGCGTGCCATCGGGGTTGAACAGATAGGCACAGGTATAGGGGCTGCCCAGTGGGTCACGACCGCAGGCGCCTGACGGGCTGGCATAAGCCACCTGGCCGCCGAGCGACAGCGTCGCGAAACGGATGTCGCGCATGAACTGACGGTCGGGGGTACTGTCGAAATTGGTGCCGGTGTCGGTGTCGACGGTGACGAAGCCGTTGTTTTGGCGGAACGCCGGGCGGCCCGAACCATAATAGTCCGACTGGTGCGAGAATTCGACGTTCAGCGCGACGTTACCGCGACCTTCGGCGAAGTTCTTGCCGACCAAGGCCGACACATACTGGTTGCCTGCATCGCCATAGTCGACGTTAACGCCGGCCTGACCACGCAGCTGGATGCCTTCAAAATTGTCCTTCAGGACAAAGTTCACGACGCCTGCGATCGCGTCCGAACCATAGACCGACGAGCTGCCGCCGGTCGTGATGTCCACGCGCTCGATCAGGTCGGTCGGGATGGTGTTGATGTCGGGCGAAACGCCGTTGACGAGAATGTCGCCAGCAACATGACGGCGGCCGTTGACCAGTACCAGGGTGCGCTGGGTGCCCAGGTTACGCAGGTCGAGCAGGCTGATGCCGCGGGTGCCAAGGAACCGGGTCGAGTTCTGCTGGCTGTAGGTGTTCGCCAGCTGCGGCAGGTCGTTCAGGATGTCGCCGACCGAAACCTGACCGGTTTCGAAAAACTCCTCGCCCGAAACCGAGGTGATCGGCACCGTCGACTCGAGGTTGGGCTGGCGGATACGCGTGCCAGTGACGACGATCGAGGCGTCGGCGTCGGGCGTGGTCTGGTCAGCTTCCAGCTGCTCTGCCTGGGCGGCTGCGGGCGGAACGGCCGCTTGGCCGAACGCAGCCGTCGGCAGGAATGCCGCGACGCCTGCCAGCGCAGTCGCAGACATCCATCGAGTGTTACGCATGATATCCCCTTTGCACATTTCTGAACGCTTGATGAGCGAACAAAAGCGCTTTGACGCGTGGGGAGCAAGTCACGGATGGTACGGTCTGAAACTTGGTGGCGGGACGTGACAAAACTGTCACATCCCGCACGGCGACACTCCGGAGACCGTGGCTTTTTAGTCGCGCTCGACGCACATGGCGATGCCCATGCCGCCGCCGATGCACAGCGTGGCCAGGCCCTTTTTCGCGTCGCGGCGCTGCATTGCGTATAGCAGCGTGGTCAGCACGCGCGCGCCCGATGCGCCGATCGGGTGGCCAATGGCGATGGCCCCGCCGTTCACGTTCAGCTTGTCGTCCGACCAGCCCATGTCCTTGCCAACGGCCAGTGCCTGTGCGGCAAACGCCTCGTTCGCTTCAATCAGGTCAAGGTCGGCGACGGTCCAGCCCGCCTTCTCCAGCGCGCGGCGGCTGGCGGGGACGGGGCCAATGCCCATGACCGACGGGTCGACACCCGCGCTGGCAAAGCTCTTGATCGTGGCGAGCGGAGTAATGCCGCGCTTGTCGGCTTCCTCACGCGTCATGAGCACCAGCGCGGCGGCGCCGTCGTTGATGCCACTGGCGTTGCCCGCCGTAACCGTGCCGTCCTTTTTAAAGGCCGGACGGAGGCCCGACACCGCATCCAGCGTCGCACCCGCGCGGATATATTCGTCATCGGCCACGACATTCTCGCCCTTGCGGGTCTTGATCGTGACGGGCGCGATTTCGTCCTTGAAGTGGCCTTCGCTGCGGGCCCTTTCCGCCAGATTTTGCGAGCGCACGGCAAAGGCGTCCTGATCGACGCGCGTCACCTGATATTGCTCAGCCAGATTTTCGGCGGTGATGCCCATGTGATAGCCGTTGAACACGTCGGTCAGGCCGTCCTTGATCATGGTGTCGACCAGGCTGGCATCGCCCATCTTGGTGCCCGCGCGCATCTGAACGGCATGGGCGGACATCGACATGGATTCCTGTCCCCCGGCAACGACGATGCTGGCATCGCCATTGGCGATCGCCTGCATGCCCAGGGCAACGGTGCGCAGGCCCGACCCGCAGACCTGATTGACGCCCCATGCGGGCACTTCCTTGGGGATGCCAGCGGCCATTGACGCCTGACGCGCGGGGTTCTGGCCCTGCCCGGCGGTCAGCACCTGACCCATGATGACTTCGGAAACTTCCTCGCCCTTTACCCCGGCCTGTTCCAGCGCGGCTTCGATCGCGATGCGGCCCAGTTCATGGGCGGGCGTGCCGGCGAACGCGCCGAGGAAACTGCCGACGGGCGTGCGCTTTGCGGCGGCGATAACGATCTGGGTCATGGACGGAAGCTCCTGGGCATGAGGGTCGTTCGGGTGGCAATCTAGCGACGACGGCGGCGCTTAACCAGTCGGCCAGCGGCGCCCATAGCTGTGTTCTGGCGCGAGAGCCGACGATCATGCCGACATGCCCGGCATTCAGCACGCGCCGGTCGCGCAGCATCGCGCTGGTCGTGGCGGGCACGATCCGGTCGGTCGCGGACACAAACTCGACATGCGGCATCGAAAGTCCCGCCGCGTCGACACGCTGGCCGCCGACGCGCCAGCGCCCGGTGCCGGGCATATCCGCGTCATAGAAATCGTCGAACAACTCACGCCCGGCGGCATAGGTCAGGGGCGCGCCCTGATTGGACCAGTCCTCCAGCGCGACAAAGGCGGCAGCGTCGCGCCCCGCCGGGTCAAGCGTCGCGAAACGGGCGTATTTGTCGAGCGTGCGGTCAGGGTCCAGCCGCCAGAAACCGCTTTGCAACACCTCCATCGGCACCACGCCCAGCGCCGCGCAACCGGGCTCCCCGGCTTGCCAAAGTCCAGCGATGTCCGCGCGTGCGGCATCAGAAAAGGCGGAGAAGCGCCACGGCGTCGCCAGCAGCGCCAGCCCGGCAAGCGGCGTCAGCGCTGCCGCCGCCATCGCCATCGTCCCGCCCAAGCAATAGCCGACCAGCACCGGCGGCTGGTCCAGCGTCGCCAGCATCGGCAACAGGCGTTCAGTGACATGGCCACCGATGTCGAGGCCGCGATCCTCCCACGCCGAGGTGCCCCAATCGACCAGCATTGGCGCCAATCCCACATCCGCAAGATAGCCCAGCAGCGAATTGTCGGGCGCCAGGTCCAGCACATGCGGCGGATTGATCAGCGAGGGCACGAATACAACGGGCGCCCCCTTGCTCGCGTCTCCGCGATAGTCGCGCAGGGTGGCGTTGCCGGCCTGTGCCAGCACGGGGCGCGGGGCGCGGGGCGTGTTGCGCGGGGCGCGTTGATAGGCAGCCAGTCCGGCCAGAACGGCGTCGCGCCGATTGGACGATGCTGCGGTCCTTTCGCGCAGCATGGAAAGAAACAGGGGCAGCGGACGCGGCCCGTGTTGCGGTGCATCAACAAAGGATGATACGGTCGGATTGTCAAAAGTCACAGGGGTCCGATGCGATGAAGAAGGCGAGTGCGGGAAACGGTCCCGTCATCATCAAGAAATACGCGAATCGGCGCCTCTATAATACCGAGACTTCGTCCTATATCACGCTCGACCATCTGGCGGTGATGACGCGCGAGGGCCGCGACTTCAAGGTCGTCGATGCCCGCAGCGATGAAGACATCACGCATAATGTCCTGACCCAGATCATCATGGAAGAAGAGGCGCGGGGCCAGACGATGTTGCCGGTCAGCTTCCTGCGTCAATTGATCAGCCTGTATGGCGACAGCATGCAGGCAATGGTGCCAGGTTACCTGGAAGCGTCGATGGAGAGCTTTCGCCGGAATCAGGAACAGTTCAAGACGGCGGTCGAGGGGGCGTTTGCCCATTCGCCCTTTGCCGAAATCGCCAAGCGCAACATCGAAATGTTCGAAGCGGCAACCGCCGCGTTCAAGCCCAAGGGCGGCGTCGCCTCTCCGGCGCAGGCCAAGGACGAAGAAATTGCAACGCTTAAGGCGCAGCTGGCAGAGCTTCAGTCCAAGGTCGAGAAGCTCGGCTGACTGGAACGCCCGGCCGCCGCGATAACGGCAGCCGGGCGCTGGTCGATCAGGCAGGCTTGCGGAAGCGGATCGTCATACGGTCGCTTTCACCGATCGCCTGATATTTGGCGCGATCCTGATCGGCGCCACGCAGCGACGGCGGCAGCGTCCATACGCCGCCCGGATAGTCGGCAGTATCCTTGGGATTGGCGTTAACCTCGCTCTGGCCGACAACCTCAAACCCGGCGCTCCGGGCAAAGCCGATAACCGAACTGGTCTTCATATAGCCGCTCTTTTCCTCGGCTGCGGCGTCGCGGCTTTCGGGCAGGCGGTGTTCGACCACGCCCAGCGTTCCACCGGGTTTCAGCATGCGGAATGCGGCGTTGAATACCTGTTGCGCGGCGTCGGCGCCGCCAAAACGCCAGTTATGGACGTTGCGGAACGTCAGGACGACGTCGGCGCTGCCATCGGGCACCCCGGTCATGCCATTGCCGGCGGGCAGGGCGGCGACCTTCACCTTGCCATAAGTGGCGGCATCCTTGGCGATCAGCGACTGCACGCCCTTAAGCCCATTGGGGGCGGGCGCCGCGACCCAGAGCTGTCCCTTGTCCTTAAGATAGGGTGCCAGGATTTCGGTGTACCAGCCGCCGCCGGGATATAGCTCGACCACGGTATGCGTCGGCTGAACTCCGAAAAAGGACAGGGTTTCCAGCGGATGGCGGGCATTGTCGCGGGCCTTGTTGGCGGGCGTGCGGGTGGGGGCGTCGACAGCGGCGCGAAGTGCGCCACGCTGGCTCTGCGGCGCGCCCGTCGCGACGCTGGCGACCGCGACGGCGGTAGTGGCGACGGCAAGCACGGCGATCGTCTGACGCATGATCTCTCCCCCTCTTATTCGGCGACGTACCGACTGTGCGAACGCTACACGCGGGCCGGCGCGGCAACAACCGGCGGCGCGCATATTGGTTGCGCGGGAACCGTCCGGCGGGCTGAACGGTTGCGCCCTTGTAACAACAAGGGGTCTCATCATGGTAGAGGAACGCACCACTTATAGCGATCAGCCGCACACCACCACCGTGATCGAACGGCGCAGCAGTGGCGGCACCGTGCTGATCGGCATCGCTTTGTTGATCGCGATTATCGTCGGCGCCTTTTACCTTATGAATCAGAGCCGCAACGAAACGGCAGAGACCAGCGCCATCACCGGCGCCGCCGAAAGCGTGAGCGAAGGCGCGCAGAAGGTCGGCGACGCCGCGCAAAAGGCCGTCGAGTAAATCCGGATCAGCGGACGCACGCGTCGAGACGCTCGCGGCGAACGACGCCGATGCGCGACACGATGCGGTTGCCATAGCGCCGGGTGAAACCCGTTGGGGCGACACCCGGCCGTTTCTTTGGCAGGGGCAGCACGGCGGCGATTCGGGCTGCTTCCCGTTCGGACAGCCGTCCGGCGCCGTGGCCGAAATAGCGAAGTGCGCCCGCGTCGGCGCCGTAAGTACCGATGCCCGTTTCCGCGACGTTCAGATAGACTTCCATGATCCGCCGCTTGCCCCAGATCGCCTCGATCAGGACCGTGAACCACGCTTCCACGGCCTTGCGGAAATAGCCGCCGCCCTGCCACAGGAACACGTTTTTCGCGGTCTGCTGGCTGATCGTAGATCCACCGCGAACACGCCCACCGCTGGCGTTTCGCATCGCCGCGGCGGCGATGGCGGAATAATCGAATCCGTGATGCGAGCAGAAGTTCGAATCCTCTGCCGCAATCGCCGCGCGGGCCATGTCGACGTCGATATCTTCGATCGGCAGCCAGTTCTTGGTGACGCTGCGCCCGGCCAGAATGTCGCCTGCCATGGTGAAGGTGAAGGGCGGAGGCACGAAACGATACAGGCCGACGATCACCACGCTGAACAGGACGAAGGCGATTGCCGCCTTCGCCAGCCAACCGGTTATCCGCCGACCCCAGTTGCGATTGCCGCGCCGTGCGCGCGCCTGTCCTTCAGCCTTGGCCATTGCCGTCGGTTAGCGTGAGAGGACAGGCTTGAAAATCAGCTTTCGCCTGCGGTCAGCTCAGCGCCAGCAGCCGCTTTTCGCCCGCCAGCCGCATCATCGCCTTTTGCAGCTTTTCAAACGCACGCACTTCGATCTGGCGGACGCGCTCGCGGCTGACGCCATAGACTTGGCTCAACTCCTCCAGCGTCTTGGGATCGTCGGTCAGGCGGCGTTCGGTCAGGATGTGCTTCTCACGCTCGTTCAGGTCGTCCATCGCCTCTACCAGCATGGTGTGGCGCACATCGGCTTCCTGAGCTTCCGCGACGCGCTGGTCCTGAAGCGGCTCGTCATCGGCCAGCCAATCCTGCCACTGGCTCTCCGAATCCTCCCGCATCGGCACATTGAGCGACGTGTCGCCGCCCATCGCCATGCGGCGGTTCATGCTGGTCACCTCATCCTCGGTGACGCCCAGATCCTTGGCGATCTTCGCCACATCTTCAGGCCGCAGGTCGCCGTCCTCGAACGCGTCCAGCTTGGCCTTCATGCGGCGCAGGTTGAAGAACAGCTTCTTCTGGGCCGCGGTCGTGCCCATCTTCACCAGCGACCAGCTGCGCAGGATGAATTCCTGGATCGAGGCGCGGATCCACCACATGGCATAGGTCGCAAGGCGGAAGCCGCGATCCGGCTCGAACTTCTTCACGCCCTGCATCAGGCCGATATTCCCCTCCGAGATCAACTCGGACACGGGGAGGCCATAGCCGCGATAGCCCATGGCGATCTTGGCAACGAGCCGCAGGTG
The DNA here is from genome assembly GCF_041321155.1 of Sphingomonas sp. IW22. GTDB lineage: Bacteria > Pseudomonadota > Alphaproteobacteria > Sphingomonadales > Sphingomonadaceae > Sphingomonas. The sequence continues at coordinate 923,979 of NZ_JBGGWB010000001.1, read as the reverse complement.
AGAGGTGACAAGCTGTGCCGCCGCTTCCGTGTCGCCGTGATCCTGAAACCGCTTGGCGAGCATATATTCCTGCTCGGGGCTGAGGATCGGAAACTTCTTGATCTCGGACAGATAGCGGTTGAGGCTCGCTTCGCCGCCAAGCGCCGGGATCGTCGCCGGGACGTTGCTACCGCTGGCCATGACCGAATCTCCCTTGGTGTTGGACGAATGTGACCGCCGCAACCGCGCGCGGCAATATCGTCAAATGGCTATACGACAAGCTGGTTAAACAGTTCCTGCATGTCGCCCGGCATCCTGCTTTCGAACGACAAAGCGGTGCTTGTGACAGGATGGATGAACCCAAGCCGGGCAGCATGCAACGCCTGGCGCCTGAAACCCAGCGTTTCCAGCACGGCACGGTGCGCGGCCTTGGTCCTGCCATAAACCGGGTCGCCAAGCAGTGGGTGGCCGATGGACGCCATATGGACCCGCACCTGATGAGTGCGGCCGGTTTCCAGCCGACATTCGACCAGCGCGGCTTCGCGCAGTGGCTGGACCAGGCGCCAGTGAGTGACGGCATGTTTGCCGGCATCGCCCTGAACGACCGCGATCTTCTTGCGATTGGCGGTTGATCGGGCCAGCCGGGCGTCGACCGTGCCCTTGCCCGCCACCGGCACGCCGCCAACGATCGCCTGATAGCGGCGGTCGATGCTGTGCGCCTTGAACTGCCTTGCTAGGCCCTCATGCGCGCGGTCATGCTTGGCCGCAACGATCAGGCCGGACGTATCCTTGTCGATGCGATGAACGATGCCGGGCCGCGCGACGCCGCCGATCCCCGACAGCTCGCCGGCGCAATGGTGGAGCAGCGCGTTGACCAATGTGCCGTCCAGATTGCCGGCGGCAGGATGCACCACCAGCCCGGCCGGCTTGTCGACGACGATCAGATGCTCATCCTCGAACGCGATGTTCAGCTCGATCGCTTGCGCTTCATTATGGGCGGGGCGCGGTTCGGGCACTTCGACGCGGAAGGATGCGCCCGCCACAGCCTTTCGCGCTGGATCGCGTGCAGGGCCGTCGGCGCCGATGACCGCGCCGGACGCGATCAACGCCTTCAGCCGTTCGCGCGACAGGCTGGGCACCGCGTCCGCAAGCGCACGGTCCAGCCGCCACCCATTGGCGGCGGGCGCGATCGTTGCGTCTATAGTGGAAACCCCCCGGCTCATTCTTGTAAAGAAATTGGGTGGCTGATGTGATGATTTCAAGGGCGGCGGTCGACTGCATCCATCGTGCGGCTGCCGCCGCCCACCCGCAGGAGGCGTGCGGCCTGCTGCTGGGGCGGGGTGCGCACGTCATCCACGCGACCATCGCGGCCAATGTCGCGTCCTCACCCGCCACCCGGTTCGAGATCGATCCCGCGCATCTGCTGGCCGCGCATCGTGCGGCGCGTGGCGGCAGGCCGGCCATTATCGGCTATTGGCACTCGCACCCGACCGGCATGGCATGGCCGTCGTCGACCGATGCTGCGATGGCCGACGCCGATGGCAGGCTGTGGGCCATTCTGGGCGGAGGCACGCTGTCGCTGTTCCGTGCGGTCCCAGACGGGGATGTGCTTGGGCGGTTCGTCGCGGTCCCATGGTTACCGGGCGTGGATTGATCCTGATCGCTTGCGCCGGGAGTCCCGCTGCGCCACAAGGCCCGCTTGCGAGAGGAGCCGATGGCGTTGCCGACCAGTCCGACCGAATTCGCCAGCCTGTTATGTTCGCGCCTGTGCCACGACCTGCTCAGCCCGGTCGGGGCACTGAACAACGGGCTTGAGCTGCTTGCCGATGAACATGATCCTGAAATGCGCGCCCGCTGCATCGAGCTGCTGGTGGAAAGCGCGCGCGCATCCGCCAACAAGCTGAAATTCTTTCGCCTCGCCTTTGGTGCGGCGGGCGGGTTTGGCGAAATGGTTGACACGCGGGAGGCATGCGCCGCGATCGAGGGGCTGTTTGCCGACAATCAGCGGCTGCAATTGGGTTGGCTGGTCGAGGTGGGGCAGTTGCCCAAGCCCGCGATCAAGGTGCTGCTGAACCTGGCGCTGATCGCCGGCGACGCGCTGGTGCGCGGCGGGCGGCTGGATGTTGGTGCGGAGGCCGGGGGCGGCCGGGTGGAGATTGTCGTGCGCGCCGATGGGCCGCGAATCGTCCTCGACCCCGAACTGCGCACCGCACTGGACGGCTCTGGCGCGTCGGGGCCGCTGACGCCCCGGTCGGCGGCGGCGCATCTGGTGCGCCAGCTGGTCGATGAAGGCGGCGGCACGCTTCAGGTTTCGCCGGCGGAGGCCGAAGTATTGCTGTTCGGCGTGCATTTCGCCGCCAAATAAACGCCCTTTTAACTGCAGGCGTTCAAGGCTCGCTGGCCAATCCGGCGGAGGACCATGGACGACCTGTTGCAGGAATTCATCGCGGAGACACGCGAAACGGCCGAGGCATTGGCCGGGGAAATCGTCGCGTGGGAAGCCGCGCCCGACGACCGCGCGCGGCTGGACGCCATTTTCCGCTTTGTCCACACGGTCAAGGGAAGCTGCGGTTTCCTGGATCTGCCGCGGCTTGAGCGGCTGGCCCACGCCGCCGAAGACACGCTGGCGCAGGTTCGCGACGGTCGCCGTGTGCCCGACGCGCGGCTGGTCAACGCGGTGCTGGCGATCGTCGACCGGATCGGCGAGATCGTCGATGCGATCGACAGCGGAACCTCGCTCGACGATGGCAGCGACGACCTGTTGATCGCCGCGCTAGACCCGGCGGCAGCAATGCTGGCGTTGGCCGGTTCGCCGCCGCCTGCGGAACGGGCGGGACCGGTAGTGGTTCGCAGCCCTTCGCGAAGCGTCCGGCTGGGTGTCGATCTGCTCGACCGGATGATGAGCGGCATGTCCGAAATGGTGCTGGCGCGAAACGAACTCGCGCGCCGGATGCGGGCGGGCGATGTCGACCCCACGGCGGAGGCCGCGCTGGAACGCCTGTCCGCCACGGTCGCGGATATGCGCGAAACCGTGACGCGGACCCGCATGCAAAAGATCGAGATGCTGTTCTCGGCCTTGCCGCGGCTGGTGCGCGACACTGCGGCCAGCCTGGACAAGCGCGTCGCCTTGTCGGTGGAGGGCAGCGACGTCGAGCTGGACCGCGAAATGATCGAGGTGATGCGCGATCCGCTGGTCCACATCATCCGCAATTCGATTGACCACGGGCTCGAAGATCCGGCCGCTCGGCGCGCGGCGGGCAAGCCGGAAACCGGGCATCTGACGGTCGCCGCGCGACAGGCGGGCAATCAGATCGTCGTGGAAGTGACCGATGACGGACGCGGCATCGACACCGAAAGGCTGATTGCCAAGCTGGTCAGGAATGGCCGCGACGAAGGTTCACTGCGCGCGCTGCCGGAACGGGACCGGCTGGCGCTGATCTTCGAACCGGGCCTGTCGACCAAGGACGATGTGTCGTCGATTTCCGGGCGCGGCGTTGGCATGGACGTGGTGCGCTCTGCGATCGAGGCGATCGGGGGCCGGGTGGAGCTGGACAGTACGCCGGGCCGGGGCCTGCGGATTGCAATCCGCGTACCGCTGACACTGTCCATTCTGCCGACGATCATCGTCGGCGTTGGTGAACAGTGTTTCGCCGTGCCGCGCGGCGTGATCGAGGAGATTGTTGCGCTGGGCGGGCAGGGTGTGCGGATCGAACGGCTTGGCGGGCGGATGGTCGCCACCGTGCGCGAACGCCGCCTGCCGGTGGTGCCCTTCGGCGCGCTCCTGGGTTTGTCGGCGGGCGACCGGGAGCCGGACATGCTGATCATCGCCAACATCGGCGTCGGCGCGTTCGTGCTGGGCGTGGACGAAGTGCTGGACCATGAGGAACTGGTGATCAAGCCGGCGGCCCCGGCCGTGATGGCGGCGGGGGTCTATGCCGGGCAGACGCTGCCCGACAGCGGACGGCCGATGCTGCTGGTCGATTGCGCCGGGGTGGCGAACGTCGCGGGCCTGAGTTTCCGGCGAGAGGACGGGCCGGTCGCGGTTGCAGAGGAAGAGGTCGAAGCGCCGGGCCTGTCACTGCTGACCTTCCAGGATCTGGACGGGGTGCGCCGCGCGCTGCCGCTGGCGGCCGTCGACCGGATCGAAACCGCGCAGCCGCCACAGGTATACCGCACCGGCGGTCGCCTGCGGCTGTTGATCGACAACCGGCTGGTGCCGCTGGCCACCCATGCGACGATTCCTGACCGATCCTTTGCCGTGCTGCGCCTGCGCGACGGCGATGCGGAGCTGGCCTATGCCATCAAGGAGGCGAGCGACATCGTCACGATCCCGGCCGAACAGGCACCACCCGCCGCGCCGGGCGCGATTGCCGGGGTCGTGCTGGTTGACGGGGAGCCGGTCGAATTGCTCGACGCGCTGTGGCTATTCACGACCCATGGTGAGGTGGGCGACATCAAGCGTCAGCCGCTGTGCGTGCTGGACGAGGGGGATGGCGGCTGGATGTCCACCTTCCTGGCGCCGATGCTTCGCGGCGCGGGTTGGCGCGTAGCGGCCCATGCCGGGGCGGAGACACCCGATGTTGTGATCCGTCTGGACGCCGATGACGATACGCCCCCGCCGACCGGCGCTGCGCTGGTCCGGCTGGCCAGCGACCCCGGCAAGGCGGCCGCCACCGGGGCCATCCACCGATATGATCGCGAAGGCTTGCTGGCGGCAGTCGGCGCCCGGCTGGAGCGTGTACGATGAGCTGCCTGTATCTGCTCGCACAGGTTGCCGGCCATCCCGTGGCCATCGAATCCGCCGCCGTCGAATCGGTCGTGGACCTGGGCGAAGTGACGCCGACGCCGCTCGCCGCACGCCACGTGCTGGGCCTTGCCACGCTGCGCAGCCGGGTGGTGACGGTGCTGGACACCGCGGGCGCTCTGGCCGGTGAAGCGGGGGGCGGCGTGCCCCGGCGCGCCATCGTCTCGCAGATCGACGGGCATCATTATGCCTTTGCCGTCGATGCATTGGACGATGTGGCTGAATTCACGCCCCGGCCGCTGGCCGCCGGTGTCACGCTGCCCGGCGAATGGGCCCGGGCAACGCGTGCGGTGATCGACCGCGACGGCGAAGCGGCGCTGGTGATCGACCTGGCCGCGCTGGTCCCCGGCCTTCAGCAAATGTCGAGCGATTAACGCGACGCTTACAACCGTCGTGCAAGGACGGTGACGGGTCGAAACGAAAGTAGGGCGTAGAATGAAAAGCTGTCTGGTGGTCGACGATTCAAAGGTGATCCGCAAGGTCGCGCGGCACATCCTTGAAGGGCTGTCGTTCAATGTGCGCGAAGCGGCGGATGGCCGGGAGGCGCTGGACGCTTGCCTTGAATCAGCGCCCGACGTCGTGCTGCTCGACTGGAACATGCCGGTGATGAGCGGCATGGATTTCCTGCGGGCCCTTCGCGAAACGCAGATGGAGAACAAGCCAAAGGTCGTGTTCTGCACCACCGAAAACGGCATGGCCCATATCCGCGCCGCGATCGAAGCGGGTGCCGACGAATATGTGATGAAGCCGTTCGACCGCGAAACGCTGCAGTCGAAGCTTCAGATCGTGGGCATGGCGTGATCCGACGATGACCGCGCAGCCCGCATCGGGTGCGGTTTCGGACCGGCGTCCCGCCGACGTCCTGATCGTCGACGATTCGATCGTCGCACGCGCCGTGCTTCGCCGTATCATCGAAAGCGACCCGCGCTACCGCGTGGCCGGCGCGGTCGGGGACGCGACGGCGGCAATCAATTTCCTGGCCCGCGACCATGCCGATGTGGTTCTGCTCGACATCGAGATGCCTGGGCAGAGCGGGCTTGCGGCGCTTCCCGAAATTCTGGCGGCGGGCCGGGGGGCACAGGTTCTGATCGTTTCGTCGACCTGCGCGACCGGAGTCGAAGCAACGGTGTGTGCGCTGGCGCTGGGCGCAGCGGATACGCTGGTGAAGCCGGGCGCGGGGGTGCTGGCGGGTCGCTTCGCCGAATTGCTGCACGAACGGCTGGCGCGATTGGCCGAAGCGCGCTGCATGGTCGAGCGGCCGGTATTGCGCAGCACGCCGCTGCCCCGCGTCCGGCGAGAGGCGCCGCGCGTGCTGGCCATCGGGGCATCGACCGGCGGCATCCACGCACTGGGCCAGATGCTGGCCGAAATCGACGCCGCCTGTGATGCGCCTATGCTGGTGACGCAGCATCTGCCGGCGGCGTTCATGCCCTATTTCGCGCGACAATTCGCGCAACTGGCCGGACGCCCCTGTTTCGTGGCGGAGGATCGGATGCGCATCCGTCCGGGCCACGCCTATATCGCGCCGGGCGACGCGCACCTGACCTGTGTGGCAATCACCGACGGCCAGAGCATCCGGCTGGAGCGACGGCGTTCGGACAGCGGCTGTTCGCCCTCTGCCGACCCGATGTTCGCCAGCGTGGGCGAAGTATTTGGGGCGGGTGCGCTGGCGATCGTGTTGAGCGGCATGGGGCGCGACGGCGTGATCGGGGCGCAACGCCTGATCGACTGCGGCGGTGCGCTGATCGCGCAGGACCGAGCCAGCAGCGTCGTCTGGGGCATGCCGGGCGCGGTGGTGGAAAAGGGGCTGGCGGAGGCGGTGCTGCCGCCTGACGCCATCGGCCGCGCCGTCCGCGCGCGCTTTGCGGACGCGATTTCGTGACGCCGCTTCGCCATCGGCCGGTGCCCCGCGTGCGGCCAGCCGATGTAATCGCGACACTGCTCGAACGGCGGACAGGACAACAGCTTCAGGCCAATCGTGCCTGGCGGATCGATTCGATGCTCACGCCGCTGCTCCAGTCACACGGACTGCGCGATTTCGACGCGCTGGCGCTGGCGCTGTCGCATGGGAACGACCACCGGCTGGCCGAGGCCGTGGTCGAGGCGCTGCTCAACCACGAAACCAGCTTTTTTCGCGATCCCGGCGTGCTGGAACAGGCCGCATCGGCACTGGCCGCTCGCGATCAGCCGGTGCGGATCTGGTCGGCAGGCTGCGCCACGGGCCAGGAGCCGCTCAGCCTGGCCATGTTGTTTGCCGAACGCGGTTTGACGGTCGAGATTCATGCGACCGATGTGTCGCCGGTCGCGATCGACCGGGCGCGCGAAGGCCGATATTCGCAGTTCGAGGTTCAGCGCGGCCTGCCCATCGGGCGGCTGTTGCGGTGGTTCGAACCGGCGGGTGACGATTGGTGTGTCCGCCCCGAACTGACTGACCGCATCCGTTACCGTAGCCACAATCTTGCCGGTGAGCCGATGTTGCCGGGGCTGTTCGACATGATCCTGTGCCGCAACGTGCTGCTCTATTTCGGCCCGGCCATGCGGCGGCAGGTGCTGGACGGGTTGGCCGATGCGCTGAAGCCCGACGGGCTGTTGCTGCTGGGCGCGGGCGAGACCGTGATCGGCCAGTGTGAGCGGTTGACTCCGAACGAGGCGTGGCGCGGCTTTTATTCCCCCTGCTGACGGGGGCTTGCGCGCGCGCGCCGGGCGCCGCAATCAGGGGCGATGCGGCACATTCCTGCGCCTTCGCCCAATCACGACGAACGTGCCCTGCCGGTCAGCATGATCGTGCTGCACTATACCGGCATGGAAACCGGTGCGGCGGCACTGGAGCGGTTGTGCGATCCGGCGGCCAAGGTGTCGTCGCATTATCTGGTCGAAGAGGATGGCCGCATCTTCTCGCTGGTCGATGAGGAACGCCGCGCATGGCATGCCGGTCGTTCGCACTGGCGCGGCATCACCGACGTCAATTCCGCCTCCATCGGGATCGAGATCGTCAATCCCGGCCATGAATGGGGGTATCGCGACTTTCCGGAGGAGCAGGTCTGTGCCGTGATCCGGCTGGTCGCGGCGTTGAAGGACCGGCATCAGGTGACGCGCGGCAATGTCGTCGGCCATTCGGACATCGCCCCCACGCGCAAGAAAGATCCTGGCGAGCGTTTCCCCTGGTCGCGGCTGGCGCGCCTGCGGCTTGCGCTGCCGCGCCCCACCCGCGGGTTGATGGACCCGCACTGGAACGAGGCCAGCTTTCTCCTGGCGCTGGAACGCTTCGGCTATGACGTGACCGAACCGCGCGCCGCGATCATGGCCTTTCAGCGGCGATTTCGCCCCGAAATGATCGATGGCGAAATGGACGCCGAATGTCGGATGCTGCTGCTGGCCCTGTTACTGCCCCAGCCGCAGGGCGACTGACGCCGCCCGCTTGGCTAAAGCGGCAAAGGGGCGGGCGAACGGCTCGCCAGCGGGCAGATAGGCGATCGGAATATCGGGGGCGAGGGAGCCGATCCATTCGGCCACCACCTGCATGCCGATATCCTCCGTCGCCATGCGGCCCAGCACGACCAGCCCGCGCGGTCGGCCCAGCGCCGTGGAGTCGGCGGCGAACTGGATCAGGTCGTGCGTGGGCAAGCTGCTGTCGGTGCCTTCCTGCGCTTCGCCGCCGACGATCACGTCGACATCCGGATCCGTCAGGAAATTCGGAAAGGCATAGCCGACCCCGACCGCGACCTTTCGCACGGTCATGTCCGCCGGTCCGGCCAGTCGATAGGCATGCGCGCCGCAGCGGGCGACGACATGCGCGGCAAGGGCGGCCAGCGTCGTGGGGCGGGGCAGGGTGACCGTGGGCAGCCGGCCGATCAGCGGCGTCGCGTCCGCCGCCCAGCCCAGCTGGCGCAACAGGCCGACGAACATCTGGTCGGGCCGCATCCGGTGGGTCAGGTCGTGGTTGCGCCAGATCACCAGCCCATGATCCTCGCAAAACGCCTTCTTCGCGCGATAGACGGGATCGTCCTCGACATAGCCCGCCGGATCGTCGCGGTCGTTGAACCACGTCACTTCATGCGGGATGATGAAGTTGCGCCGCTCCGCCACCGCGCGCTTCAGCACGCGCAGCGTCGTCATGCCGGTGGTGGCGATACCTGTGATCGGCACATCCGGGTCGCCGATCTTGAACGTGTCGCGGTAACCGGCGACGGGCGGCGGGGGGGCGCCGTCCGCGGTGCCCTGGGCGATGATGCGTTCGACCAGTTCGCGCGGGGTCATGCCGGCAGCCTCCAGAACGGGTCTTCGACCATCAAAGGCCGCACGGGCACGTTCGCAACCGACCGCAACCACGATGCCGCCGCCAGCATGCCCGGCTGTTCGGACAGGATGCGGCCCACCGCAATCAGCGATTTCGGCGCGTCGGTTTCCCAGCTGTCATGCAGATATTCGACCAGTTCCCATTCGCGCAGGTCGCCTGCCAGCAGCACGTCGGCCTGGGGCAGCTGCTTTACCACCGCAACGGGGTCGATCCGGCTTGGCACCACCAGCACGCGTGAGACGGCGTGGTCGCCCTGACCGATCACGCGCATCCCGCCATTCACGCCCAGCTGACGCTTCACCGACGCCGCCAGCGCCGCCAGCGAGCCACGCGGAATGTCGAAACGCCGGGGGTTGTCGGCGCTGCAATAGCGCTGCCAGCCCATCGTGTTTGCAATGCCCTGGACCAGCGGATCGTCGCCGCTGCCCAGATTGTCGCTTAGCCGGAAAACGGCCATGCGGTTGCGCGCGATGAAGTGCAGCTTGCCGCGATAGGTCGGATCGGCCCGCAGCCGCTCCGCGACCTGTGCGGGACCGGAGGCTGCATCCCCGACTGCCGGAGCAGGCGGGCGGGCGTAGAGCGGCGATTCGATGCTGACGACCATATTGCAGCCTTGGGCCACGGCCCGTTGCAGCGTTTTCAGGTCCGGCATCGCCGTTACCGCAACGCCGCTGACCGGCACTTGCGGGTCGCCTGCCGTAAAGCCGTCCAGCCCGTCCGGCTTCCACGAGTCGCCGCGATAATCGGCCATGCGGCGCACGATATCGGCGGCGGTCGGCGTCGCGGCCAGTGCGGGGCGCCAGCCCAGCGTACCCGCAGCGATGGTTGCGATCCCGACTTGTCGGCGGGTCAACCCGGCTTTCTGTGACATGCCTCTCCAGGCGCTTGATGATCTTGGCCCCGGCATCTCATAACCATCGCCTGCCGACAACCGCGCAGGGCGCCCGTTCAGTCCGATGCCTTTTCCGGCGTGCCCGCCGGTCCGATCTGCCCGCCTGGCGGCACCGCCTTTCGATGCTGGGCGTCAGGGTCGCGGCCGTGGGTGCGGTCCAGCAACCGGATCAGCGGCGTCACCGTCAGCCCGTGGATCAGGATCGACAGCAGCGCGACCAGCCCGACAATGCCCCAAAGCCGCTCCGCCTCAGCAAAGTCCGCTTCGTTCAGGGCGTAAGCCAGATAGTAAAAGCTGCCGACGCCGCGGATCCCGAAAAACGCGATCGACGCCCGCTCGCCACCCGTCGTCTTGGTGCCCCACATGCCCAGCAAGCCGCTGACGGGCCGGACCAGGAAAATGATCGCCAGCGCCACCAGCACGTCGGTCCAGCCGACCGGCCGCAACAGCCCGGTCACAAGGCTGGCGCCGAACAGCAGCAGCAGCACCATCATCGCCAGACGTTCGACCTGTTCGGTCAGGTCATGCATCTCGCGCTGGAAATCGTGGTTGCGATGCGCGGAACGGAACGTCAGCGCGGTGACGAACACCGCCAGAAAGCCGTAGCAATGCAGCATCTCGGTCACGCCGTAGGAGACGAACGTGGCCGACACCGCGATCAGCCCGTCGCCCGTCTTGGCCAGCGCCGATTGCCCCGGCATGCGAAAGGTCAGCCAGCCGAACGCCTTGCCGATGATCCATCCGACCAGCGCCCCGGCGCCGATTTCCCACGCGACATTATAGGTCAGCCAGTCGACCAGCCACGGCTCGCCCGTGCCCGCCGACAGCGCCATGACGATCGCCAGATTGACGAAGGGAAAGGCAAGTCCGTCATTGAAACCCGCTTCGGATGTCAGACCGAAGCGGACCTCATCCTCCGCGCCTCCCTGCGGCGGGCCGACCTGAATGTCCGATGCCAGCACCGGATCGGTCGGCGCCAGCGACGCGCCCAGCAGCAGCGACGCAACCAGCGACAGGCCCAGCCCATAATGACCCAGCAACAGGATCGCGCCGATGCTGAGCGGCATGGTGATCCCCAGCAGTCGCCAGGTGACGCCCCAGGTCCGCCAGGAAAAGGGCCGGTCGATCTTCAGACCGGCGCCCATCAGCGCAATGATGACGACGAATTCAGTGAATCGTTCGGCAATGACCGGATGGGCCAGCGGCGACGGATCGAACCGCACCAGCGGCGTCAGGATCGCCAAGGCACCCAGCACGATGCAGACGATGGGCAGCGATAGCGGCAGGCGCTTCAGAACCAGTGGGAGCCACGCGACCAGCGCGATCAGGGCACCGGCAGCGGTCAGCAGGATGATGTAAAGGTCCGGCGTCTTCGTCAGTTCGTCCATCGTTCCCCCACGGTCGGCAAATCCCGTTCCGGCAGCCGTTGTGGCAGAACCCCGATCGTGCGCGACCCACAATCTGCTTCGATCCCCGGCAGGCCGCTTCAACCGTGCGCGGGTTAAAGCGTTCCCGGTCTATCCAGTGGGCGTGATCTGGACGAGGCAAGCGGCAAACGGCGGCCTCCCGCGCGGGGGAGGCCGCCTTTTGCACGGGATCAGAACTGGAAATTTACCGCCAGGGCAAATGTCCGTCCGAAATAGGAGGTGTAGAGTGGATCACGCCGCACGCTGTCGACGTACATCTTGGTCTGTTCGTTGGTGATGTTCTGCACCTCGGCGATCAGCTTGATGTTTTCCGTCAGGTTGTAGGAAGCCGATGCGTCGACAAAGATCGTGTCGGCCATGCCCACCACGTCGCTGTCTGCCGAACCCGACGGAATGCTGGTGAAGTAACCCGCGCGGTAGTTCAGCGTGGAACGGATGCTGAACCGGTCGTCTTCGTAAAACAGCGTGCCGCTCGCCGTCTCCGGCGACAGGCCCACCAGCGGCGCCGTCGTCGTCAGGGTCGGCACACCATTGGCGCTTTGCAGGATATAGTTGATGTTCGACCGCACCCGCGTGAAGTTGCCGAGGATGCCGAAATTACGCAGCACACCCGGCAGGAACGTCAGCGGCAGTTGCAGATTGGCCTCGAACCCGCGCAGCGGCCCGCCCGGCGTGTTCTCGCTGCGGCTGATGGTGAACAGGTCGTCCGGCGTAACATTGGTATCGACCAGCAGCGACGACGGCAGGCCCAGTTCGCTGAACGGCACCAGCGACGTTGTATTCTGGATATAGGTTTCGATGTCCTTGAAGAAATAAGCGACCGAGAACAGCGAACCCGGCGCAAAATACCATTCGACCGCCGCGTCGAACGTGTTAGCGCGGATGGGTTCCAGGAACGGGTTGCTGAACGAACCCGTGCGGATGGCCGTGTTCACGTTGCCGCTGGGGATCAACTGGCCATAGGACGGCCGCGACATGACGCGGGCGGCGGCCAGGCGGGCGATGATGTTATTGGTGACATCGACTGCCAGATTTGCAGACGGCAGCCAGTCTTCATAAGTGCGGTCCACCGATGCGATGACGCCGATCGTCGGAAAGACCGAGCCGGCGGGTGCGGCGGTCGGAATAACGCCCTTTGTGCTGAGTTCGGTGTGAACGTAACGCACCCCGGCGTCGCCGCGGATCGACAGCGGCAGGGTGTCGCGGGTGTCGAACTTTACCATCAGATAGCCCGATGCGTATTTCTCATCGACCCGGCCATAGCCGCGCCCGCAATCGACGCTGCAGAACTGATAGCTGTCGAAATTGACCGCATCGCGGAACTTGCCCGGATCGATCGTGACGAAGTCCGACATCTGGCCGCCCAGATTACTCGCAATCCCGCTGGTGGTGGTCGCGAAATCGGCCACGTTGACACCGGCGGGCAGCGTCAGTGGCAGGCCGAAGGCAGGCGTCAGGCTGCGTTCGTCGAGGCTGAAATCGCCCTCGCGATACTGGGCACCGCCCACCACCTTGAAATCGGGCGCGGCTTCCCATTCGCCGTTCACTTCGAACGTGCGGTTGATGACCACGTTCTGCCGGTCGAATGACGAGATCTGGCCGCGCTGGTCGCCGTTGGGCAAGGGCGGGCCGTAGAGGAAGATCGACGGATCGGCGATATCGACACCGTAACCCAGTTTCGGAATGTCCGGATTGTCGCGGAAGTCGATGGAGAAGTTGTCGGTGTCGTTGGTATCCACCGCGACCTGGAGCTTGTTCACGTCCAGTCGCGAGTCCGAAAAGCCGACAATGCCGTACAGCCGGAAGCTGTCCGAATAGCGATGCTCGAAGTTCAGGTTGACCTGGCGGAAGGTCGAGGTGAACCGCTCATCCTGCATTTCCGATCGCAGGTCGACCCCGTCGAACAGCGCATAGACCAGCGAGCCCTGATCATCGACTTCGATATCGCGCACCGACATCATCGGCTGGCCGTTGTTCGACGCGTTGCGGCCCATCGAGCGGGCATCGATCATCGAATCGAGGCGGTTGACCTTGAACCGGGCATAAAGGCCGTCGATCGAGATGTCGGTGTCGTCGTCCGGCTTCCATTGCAGGGTCAGCGATCCGGCGATGCGTTCCTGCACCTGGCTGGATTTGACCGGGCGGGGCAGGCGGGGAAGGAATACGCCGCCGCCGGGGCGACCCGACACGCCCGTGCGGCTCATGATATAGTCATAGGCCTCCTGCGTGCTGGTGCGCGGGTTGCCGGTGCTGCAATTATTCGCGTCCGCACCCACCGAATTGCCGCTGTTGGCAAAGCCCGTCGCGGGCGAGTTCACCGGACTGCCGTTGAACATATAGCCGACGGGCGTGCAGAACGGGAACAGCACGCTGGTCGTGGTGGTCGCGCCCGGCGCGGTCGGCACATTCTGGGCCAGACCGGCGACATAGGTGGGCAGGACGTTGACCGCCGAATAGGCATATTCGTCGATATGCCGCTTCGAATAGGCGATGCTGCCCAGAATGCCGAACGTGTCGCCGAACTTCTTGGACACCAGCGCGGACAGTCGCGGATCGACGTCCTTGGCGATGTCGTTGTAAATGCCGCGCGCGGTGCCGGAGAAGACGAAATCCTTGCGATTGTCGAACGGCTTCGGCGCCTTCAGGTCGACGGTCGCGCCCAGCGAACCTTCCTCGACATCGGCCGACATGGTCTTTCGCACGGCCAGCGAGGAGAAGATTTCAGTCGGAAAGGTGTTGAAGTCGAAGGAGCGGCCCGAACCGCTGCCCACACCACCCCGAATGTCGCTGGCGCTGACCTGAGAGATGCCCTCCATGCCGTTGATGCGGACGCGGGTGAACTGGGCGCCCAGGCCGCGGACAGAGATGTTGCGCCCTTCGCCGCCATCACCGCGCGACAGTGCGACGCCCGGAATACGCTGCATCGATTCGGCAAGGTTCGAATCGGGGAATTTACCGATGTCTTCGGCCACGATGCTGTCGATCGCGGCGGTTTCCTCACGCTTTTGAACCAGCGCGTCGTTTAGCGATGCGCGAAAGCCGGTGACGATGATGTCTTCGGCCGGCTGTTCGACAGGTCCCTGAACCTGGGGCGCAGCGACGTCCGTGGTTTGAGCCATTGCGGGTGCGGCAACCAGCAGCGCCAAAAGGCTGGATGATGCAAAAAGTCCGCCCGTCCGGTGCAATTGAACGTCCATATCCCCTCCAACAAGTCGATTCGTTCACGATGCGATCTTGCAGTCCGGTCGATGCGCTTTCGGCACCTTGGTCCCGGATCAGGGTATCTGGGTAACACTGCCCATGCTGTCTGACAACATAGGCTTACAACTTTCGGCGTTGGCTTGACCGAATGTTGCGTCGATGCAACGCAAACCCCGCCGACAATGTGATGCCGACAGGGCGTTACCCGCGTATTTGCAATCGGTTGACGGTCAGACCGTCCGGCGCGCCAGTGCGCGTCGACGACGTGCGCTTTCGGCGCGTGCGCGCTCGACCGCTTCGGTTTCGGTCACGTCCAGCAGGTGGGTGATAAGGCGGTTCAGGTGATCGCGCATTGCGTTGCGCGCCTCCACCGGCGAACGCTGTTCCAGCGCGCGCAGAATGCGGCCATGTTCGGCCAGACGGCTTTCGGTGCCCAGACTTCCCGCCTTGCGGAGCACTTCCCGTGCCAGGGGAGAGCGAAAACGCATGTCCCAGAAATCGGTGACGGCAGCGATGATCACCGCATTGCCCGTCGCTTCGGCAATGGCGATGTGAAAACGTCGGTCGGCGGCCTCGGCCTCGGCCACGTCATCCTTTGCCATCTGTTCGAAAAGCGACCGGAGTTCATCCAGTTGCTCTTCGTCGATCTCGGTCGCGGCAACGGCGGCAACCTCGCCCTCCAGCAGGCGGCGCGCTTCGGTGATTTCGAACGCGCCGATATCCAGTTCGGTATCGGTGCCGGCAGCGGCGGTCGATGCCAGGACGAATACGCCCGAACCCTTTCGCGCCTCAACCAACCCCTGCATTTCCAGCGCGATCATCGCCTCCCGAATGGTCGGGCGGCTGACGCCGAACCGCTCGGTCAGATCGCGTTCGGCGGGAAGTCGAGAGCCGACCGGGTAGGTTCCGGCAGCAATGTCGGCCATGATCGTGTCGACGATCCTGCGGTACAATTTACCGCCATGTTCACCCGCCGCCATCACGTTCCTGCCAATCCATATCCATTCGCCAACGGGATCGTCGGCAACGACCGGCTTGCAGTCAACCACAAGCAGGGTCAAGCGTGGCCTGCCAGAACGGGTGTCTGACAGCGCTATTGCATGTGGTCGGACCACGACATAGGATCGCCGCTGCAAGGCGTTCAGATATCGGCCCATCGGCCGGAATCATGCGCGACCGGCAAAAGATAAACGGTTTGGAGGGGATCGACCGTGAAGCGACGGATCGCGTTCGGCGTGCTGATGGCGGCAGCGGCCACGGCATATGTTCATGCACCGGCGGCGGCGCAGACGGCGGCGGCCGGTTGGCGGGAAATTACTCCGCGCGCCGGTCTGGACGGCTGGCATGTGGCGGGTGGCAAGGCCAGCTATTCGATCGAGAATGGCGAACTGGTCGGGCGCGCGGCGGCCGATACGCCCAATAGTTGGCTGGTCTCCGACAACCAGTATGGCGACTTCATCATCGAGTTCGAGGCGAAGACCGATCCGCTGCTCAATTCGGGGGTGATGATCCGCGGGCAGAGCAGGCCCGATTACCGTAACGGCGTGGTCCATGGCTATCAGGCCGAGATCGACCCATCCAAGCGGGGCTGGAGCGGCGGGCTGTACGACGAACAACGTCGCCAGTGGCTGTACACGCTGGGCCGCAACGATGCGGCGCGGGCCGCCTTCCGTTCGGGGGATTGGAATCGCTACCGGGTGGAAGCGATCGGCAACCGCATCCGCACCTTCGTCAACGGGGTGCCCGCTGCCGATCTGGTGGACGACACCGACGCGCGCGGTTTCATCGCGTTCCAGGTGCACTCGGTGCCCGACGACATCGCCGCGAAAAAGCCGGAGGTTCGCTTCCGCAATATCCGCCTCCTGACCGACTCGCCCGCGCGTCATGCCCGGCCCGAAAGCGGGATCGAACAGCAGGGATGGCTGACGAACCAGTTGAGCGCGGGCGAAAAGCGTGACGGCTGGACGCTGTTATGGGATGGTCGCACCACTGCCGGATGGCGCAGCGCGAAGGGGCCGAGCTTTCCGGCACGGGGATGGCGCATCAATGACGGGGTGCTGTCGGTCGAAAAGTCGGACGGCGGCGAATCGACCAATGGCGGCGACATCATCACCACCCGCAATTTTCGCGATTTCGAACTGTCGGTCGATTTCCGACTGACGCCGGGCGCGAACAGCGGGATCAAGTATTTCGTCGACCCCGACCTGTTGAAGGGCGACGGATCAGCGATCGGGCTGGAGTATCAGCTGCTGGACGACAAGCTGCACCCCGATGCCAAGATGGGTCGCGACGGCAACCGCACGCTGGGATCGCTTTACGACCTGATCCCAGCGCGTAACCTGTCCGACCCCGACAGCCCCGGAAAGCGTTTCAATCCGCCGGGCGAATGGAACCGCGCGCTGCTGATCGTGCGGGGTAATCATGTCGAGCATTGGCTGAACGGCTACAAGGTCGTCGAATATGAACGCGGGTCGCCCGAATTCCGGCGACTGGTGGCGATCAGCAAATACGCCAAATGGCCGCGCTTCGGCGAATGGGAAGAAGGGCCGATCCTGCTTCAGGATCACGGCGACCGGGTCGATTTCCGGTCGATCAAGCTGCGCCAACGCTGACGAAGAGGGGGATCCGATGTTTGATCGACGCATGATGATAAAGGGTGCCGGTGCTGCCGTGGGATTGGCCATGACCGCCAAGAGCTATGCCCGGATACAGGGCGCGAACGACCGCCTGCGCGTGGCGGTTGTCGGGATCAACGGGCGGGGTCAGGCGCATATGAGCGCCTTTACCAAGGTGCCCAATGTCGAAGTGACGCACCTGGTCGATGTCGACGCGGCGGTGCTGGCCAAGCGGGCGGACGAATTTGCGGGCCGGGGCAATGCACGGCCCCGGACCGAGCGCGATTATCGCCGGTTGCTGGCGGGCAAGGACGTGGACATCATCACCGTTGCCACCCCCGATTTCTCGCACGCCAAGATTGGCGTCGATGCGATGAACGCGGGCAAGCACGTCTATCTGGAAAAGCCGATCGGCATCGCCCCTGCAGAGGGAGAGGCGCTGATCGCCGCGCAAAAGCGCACCGGGCGCGTGCTGCAGGTCGGCAATCAACAGCGGTCCAGCAAGGAAACGCGGCAGTTGCTCGACATGGTGCGTTCGGGCGAACTGGGTGAGGTGTACGAGGCGCAGACCTGGTACGCGAACAACCGCAAGTCGATCGGCAAGGGACAGGTCGCCGCACCGCCGCCAACGCTGGACTGGGACCTGTGGCAGGGACCGCGCCCGCGCGGCCAGTATCGCACCAATCTGGTCCACTATAACTGGCACTGGTTCTGGAAATACGGCACCGGCGAAATCTGCAATAACGCGATGCACGAACTGGACATCGCCCGCTGGATGATGGGCGTGGCCTATCCCCGGACGGTATCGGCACGCGGGGCCCGCAACTTCTTTCAGGGCGACGATTGGGAGATGTACGACACCCTCGCGCTCGATCTGAATTACGACGATGACCGCGTGATCCGCTGGAACGGGCAGAGCTGTAACGCGATGCGGACCTATGGCCGCGGGCGCGGGGTGCTGCTGCTCGGCACCAAGGGGTCGGCGGTGGTCGATCGCAACGGGTTCGAGCTGTACGATCTGGCGGGCAAGATGGTGCGGGAGGTGAAGGCGCCGGCCGAATCTGAAACCACGGGCACCGTCGGCGAAGGTGCACTGGACGTTTATCACGCCGGAAATTTCGTCGACGTCATCCGGGGCAAGCAACAGGCGCTGGCCTCCCCCATTCAGGAAGGGCATGTCAGCACGACATTGTGCCACCTGGGCAACATGGCCTATCGCACCGATGCAATGCTCTCGGTCGATCCGGCGACGGGCCGCCCGTCCAGCGCAGATGCGATGAAGCTGTGGTCGGTCGAATATGAACCCGGCTGGGAGATCCGCGCCTGACCGGGACTGCGATCGAAGCGCGCGAGGAGCGTTTTTCCGCAATGGGCACGCGCATCGAACTGCATCAGTTCGGTGCGGGTGATGCGGACGCGCTGTTTGCCGCGCGGCGCGCGATCGAGGCAGTGGACGATGCACTCACAATCCACCGCCCGTCGCCCGCCACCGCCCTGAACGAGCGGCTGGCGAGCGGCGGGTCGGTGGCGGTCGACGATCCGCTGCTGCTGGACGCGCTGTCGGGCATCTGTGACGTGTGGCGCTGGACGGAAGGGCATTTCGATCCCACCGTCGGCGTCGGGGAGGCGGGGCAATGGCGCCATGTCCATGTCGATGTCGCCGCCGCCCGGATCGAAGTTTCGGCACCCGTCGCACTCGACTTTGGCGGCTTTGGCAAGGGCTATGCGCTGGATCGCGCGATATTGGCCCTGCGCGCGCGGGGCGTGGAATGTGCGCTTCTGTCAGCGGGCGAAAGCTCGATCGCGGCGCTGGGATCGCATCCGCTCGGCGGCAAATGGCCCTTGTCCATCCCTGACCCCGCGCGGCCGGGCGCCGAACTGATACGGCTGGAGATCGAGGATCGGTCGGTGTCCATTTCCGCCACCGTCGGGGCAGGCGCGGCGGCGCCGGGGCGGGCCGCGATGGTGCGTCCCAGCGACGGCGGGATCGTGACCGCACCCGCTACGGCCGTCGTCGTGGACGAAAGCGGTGCCGTGGCGGAAGCGATGAGCACCGCCCTGATCGTCGCGCCCCGATCGGCGGCGCGGCGTCTGATCAACCTGCGGCGTGATTGCCGCCATTTGTTCACCCATGAAGGCGTGCCGCTGGTGCAGGCCGGTGCTTACGGGAACCAAGCGTTATGAACGACCGCGAATTCGATCTTTCCCGCCGCGCCTTTCTGGACCGCGTATTTGCCGCGTCGGCGGGTGTGGGGGTGATGTCTGCGGCGCCCTGGGCGACGGCGGCGGCGGCCGCACCGGCGCAGGGCGACCTCGTCCGACTGGGCGTGGTGGGCACCGGCGACCGGGGCCGTGCGCTGATCCAGAACATCGCCAGGACGCGCAACTGCGCCGTGGCGGCGATCTGCGACAATTATGCTCCCAACCTGGCGCGCGGCAAGGCGCTGGTCCCGGCGTCCACGCGCAGCTTTACCGATTATCGCGCGATGCTGGATGCGGGCGGCCTGGACGGGGTGGTGATTGCGACGCCGCTGGACGTGCATGCGCGCCAGACCTTTGACGCGATCGACGCGGGGCTTCACGTCTGGTGTGAAAAGGCGATGGCGCGCACCATCGCCGATTGCGGCGCCATGGTCACGCGCGCACGCGCAGGTCGCAAGGTGCTCCAGATCGGGCATCAGCGCATGTTCCACCCCACCTATCTCGACGCGCTGAAGCGCGCCAAGGCGGGTGATATCGGCACCATCACCCAGATCCGCGCCAGTTGGCATCGCAACAAGAGCTGGCGGCGGCCGTTGCCCGACGGGGCCGGGCGGGAGATGGACCGGCAGATCAACTGGCGTCTGTATCGCGACCGTTCGGCGGGGGTGATGACCGAACTGGCCACCCACCAGCTTCAGGTCACCAACTGGTTCTTCGACGCGCTGCCGACGCGGGTGATGGGGTCAGGCAGCATCTGTTTCTGGAAGGACGGGCGTGAGGTCTATGACCATGTCGCGCTGATCTATGACTATCCGGGCGGGCGAAAGACGATCTATTCGTCGCTGCTGAACAATGCGCGCTATGGCTGTGAAGAACAGATTCAGGGCAGCAAGGGGACGATCGAACCCGAACTGGGCCGCATTTATTCCGAAGATGCGCCGCGTGTCGCTCAGCTGGCCCAGATGCAGTGCGACGTGCGGGACGGACGCAAGCGGCCCATCCCTATTGGCGGCGCGACCTGGTTTCCCGAACTGCCCGTCCGCACCCCCGGGGATGCGCTGAAATGGGGCGAGTATGACGAAACGATGCTCCAGTTCGAGGGCTTTGGCGAAGCGGTCCGCAGCGGGCGTGAACTGCCGGGACTGCTGTACCAGGCCTATCACGCCAGTGTCGCATCGCTGCTGGGAGAGCAGGCGATGGACACCGGACGCATCATCGAATGGCCAAAGGACTTGGTCAGCGTGTGACCACCGGGGCGGGCGCGCCCTCCAGACGGGGGACGAGCAGGTGAATGACCACTAGAGCGACCAGATAAGCGCTGCCCGCCCACAGGAACACCGGGGCATAGCTGCCCACCGTTTCCAGCACCCGCCCGACATAATTGGCCATCAGCATCCCGCCGACGGCCCCGGCCGCGCCGCCGATCCCCATGACCGACGCCACCGAACTGCGCGGAAACGTATCCGACACCATGGTATAAAGGTTCGACGACCAGCCCTGATGCGCGGCGGCGGCCAGTCCGATGATCGCAACCGCCGTCCACAATCCCGACACCGCGCTGGCGGCAAAGATCGGCAGTACGCACAGCGCGCAGACCAGCAGCGCCAGCTTGCGCCCCGCATTGACGCTGTACCCGCGCCGGATCAGCGCCGATGACAGCCAGCCGCCCCCCACGCTGCCGACATCGGCCAGCAGATAGACCGCGATCAGCGGCGGGCCGAAGCTGGTCAGGTCAAGCCCGTGGCGCTTCGCAAAGAAATCGGGCAGCCAGAACAGGAACAGATACCAGACCGGGTCAGTCAGGAACTTGGCGCTCATGAACGCCCAGGTGCCGCGATGGCGGAAAAGCGTCCGCCACGGAATCTTCGGCTCTTCCTCCATCGTCGGCGCGTCGGCGTTAATATAGGCAAGTTCCGACGGCGAAACGCGCGGATGCTGTGCCGGCGCGCGGTAGAAGGCCAGCCACACGGCCAGCCAGATAAAGCCCAACAGGCCGGTGACGATAAATGCTGCCTGCCATCCGAACTGGATCGCCAGTACGGGTACGACGATCGGCGTGGCGATGGCACCGACATTGGCCCCGGCATTCAGGATGCCGGCAGCGAGCGCGCGTTCCTTTTTGGGAAACCATTCGGCGACTGACTTGATGGCGGCGGGAAAGTTTGCCGCTTCACCCAAACCCAGTGCGAAGCGTGCGATCGAAAAGCCGCCAGGCGTCCTGAACAGCGCATGCGCCATCGCGGCGAAGCTCCAGATCGCGATCGCCCCTGCATAGCCCAGTTTCGATCCGATCCGGTCGATGATCGGCCCGCACGCCAGCAGGCCGATGCCGTAAGCAGCCTGGAACCAGAAGACGATGGTGCCGTAATCCACCTCGCTCCAGCCAAGTTCGGCCTGAAGGGTCGGTTTCAGAATGCCGATGATCTGACGGTCGATATAGTTGATCGTCGTGGCGAAGAAGAGCAGCGCGCAGATGATCCAACGGATGTTGCTTGCGGGTTTGGGCGAATGGCCTGTGGCCGCTTCGGGTGCCGTCACGCTGTTCCTCTCCTTGATGCGGTATCCCGCCTTGTTCTGTTACCGGGCGATCAGACCTGTGCGAACGCCGGCTGATGCTGACGCGCATAGGCGATGCCGCGCTCCAGCCCGCGCAATTCGGCCAGGCCGCGCATGCGCCCAAGCAACGAATAGCCCGGCAGCGTCACCTTTTCGAGGTCGTCCAGCATCTGGTGGCCATGGTCGGGCCGCATCGGGATCGATCGGCCCTCCCGCTGTTGCAGCGCATGGATCGCGCCGACGATGCTGGCCATTCCGGCATCGCCGCCCAGATGCTCGGCCTCGTGAAAGGCGCCGTTGCCCTCTCGCTGGACCGATCGCAGATGGAGAAAGCCGATGCGGCTGCCCAGCCGGTCGATCATGCCCGGCAGGTCGTTGTCGGCACGCGCGCCGAACGAACCGGCGCAGAAGCACAGGCCGTTGGCGGGGCTGGGCACTTCGTCGAACAGGTTGGCGACATCAGCTTCGGTGCTGACGACGCGTGGCAGGCCGAACAGGGGGAAGGGTGGGTCGTCGGGATGGACGACCAGCCGGATGCCCAGCGCCTCCGCATGGGGGCAGACAGCTTCCAGAAAGGCGATGTGACTGGCGCGCAGGCCGTCGGCGCCCAAATCGCCATATAGCGCCAATGCATCACGGAATCGGTCGCGCGTAAAACCGTCCTCGCTGCCCGGAAGGCCGGCGATGATCGTGCGTTCCAGGGCGTCCTGCGCCGCGGTGTCCATGGCCTCGAAACGCCGCGCGGCGCTGTCGATCATTGCGGCGGGATAGTCGCGTTCTGCCCGCGGACGTGCCAGGATATGGATGTCATAGACGGCCGCCGCCTCAAGCTCGAAACGCAGCGCGCGGGCGCCGTCGGGCAGCTCCCAGCCGAGGTCGGTTCGCGTCCAGTCCAGCACCGGCATGAAATTATAGGTGACGACCTTGATCCCGCAGGCGGCAAGGTTGGTCAGCGTCCTGCAATATGCCTCGATACATTCGTCCCAGCCGGCGGACCGCGTCTTGATGGCATCGTGTACCGGCACGCTTTCAACCACGGTCCAGTAAAGGCCCGCCGCTTCGATCCGGTGTTTGTGTTCCCGAATTGCCTCTACCGGCCACACTGCGCCATTTGGGATCGCGTGCAGTGCGCTGACAACCTGTGCAGCACCTGCCTGACGAATCTCGCTCAGCTTCACCGGATCAGATGCGCCGAACCAGCGCATTGCCTGCGTCATATACACGGGATGCTGCCCCTCTCGCCTGTTTTTGTGGCTCGTTGGCCGTTGCGACATGGCTAACATAGCAAACCTAGCAGGCCAATACGAAAATCTGTAAGACAGGTTTGCGAGGTTGGCGGGGTCGCGGTGCGCCAATATCGCTTGGGGCACAATAACCGAAGGATGAGGAGAAAGGCATGAACCCGATCGATCGACGCGCGCTGCTGGCGGGTGCGGGCTTTGCAGGGGCGGGCATGGCATTGGCGATGGCGGGGGAGGCGCACGCCCAGTCCACCAGCCAGGGTAATGCCGCGCCGGAATCGGGCGCCCCCCGCGCGCCGGACCCGACCGCGCGTCACCGGATCCGCTTTGCCGTGATCGGGCTCGACCATTCGCACATTTATGCGATGACCGATGCGCTGATCCGCGGTGGCGGTACGCTCGTCACGGTCTATGCGCCCGACCCGGCGCAGTTCGCCGCCTTCAGCCGCCGATACGGCGATGTTAAGCGCGCCCGCAGCGAAGCGGAAATCCTGGACGACAAAAGCATTCAGGTCGTCGCCAGCGCCTCGATCCCCGATTTGCGGGCGCCGCTGGGCGTTCGGGTCATGCGCGCGGGCAAGGACTTCCTTTCGGACAAGCCCGGTATCACCAGCCTGCCGCAACTGGCGGAAGTGCGGCGGACGATCCGCGAAACCGGGCGCAAATTCGCGATCATGTATTCGGAACGCTTCGAAGTGCGCGCGGCCGTCAAGGCGGGCGAACTGGTCAAGGCGGGCGCGATCGGCAAGGTGGTGCAGACGGTCAATCTGGCGCCTCACCGCATGAGCGCCGCATCACGCCCCGAATGGTTTTTCGACACTGCGCGCTATGGCGGCATCCTGACGGATATCGGCAGCCATCAGGCCGACCAGTTCCTTTTCTATACCGGCTCGACACGCGCGGATGTGGTCGCATCGCAAGCGGGAAATGTCGGCAACCCGAAATACCCACGGTTTCAGGATTTCGGCGACATGACGGTCACCGGCGACGGCGGCACCGGATATATCCGCGTCGACTGGTTCACTCCCGATGGCCTGTCGACATGGGGGGACGGCCGGCTGTTTATTCTCGGGACCGAGGGTTTCATCGAACTACGCAAATATGTCGATGTCGCGGGACGACCGGGCGGCGACCATCTGCTGATCACCGACGCCAAGGGTTCCCGTTATATGGATTGCAGCAAGGTGCCGCTGCCCTTTGGCCCGCAATTCGTCAGTGACGTGGTCGAACGCACCGATGTCGCCCAGGATCAGGTGCAGGCGCTGTTGGCCGCCGAACTGGTGCTGAAGGCACAGGCACAGGCGAAACCGCCGATCCTTTCCTGACCGACGATGGCGGGGCGGGGCGGCTGCGGCCGCTCCGTACGCATCAAGTTCGCAACGCCCCATCAGCTTGCTTTTACTCGTACGTCGGCCGTCCGATGCAGTAGTACGTCCAGGGTTGTGCGTCGACCGGTAAAGTTGCAAACGATAATGTAATACCTTCGCTGGTCCGCGCGCCGGGGATGTTGTCGCTTTTTGTTCCGTTGTTGCGTGACGCGTAACAGGTTGTAAGGGTACGATAAATTGCGCGATCAGCGAGTTCCTTCCGGGCTGGAAGCGTATTTTGCAAAATCATCGGTTGCGATCGCGCTGTCACGGCCGGATCCTGACCATGAACTGGTTTTCGTAAATCCCCCGTTCGAGACACTGACCGGTTATTCTTCGGCGGACATCGTCGGCAAGAATTGTCGGATGATTCAGGGGGCCTCTGCCAACGCGGATGCCCGGCGCCTGATCGGCCAGTTTCTCGGTCGGCCGGACCAACCCAGCGTACGCACGCCAATCGTCAATTTCCGCAAGGACGGCACGCCGTTCGTTAACCTGTTATATATGGCGAAATTACGGGACCGCGATGGAACCGTTCGGTTCATCGTTGCTTCTCAATTCGATGTCAGCCGAACCAAGCCCGAACTGCTCGCCGAATATGATGTCACGCTGGCCCGGACGATCGACCGGATGAGCCCTGCGTTCATGGACAGCGGACTGGTGGTCGATGGTTCGCTGATGACCATCGGCAACACCGTGGCGATGATCGCGCAGGCCAAACTCACGCTCGGGGATATTGACGATGCCGCCATCGGATGAGGCGGGGTCGGGCAATAGCCCCGACATGCCCGTCATCGGCGTCGGCGCTTCGGCGGGCGGGCTTGAGGCATTGCGGGACATGTTTTCCGCTGCCCAACTGCCGACCGGCATGGCATTTGTCGTCATCCAGCATCTCGATCCCACGCAGGACAGCCTGTTGGCCGAGCTTCTGGACCGCAGCACCGACCTGAACGTCGTTCAGGCTGAGGGGGGCGAGCGATTGCGCCCCGATACGGTCTTCATCATCCCGCCCGGTCACGGGCTGGCGATCAGGTCGGGCGTTCTTGAACTGACCGAATTCGCTCAGCCGCGCGGCCTTCGCCGTCCGATCGACGATTTTTTTGCATCGCTGGCCACCGATCAACAGGCCAATGCCGCCTGCGTCATTCTGTCGGGAACGGGCAGCGACGGCACGACCGGCTTGCGCGCGATCAAGGAAAATGGCGGCGTCTGCGTCGTACAAAAACCCGATACCGCCAAATATGACGGCATGCCCGTGTCAGCCATCGGGACCGGCCTGGTCGATTTCGTCGAAATATCGGGCGACATCCTGCCCCGGCTGGCGACCTTTTTCGCTCGCCGTCACAACGCTGCCGTCGGCGAGGAAGCCGAGCATATTGCCGATCAGATCGACGACCTGTGCGCCGCGATCAAGGCCGCCGTCGGCCATGATTTTTCCGGTTATAAGCGCAGCACCTTCATCCGCCGGGTTGAGCGGCGGATGCATGTACTGGGCATTACATCGGGCCGCGAATATCTGGCGCGGGTGCAGAATGACGCGAAGGAATGCAGCACGCTGTTCCGCGATCTGCTGATCAACGTCACCCGCTTCTTTCGTGATCAAGCCTATTTCGATCGCCTGCGCGACACGGTGATTCAACCGCTGGTCGCTTCTGCATCGCGCGAAGAGGAAATCCGCGTCTGGGTTGCCGGCTGCTCCAGCGGCGAGGAAGCCTATACGATCGCGATGCTGTTTGCTGAGGCGGTTCGAAAGGATGGGCGCAGCCGCCCGGTCCAGATATTCGCAACCGACATCGACGAACAGATGCTTCAGATCGCGCGCGAAGGGGCCTATCCGCTGTCGTCACTGGCGGACATTCCGGCTGCGCTGCGCGAACTCTATACCGTTTTGCACACCGACCGCTTCACCATCGACGAAGCGGTGCGGGACATGGTTCGCTTTTCGAACCACAGCCTGGTCAAGGACCCGCCCTTTTCGCGTATCGACCTGGTTTCGTGCCGCAACCTGCTGATCTATTTCGACGATCGTTTGCAGCAGCAGGTGATGCCGCTGCTGCACTACGCGCTCCGGCCCGGCGGGCACCTGTTCCTTGGCCCGTCGGAAAGCATCGGTCGGTTCGAACAGCTGTTCCGCCCCGTCGACGCACAATCGCGCTTGTTCGAACGCGCATCGGGGCCGCCCGCCTATCCGCTCAACCTGCCCGGCAGCATCCGTGACGAAGCGCCGCGCCGTTCGACGAAGCAGGACCGCGAAACGGGCGACCCGATGGATCAGGAAACGATCGCGGTGCGCAGGCTGATCGACCGCTATGCGCCAGCCAGCATGGTGCTGGACGCCGATGGCGGCATTCTGGCGGCCTATGGACGGCTCAGCCGCTACTTTGATTTCCCGGTCACGCGCACTGGCGGATCGAGCGCCATCAGCCTTGCCCGTCCCGGCCTGCGCGAAGTGATCGGGCCGCTGCTTCGGCAGGGGCGCGACGGGCGCAAGCGTATGGTCGCGCGGGGTACCGACGTGCGGACCGAATATGGCGTGCAACGGATCGATGTCGTCTGCGACCCGCTCGAACATGGGCGAATGCTGTTCGTCTTTCAGGAAACCGAACCGTTCCGCGTGTCGAGCGATCCCGAGCTTCAGGAAATCGATGCGGGCGACGATCACCTCGAATCGCTCGAAGACGAACTGCGCCTGACGCGGCATCGCTTGCGGACTGCGGTGGAGGAGCTGGAAACCGCGAATGAGGAGTTGAAAAGCTCCAACGAAGAAATGATGTCGATGAACGAGGAGCTTCAATCGACGAACGAAGAGCTGTCGACCGTCAACGATGAGCTGAAGAGCAAGGTTGACCAGTTCACCGTGGCAAATGCGGATTTGCGCAATTTCTTCGAATCGACTGAGCTGGCAGTGGTCGTGCTGGATCGCGATCTTCGCGTCCGCAGCTTTACCGAAGCATCGAGCAGCGTTTTCCCCTTCCAGGTCAGTGACAAGGGGCGGCCGCTGGGTGACGTGACCAGCCGATTGGATACTGACGCCTATCTGGAGGACGCCCGTTCCGTTGTGGATGGCGGCCCGGCGGTGCAGCGGCGGGTGAACAGCCGCGATGGCACGCGTACATGGTCGATGCGCGTCCTTCCGTATCGCACGCAAACCGGCACGGTGGACGGTGCGACGCTGGTGCTGACCGACATTACGGATGCCCTGTCGCTGGAGCGCGAGCTGGAATCGGGGCGCGAGCGGCTGGATATGGCGATCCGCGCAGGCGGGATCGGCGTATGGGAATATTGTCCGCGCACCGGCGCTACATTCCTTGACGAGGCCGAGCAGTCATTGCTCGGTATCACGGGGGGTGAGGCGAAGATGGACGCCATCCTCGCCCAGATCGTACCCGACGATCGCGACGCGGTAGCGGCCAAGCTGGAGCAAGCCTGGCGTGGCCATGGTGACTTTGAAGCAACCTTTCGCATGGTGATGCCGGACGGTTCGATCCGCCGCATCAAGGGGTTCGCCCGGTTGATGGAGCCTGAGCCGCCCCGGCTGATTGGCGTTTCGATCGACGTGACGTCGGAATTCGCGGTGGCTGAGACGCGCGGCATCATGCTGCGTGAGATGAATCACCGGGTGAAAAACCTGTTTGCGATCATTGCCGGATTGCTGACGGCCGGTGCCCGGTCGCACACCGATGTGCGCAGCTTTACCCATGACCTTCGAGAACGCATCGCCGGGCTGGGCCGCGCCCATTCGCTTGCTTCGCCGCCCGGATTTCAGGAGTCGATCGACCTTCAGGATCTGATTGCCGAAACGCTTGCCCCGTACCAGAATCAGATGAAGATCGAACTGGACGGGCCGAATGTGGAAATTGACCGATCCTGCCTGTCGCCGCTGGCGCTGATGACGCATGAATGGGCGACCAATTCGATGAAATATGGCGCGCTGGGCAGCGAGAACGGGACGCTGCACGTTCATTGGTCCTTCGCGGAGGACGGCATCAACCTGCGCTGGGTCGAAAAGGGTGTCGGAACGGTAAGCACCGGCGGTGCGCCGGGTTTCGGTACGCTGCTGGTCGACACATCGTCCCGACAGCTTCGCGCCCGCGTCGAGCGGATCGTTGAACCGGACAGCTTCACGCTGGACGTCCATCTTCCCCAATCGGTATTGGTCGCATGAGCAAACGCGCGCTTCTGGTCGAGGATGAACTGCTGGTCGCGTTCGACCTTCAGGATATTATCGAGGGTGTCGGCCTGCTCGTCGACGGGCCGCATGTCGATATCGCCGGTGCCAATATCGCCCTGAATCATGCCATGCCCGATATTGCGATCCTTGACGTATTGCTTCGCGATGGGGACGTTTTTCCGATTGCCGACCGGCTGAACGAGCACGGCATCGCAATCATTTTCCACTCGGGTCATGCGGATCAGGCAGACCTGTCTTCCAGATACCCTGCTGCGGCAATCTGTTCCAAGCCATGCTCGCCGGTTTTGTTTGCCCAAACCATCGAAAGGCTGATCGAGGGTCGTTAAGGCGAGGTCGGGGGTGGCGCCCTTGCTTCCTCAGGCGCGGCTGATGCAGCGGAAGCCGATGTGGCTGGTCGGACTGTCAATGGCTTGGGGATGGCGCGCCGCCGGGCGATAGCGCTGGCAATAATTGGGCGCGCATAGATGGGAACCGCCCTTCAGCACCTTTCGCCCGACGCGGTTTCCGCCATGTGGGTCCAGGCTGTCGCGAAGCGTGGCGCCGCGCGGATTTTCGACCGTGCAGCACGAGCGAGATGTGCGTGTCGGCGATGCTGTGTACCAGTCGCGCGTCCATTCCCATATATTGCCGATCATGTCCGACAGGCCATAGCCATTGGCCGGAAAACGACCCACTGCGGTGGTGCGGAAATTCCCGTCGGGCTTCTTCCTCGGGGTAGAAATTTTCCGATCCCGTCGTGAAAATACCATCCGGAATCCATTTCATGCCATCACGCGTGACATCGGCTTTTGCCGACTGAGGAAACGCGGCTCGCGCGGTTGGGGGCTTTGGCTTCATGGCGGTCGTTATCCGGCGTTGCGCGGCAAGCGGCGCTGCACAAACATTACCCCCAGCGACGCCGCGACCAGGGCGGCAGCCAGCAGCAACATTGGCGCAAGGGCGCTGTCATTGGCCTCAGCGATCCGTGGGACCAGCGATTGCGCCGCGAATCCGCCAAGATTGCCGGTCGCGTTGATCATCGCAAAGCCCGCCGCTGCACCCGCGCCACGCAGGAAGCGGGGCGGCAACGTCCAGAATATCGGCTGGCCGGCAAAGATCGCCGATGCAGCAATGCACAGCGCGACGAACTGCATAACCGGGCTCGGCAGCAGCACGCTGGCGATCAGGGCGGTGGCGCCGGTCATGGTGCAGGCGATGATCGGCCAGATGCGGTCGGGATGGCGTGACGCCCAGCGCGGGATCAGCCACAGCGCCAGCCCAACCTGTGCCCACAACACCGCGTTGATCGCTCCGTTCACGGTATTGGAAACACCAAATCCGCTGACGATGGTCGGTAACCAATAGCTGAGGCCATAGGCGGCGAGCGGAAAGCCCACGAACGTCACGCTGAGCAGGATGACACGCGAATCGGCCAGCGCGCGCCAGCCGTGATCCCCGCGCGAGGTCCGCTCTTCCGCTGCCAGTTCCCCGGCCAGCCAATCCGCACCGGCGGCATCGAGCCATTTGGCGTCCGATGGTTTGTCGGGAATGACCATCAGCACGACCGGCGCCAGCAGCATTGCGGGCAATCCCGTCACAATGAACAGCCACTGCCATCCGCGCAGCCCCAGCCAGCCGTCGAGGTCCAGGAGCGCCCCGCCGATCAGTGCCCCGACCATGTTCGCCACCACGCTTGCGATCATGAACAGCCCGATCGCGCGGGCGCGGTAGCGATGCGGGTACCACAGGGTCAGCGCGTACAGCACGCCGGGGAACAGCCCCGCCTCCGCCGCGCCGAGCAGGAAACGCAACACGTAAAAGCTGACCGGACCCGGCGTGAAGCCCAGCATGACCGTCACCGCGCCCCAGGTGATCATGATCCGCGCGAACCATTTGCCGACGCCGACGCGGGTCAGCAGCAGGTTGCTGGGCACTTCGAACAGGAAATATCCGATAAAGAACAGTGCGGCACCCAGGCCGAAGGCCGCCTCGCTCAGGCCGATGCTCTCGGCCATCTGAAGCTTCGCATAGGACACATTCTGCCGGTCGATATAGGCGATGAGGTAGACAAGGCAGAGCAGGGGCAGCAAGCGACGCGAAACCAGCCGCACCGTCGAGGTTTCGATGTCTGGCGCCTCACTCATGCAAACTCCATCCCCTGTGCCTTCTCGCGAGCATCCGGACCATGTGCGGTAAAGGCAAACGCGTGGATTTGCACGCACGCATGGTGGTCGCGCCTCTGACGTAGCGTCACAGGCTGGTTCGATGGACCGAACAGAAGACCGGTAAGCGTGACCGGGAGCTATACGATCTGGTCGCGGACCCCGCCTTCGTCATCCCAACGGTTGTGCAAAGTTGAGGCCGGCCCAGAGCCGTTTTCAGGCATCGCAGAGCTGCGGGTCCGCGGTTCTGGCGCGGTGTGCCATGAACAAAACGACCAGCAGCCCGATCAGCGATGTCGCTGCGCCTGCCAGTGCCACCGTTGGATAGCCCCAGCCCGCCGCGATGACGCCGCCGCCAAGGGCCGCGCCCAGCGCGTTGCCGAGATTGAAGGCGCCGATATTGACCGCCGAGGCAAGGTTGGGCGCGTCTGAGGCGGCGGTCATCACCCGCACCTGAAGCGGCGGGACGAGCGCGAAGCTGGCCACGCCCCACAGGAAGATCAGCACCGCGCTGACCATCGGCTGATCCATGAACAGCCCAAAGGCGACGAGGATGGCGGAAAGCGCGCCCAGCGTGACGATCAGTGTCCGGTCGACCGAACGGTCGGCATAGCGCCCGCCCAGCCAGTTACCGACGGTCAGGCCCAGCCCATAGACCACCAGCATCGCGGTCACGAAGGCCAGGGACGCCTGGGTTTCGTCGCGCAGGATTGGCGCGATATAAGTGAAGACGGTGAACATCGCGCTCGATCCGACGACGGTCAGCGCCAGCGCGCCGACTACCGGCCCACGCGTCAGTGTGCGCAATTCGGCCAACGGATCGCCGCTGGCGGGTGCCGGCAGCGGCGGCAGCGTCAGGCGCAGCGCCGCCATCGTCGCGACGCCCAGCGCGGCAATTCCCCAGAAGGACGCGCGCCAGCCCAGATGCTCCCCCGCCCAGGTAGCAAGCGGCACCCCGACGACATTGGCGATCGTCAGCCCCATGAACATGGCAGCAACCGCGCTGGCCCGGCGTTCCGGCGCGACGAGGCTGGCGGCGACGATCGATCCGACGCCGAAAAAGGCGCCGTGGTTGAACGAGGTGATCAGGCGCGCGGCCATCAGCATCCCATAGCTGTCCGACACAGCCGCCAGCAGGTTGCCGATGGTGAAGATGCCGGCGAGAGCGATCAGCAGCGTCCGGCGCGGAACGCGGCCGGTGGACAGGGTCATGATCGGCGCGCCGATCACCACGCCCAGCGCATAGGCGCTGACCAGCAATCCCGCAGTCGGGATGGAGATGCCCAGATCATTGGCGATGACGGGCAACAATCCCATCGGCGCGAATTCGGTAACCCCAATGCCGAACGCGCCGACCGCCAGGGCGAGCAGGCCAAGCGTGCCCGTGTGCCGGTGTTCCATGAATCATGCTCCTGCTGCTATATTCGTGCACAAATGGCGGCGCCGCACCCATTGGAATAGCGCCGATTGACGCGAAGGACTTTTGCGATGGACGCAAAGATGAAGGGCGGCGCGGACCGGGCGCGCGCGCTGGCCCTGTTCGCGGCCATTATCGAGCATGGCAGCTTTTCCGCAGCGGGGCGTGCGCTTGCCATGAGCCCATCGGCAGTCAGTCGCGCGGTCGACCGGATCGAGGAACGGCTGGGCGTGCGCTTGCTGCTGCGCTCCACACGCGCGCTGACGCTAACGGCTGAGGGGCAGGCCTATTTTCAGGCGGCGCGGCGCATTCTGACCGATCTTGATGATGCCGAGCAACGGATCGCGGATCAGGGCGCACCGCGCGGCAGGCTACGCGTCAGCGCTGCCCTGTCGCACGGGCGGCTATGCGTGGTGCCGCTGCTCGATCGGTTCGTGGCACTCTATCCCGACATATTGGTCGACATTGCATTGACCGACGCCTTGGTCGATGTCGCGGCGGGGGAGGCCGATGTTGCCGTGCGTTTCGGTCCTTTGCCCGACAGCAGTTTGACGGCTCGAAAGCTGGGCGAGACGCGCCGGGTGATCGTTGCATCCCCAGACTATCTCGCGCGGTTTGGAGAGCCGGAGACACCGGAGGACCTGCTCCGCCACAACTGCCTGAACTTCAACTTTCGGCGCGCCGAGCCGGTCTGGCCTTTCCTGCGCAAGGGGCGGCACTTTTCGCTGACGGTGACGGGCAATCTGGAGGCCAATAACGGCGAAACCCTGGGGCAACTCGCGGCCTATGGCTTGGGGATCGCGCGGGTGGGGACGTTCAGCGTGGCGCGGGAGTTATCGGACGGGCGGCTGACGCCGATCCTCGAACGCTTCAATCCCGGCGATGTGGAGTTGATCCATGCCGTATTCGTCGGCGGCGCGAACATGCCCGCACGTGTGCGGGTGTTTGTAGAGTTTCTGGCCGCGAACCTGCCCTGATCGCAGTCCATGCAATCGCCAACAGGGAAGTCCACATGGTTTTCCACAGGACCATTCGCAAAGGCGGAGCAGTGGCGCCATGCTAGGGCGGCGTGGGCGGATTGCCGCCGCGAACGCGCGTTGATCGTCTCCCCACACAATAGCCAACGCACATGCCCACAACCTTATCCACAAGAGCGAGTGCCGCTTGGGGTCTTCAGCATATCAAAGCGCATGAGCCGGTCGCGGGGCCGCTAGCAGTGAGCGTTCACCGATGTCGCTCACAGATCAGCCAACACCAAGTCCACCGATTTATCCACATGACTATGCACGGCGCGAATGGCCGTGCCGCCATCGCGGGGTGTGAGGTCGCTGAGCCTTGAAGATGACCCTGCGTCGATCGGATCCCCAAAATTACCACAGGGATGTTCACGCAGTTATCCACAAGCGCGCATAGCGGCGTCGTCCTCGCTAGGTTGGTCTCGGCCAACGGCCTGCGTTAGATAATGGCCCACAACTCGGCTGGCATATATACCCACAGGGTTATCCACACGAGCATGCGGTGCGCCGGCGCCAGCGTCGGTACTAGGAGGCGCGTGTTCGCCTTGCCCAGAGTACATATCCCCGTCGATCGGCGTCCACAGATACTCGCCGCAGATGTCCACAACTTTATCCACAAAATGAAGCGCGGCCCTGGCACCGGCGTCAGCAGAGCTTGTGATCGCCTCGCCCTCAAAGCTGACTGATACGCTCGGTCTTGCCGCTGGCACCGATGCCAGTGCGTCGCCGCTTCGCCTCAGGTCGGACGCGCCGCCCGCTCTTGGGGCGCCGCCAAAAGTGTCCCGCTTGCGCGTCGCATTGCTGAAAGATTGACGCGGTACGACGCTCCGGAACCGCAAGTCCGGGCGTCCCCAGTACAGATGTTTTTTACCGCCACGATTCCATTTCACCCCGGCCGCGCTCGGAGCCGCATCGCACGGTCGATCCCTGCGGCGCGATTGGGCGGCGAGGTGCGGTTGCTCGCCTACGCCTCCGGCAATTTCGGTAAGGGCATCGTCTTTGCCGGGGCCGATCTGACGATCCTGTTCCTGCTGACCGACCTGCTGGGCCTGAACGCCGCGGCCGCGGGGACGCTGATGTTGTGGGCGGTGGCCGGTGACCTCGTTTTCGATCTCGCTGCCGCAACCTTGCTGATTAGGTTACGGCGCTTTGGCCGTGGTTATCGCTGGTTGGTATCGGTGGGCGCGGTGCCGTGCGGGCTGGCATTTGCCAGCCTTTACGCTCTGCCGGCACTTGGCGTGCGGCAGGGGTTGATCCTGGCGCTGGCGCTGCTGGCGTTTCGCGGCGCCTATGCCGTGATCGATGTGCCCCACAATGCGCTGATGGCCGAATTGAGCAGCGACAGCCGCACACGCGGTCGCATTTCGGGCTATCGGCTGTTGTTCAGCTGTGCCTCCTCGCTGGCGGTTGCGATGATCCTGACGCCGCTGGTGCAACAGGCGGCACGCGACGGGCAGTTCGAGGGTCTGGCGATCACCGGTTCTGTCGGCGGCGCGCTGTTCGTCGCGACCATGTTGCTCAGCAGCGCCACTACCCGACCCGCCGCGCTTCGCCATGGGGCAGGCGTGGCAAGGGACGGGATCGATATTCCTCTTCGCAACCGGCTGGTCATCGGTATGATGCTGATCGCGCTGATCACCGGGTTGGCGATGCCCAGTTTCGGGCGGATGTTGATCTATATCTGTACCTATGTCCTCGATCGCCCGGATCTGGCCCGGTCGCTGTTGCTGGCGTTGACCGTAGGCCAGTTTGCGGGGGTGCTCGGCTGGACCGCACTGACCGGGCGACTGGACAAGAGCGCGTTGCTGGCGTCGGGCTATGGCGTCAGTGCGCTGGGGCTGATCCTGTTCGCGCTGTGCATCGACCGACCCGACATGCTTGTCGGTTGTGCCGTGGTGATCGGCTTTGGCTTTGCCAGCGTCTACATGCTGCCTTGGGGGCTGCTGGCGGACACGGTCGATTTCGTCGCTTGGCGCCACGGGCGACGGATGGAGACGGGGCTGTTCGCGGGCTATCTTGTCGCGGTGAAGGCCAGCGGCGCGGCAGGGAGCGTCCTGATCGGTTGGTCGCTGGGCTGGCTGGGTTATGTGCCGGGGCAGGTCCAGGCGGAAGCGGTGCGGACGGGAATGCTGGCGGTCGGCCTGGGGGTGCCGCTGGCGGGGTGCATCGGCGCGGTCCTGTTGCTGCGGCGTTTCGATATCGGACACGCTCGTCACGGGCGGGTAATCGTCGCGCTCACCCGCCGTGCCGCACGCCTCAGCCGGGTGCCGATCCGGTCTCAGGATTGAAACGCGGATTGTCGAAGTCGAGCGGGCTGGGCACCACCTCTGCCGGGGGCTTTGCGCTTTCGGTCCATGCGCGGCACAGCATGTCGCGCAGCATCGTCGCGCCTGCCGCCGTCTGGGCATAGACCAGGCGGCGCACATCCCTGTCGCTGAAATCGGCGAATCCGGCGCGCTTTTCCAGTTTGTAGACCGTTTCCATCTTGTCGCCTGCGCGGTCCAGAAAGGCGAGCACAGCATCGAACATGTCGCCCGTCCGGTGACCGGGCGCGTCGATCAGCGGCGCGATGTCGCCGACCTTCAGACCGATGCCGTCGACGAAGCGGCTTTCGAACCGGCCATGGATCGAGCGATCGGTGGTATAGCCGTGTGGATTGTCCCCGCGCCAACCGTCGCTGTTCACCGAATCGTGAAGCGGTTGCGCACCGTCGCCGATATAGTGACCCAGCCGGATGGCGTGGAACGCGCAATGCTGTTCTGGCACGCTGGCGTCGCCGCCCTCCGCCCGGGCGCGGCGGACATGGCGCATGCACACGATCAGTCGCTCATATGCCTCCATTGCGGCATAGGGCAGCGTGCCCGCCCAGCGCACATTGGTGCGCGCGGCGGTGGCGGGATCGGTCGCCTTGATCCGCTGATGTTGCTTGAACAGCGCCAGCACGAACTCGTGACGCGAACGCGGGATCGGACGGACAAAGGTGAATTGCTCCCGAAACCATCCGTGGTTCGGGTCTTCTGCGATTTTCGAGAAGTTTTCCGAATTGCCGCGCCAGCTGTCGGGCAGCGATGCCGATGCCGCGATGTAATCGGCATAGCGGCGCAGAAAGACCGGGCCGTCATCGGGGATCGCCTCGATCGCGGCGCGATCGATCACCGAGTGCGCGGTCCCGCCCCAGGAAAGCGCCGGGGCCGGCGCAAGGGTCAGCGCCGACAGCGCGGCAATGGTCGCAAAAAACAAGGGGCGCATCGGCTGGCTCCGTTGTGGCTGGCGTTCAGGGGTCGAGCGGGTCGCGCGGATCGATCCGCACCGATTGGGGGGAGGGGCGGAATGCGAGTTCGGTGGGGGACAGCCGCCGGCCGATTCGGCCGGGCTGATAGCCCAGTTCCTGCTGGTTGCGGGCGGTGAAGCGGGCGCTGGCGATATACTCGCTCTGACCCGGATTGCAGACGATCAGCGCATCGCGGTCGATCGGCGCACCCATCGCCATCATCAGCCGGGTGGCGTTACGCAAATTGGTGGTGGTGTGCCGGGCATAAGGTTCGATCACGATGGCGGCGGCGGGCACCTTGTATCGTTCGATCAGTGCGTCGCGCATCTCCTTTGCCTCGGCAAAGCGGGTGGCGCGGGGATGGGCGCGGCCGCCGGTCAGGATGATGACGCCCACATCACCGCGCGCGAACCGCTCCGCCGCCAGCCGCAGATGATATTTTCCGAATGCGCTGATGGGCATGTCGGGCGTTTCGGGGCCGACGCCGGTGACGATCATCGCCGGATAGCGATAGGCGCTCCAGTCGAGCGTGCGCGCGCGCTCCATCGCCGGTGCGTTCGGCCCACGGTCGATCGGTTCAAAGCCGATCGCGTCGGTGCGGTCATGCGCGTCCAGCAGCGCCAGCGCCAGCTCGACACTGGGGTCCAGCGCCGCCAGCGATCCTGCGCGCGGCGCGCGCGCCAGCCAGACCGCCGCCTGCAACCGTGCATTGGCCTCTTGCGGGTCCAGCATGCCTGCACCGTCGATTTCGGGATAGGGCGGCAACTGGCCCAGCGCATAGGTGCGAACGATGGCATTGATGCCCGCAATCTCGCGCTCTGCCTGCGCCGCCGCATCGTCGCCTGGCGTCGACAAACCCGGCGTCGCCGCCAGTGCGCGCGTCAGCACCGTTGCATCCGCCTGTGACCATAAAGCCGCCCGCGCGATGCAGGACAGGTCGTCGCCACAGGCCGCGCGTGCCGCTTGCCGCGCGGCGATCAGTGCAGCGATTTCGGAGCGGGCGATCAGCGCCGCCTGACGTTCGGGCTGGCTGGCCAATGCGCCGAACAGGGGGAACAGCCGCTCGGCCAGCATCTCCATCTTCACATCGCGGACCGCCCCGGCCGAAGCCGGAGCGGTTGCGAGGAAGAGCGCCGCCGTCGCGACGATCGGCGCGATCCTCACCACGATTTGCCGACGACCAGGCGGAAGTTGCGGCCGAAAATGGGCCGCCCGTAAATCGCCTCGGCGCTGCCCTGACCGCTCAACGAATCGGTGCGGGTATTGCCTTCGGTCAGGCCGTGCGCGTTGAACAGATTGTCGCCGACCAACTGCAACTGCCAACCATCGCGCCGCAGCGTGATGCCCGCGCCGAACGTGCCATATTCCGGCAGCGCGGTGTTGTTGTACAGGTCGACATAACGCTTACCCATATAGGTATAGCGGCTGTAGATCGACACATCCGTACCACCCGTGTTGAAGTCGAAGCTGGGCCGGATATTGCCATAAACCTTTGGCTGGCGGACGATCTGGTTGCCTTCTGCCTGTTCGGGATCGGCGCCCGTCGCGCTTTCGAAATTGCGATATTTGGGGTCGCTGATCGTCAGTGCGCCGTTCAGGGTGAACCAGGGCGTCACCTGCCACGCGCCGTCGAATTCCACGCCCTTGACCTGTGCTTCGCCGATGAAAGGCACGTTCACGTCGTTGCGGCCCGTCGTCGGGTCAAAGGCCAGGAACGAAGCGTTGAGCGGGTCAAAGTTCGTATAGAAACCCGTGATATACAGGTACGACCGGCCAGAGGCGAGCTTCAGCCCCACCTCATACTGGTCCGCGACCGTGGTGATGATCGTCGGATTGATGCTCATCACGGTCTGCACATTGGGCGGCGTCTCAAGGTGAGAGGCGCGGCCATACAGGCCGATCTGGTTGCTGAAATCGTAATTGGCGCCAACCGTCCAGTTGGTGACATTGGGCGACAACTCGGCATTGACGATCGTGCCGGTAAAGGCGCGGGTGGTATCGTCGGCAAGCGTCGTGGCGTCGCCCAGATTGGCTTGCGTGGTCAGCGCGGCCCAGCCCTGATAGTCATAGCGTTCATGACGGATGCCCGCATCGATGCGCAGCCCGCGCACGATTTCCCAGGTGTCGTTGGCAAAGACGGCGATCATCTTTGCGTCTGAATCGCCCTGATTCAGCGTGGCGGCATGGTTCAGCACGCCATTGTCGGTCACCCGGCCCAAGACGCTACCAGTCGCGGAATAGGCCAGCAGGTCCAGCGTGCGCGGCTTGCCCGCGACCTCGATCAGATAGTTCTGATAGGTGGTCCGGCTATCCTCGCCATACAGGCTGCCATATAGGCCCAGCTTCAGATCGTGACTGCCGAAGCCGGTCTCGAACCGCTTGGCGACCGACAGATTGGCTTGCGCCGAATAGAAGTTGGAATGAATGTCGCGGTACTGGCCCTGCATCACCAGGCCCGACGCGGCATAGGGATCATAGACGGTGTTCGTCCCCGCCAGCACATAGCCAAAGCGCGAAACCGGGCCGAACGCCGTATTGGCACGTGCCAGATAACCATTGGCGAAACTGGTCGCGTCGGCAGGATTGGTGGTCGAATAAAAGGCGGTGAAGTCCAGCTTGCCCTGGGTGTATCCCGCCTTTGCGGAAACCAGCCAGCCGTCATAATCGGCATCATATTGGATGCCGACATTGGCCATCTGCATATGCCGGCCATCGGACAGGTCGCTGGTGCGGTTCTGGATAACGCCGGCGCCGTCGCGATATTTCAGATTGACGTTGCGAAACGCCGGCGAGTTCATCGTGCCTTCGAAATAGTCGATATACGGGTCGAGCGAGACGTTGGGGTCACGCGGGTC
This sequence comes from Sphingomonas sp. IW22, assembly GCF_041321155.1. Lineage (GTDB taxonomy): Bacteria > Pseudomonadota > Alphaproteobacteria > Sphingomonadales > Sphingomonadaceae > Sphingomonas. The sequence continues at coordinate 884,506 of NZ_JBGGWB010000001.1, read as the reverse complement.
GGCCGTCGGGATCGGCAGATAGAACACGTTGTGATCGTTGACGTAATTGAAGTTCAGCTTGACTGATCCATTGTCCAGATCATGCTTGATATTGGCGCGGATCTGGCCGCCCTTGTCGTTGGGAAAGCCGTTGTCGCGATAGCCGTCGTGATAGCGAAGGAACCCGCCCACCGCATAATAGGTGTTGCCGCCCAGCGGGCCGGATTGAACCGCGTCCAGCCGGTAGAGCCCGGTATCGCCCAGCGTCACCTGAGCACGACCGCGCGGCGTATCGGTGCCGGTCACCGTGATTGCGTTGATGATCGCACCCGAATAGCTGGCATAGACCGGGGCGGGGCCGCCGCGCACGACTTCCACCCGCTCGGTCATCAGATCCTGCTTCAGGATCGCGTCGCCGCGAAAGAACACGCCGTCATTTTCGTGAAACAGCGGCAGGCCGTCCTGTTGAAAGCTGACAAAGCCGCCGTCGTTCGGCAGGCCGCGGATGCGATAGATATTCTGGACCTCACCGCCGGTGATTTCGGTTTGAAAGCCAGGCAACTGGCCGATCAGGTCGGCAAAATTGACCGGCGCAATCTTTTCAAAGTCTTCCTGCGACACGGTGTTGATCGCGTAGGACGCATCAAAGCGGCGTTGGGCGCGCGTTGAGCCGGTGACGATGATGTCGTTCGCTTCACCGTCCGCCGGGTCCTGCGCTGCTGTGGTTTCGCTGTTGCCCGTCTGGGCTTGTGCGGGCGCGACAGAGGCGACACTCAGCGCGAACAGCATGGTGCCGGTGGCAAGTACAGTCTTCAGCATGGGACCCCCAGGATCGAATCTCGGCGCCGTCGTTGCGGCGGCCGGGCCCCGTTGGGTTCGCAATGTGACAGTCTTAATTATTTTTACTTTAATAAATAGAAAAACGGTTGGGCGGCGTTAAAAGCCTGCCATGCACCTGCCCGTTTTCGACATCGACCAGCGGCGTCTGTTGCGCGAGTTAAGAAGGGCGGGGCCGCTATCGCGTTCTGCCCTGTCGGCACGGCTGGAACTCAGCCCGACCGCCCTGACCAAGCTGTCGCGCGAACTGACCGCCTGGGGCGTGATCGAGGAAGTGCCCGACAGCGTACAGGCGCGCCGCGGTCGACCGGCGGTGCCGCTGCGACTGGCGGCGGGCGCCGGCTATGCCGTGGGCGCGACGGCGCACAAGGGGCTGCTCGACATCGCACTCGTCGATTATGCAGGCGGCACCATCGCCACTCATCATGAGGAATGCGGGCCGCTGAACCCACGCGACTTTGCGCGGCGCGTGCGTGCATGCACCCATGAACTGGTCGACCGCCACGGCCTGTTGGGCCGGCGGATGCTGGGTATCGGCATTGCCGTACCCGGTCCGCCGCTGTCGCCAGCGGGGGATCAGTGGCAAGTGGTCGACAACATGCCCGACTGGCGCGGGGCGGATTTGCGGGAAATCCTGCAGGGCGAAATGGCTTGGCCGCTTTGGATCGAAAACGACGCCAATGCTGCTGCCATCGCCGAATTCCATGTGGGCGGTCTGGTGCGTGAGGTGTCGAGCGCGGTCGTCCTGCTGTTCGGCTTTGGCATCGGTGCGGGCGTGATCGTCGACGGACGGCTGGTGCGCGGTCAGTTCGGCACGGCCGGGGAGATTGGCTGCCTGTTCCCCGGCGACCGGCCGCGCCCCAGCCCGCTGGACCTTTTGTCCTGCCTGCGGGCCAGCGGATGCGAGATTTTCTCCGTGGCTGAAATCGACGCCGATGCGCCGGAGCAGGCGGGGGTTATCGCCTGCTGGATGGATCGTGCGGCGCAACAGCTTGAGCTTGTCTGCAACACGGCCTTCGTCCTTCTCGACCCCGGTGCGATCGTTCTGGCGGGGCCGTTGCCCGGTGCTATCCTGCGTGGGATCGCCGACCGGCTGGATCGTGCCCCGCTCGCCACGGGGGTAAACCAGCGCCGCCCACCCGTTCGGGTATCCAGGTTGCGCGGCTCGCCCATCACGCTGGGTGCGGCGTTTCTGCCGATCCACGGCCCCTTGGTCGAGGGATAGGCGGGCCGGCGGCGCGTTTCGTCGTGCAAGATGTCACGTCGGGACCGCCGTCTGCTTTGCCACCCGAGCCAGATGGTCGAGAAAAGCGCGCACCGCTGGATTGGCGCGTCGACTTTCGGGCCAAAGGGCCGTGACGCCGTGCCTCTCGACGGCGAAGTCCGTCAGCAGGGGGACAAGCTCGTTGCGCGCGACATAGGGGGCGGCGACAAAAACAGCCGTTATGCCGATGCCGCCGCCTGCCACGAGCGCGGCCATGACTGCTTCGCTGGCATCCGCCACAATGCCGGACGAGGGTAGGATCTCGATCTCCCGCTCGCCGATCCGAAACGGCCAGCGGAAGAGTTGACCCGAGCTGCGGTAGCGCAGGTTCACGGTGTCGTGCGTTGCAAGCTCGTCCGGGTGGCCCGGTGTTCCACGGGTCGCGAGATAGGCGGGCGAGGCAAAGGCGCACAGCCTGAGTGAGTGAAGTCGCCTCGACAGCAGGCCGGAATCGGCCGGGTTGCCGATGCGCACTGCCAGGTCGATGCCTTGTCCCGTCAGATCGACGAGTTGATCGTCGAGCCGCAGGTCGATCGTCACGCGGGGATGGGCCGCGCGGAAAGCTGGCAGCGCGGGCGCGATCAGATGCAGGCCGATCGGCAGCGACGCAGCGATCCGCAACATGCCCGAAGGCTCTGCCTGCGCCGCAGTCGCCAACTGTCCGATCGCCTCTACATCCTGCAGCAGCTTGAGCGCGCGCTCATGCAGGTCTTGACCCTCAGGCGTGAGGGACAGCGAACGGGTGGTGCGCGTGAACAGCGAAATGCCGAGCTGCTGCTCCAGCCGCTGCACACTCTTGCTCACCGCCGAGGGGGAAATCGCCAGCTGGCGGGGGGAAGCCGCGGTTATGCCGAATATGTCACGGTGCCCGCTGCCGAACTGGCGCTCAAGCCGGCGGGTATCGATCACCTCCATGCGGCGGCGGCCCCGATGTCCGTGCTGACCGCGTGGCAGTTTCTGATCACTCAGGGGCATGACGTGGTGAACCCGCTACAGCCGGAGCAGCATGTGCCCGTGCCGCTTCACGGCAGGACCGTGTTGGTGAACGGCGCGGCAGGTGGGGTGGGCCATCTGGCGTTGCAACTGGTGAAATGGCGGGGCGCCCGGGTGATCGCCGTTGCATCCGGCGTGCGCGAGGCGATGCTCCGCGATCTGGGCGCCGACGCCTTTGTCGATTATAGCCGAGCCGCTCCTGAAGATGAGATTCGCGACGTTGATCTCGTCGTAGACGCCGTTGGCGGTGCGAAAAGCCCCCGCTTCCTGCGCACACTGAAACCTGGCGGAGCACTGTTCCCCATTTTCGGGCTTGGGTATGAGGATAATGGCGAGGCCGCCCGGCTGGGGATTACCGTATCGACGACCCAAGTCCGCTCAAGCGGGGCTCAACTGGCGGAAATCGCGCCGCTGCTAAACGATGGCACGCTTCGGGTCGCCATCGACAGCGTCTACCCGCTCGCCGATGCCAGTCGTGCGCATGAACGGGCGGCGAAGGGGCATCTGGCCGGCAAGATTCTGCTCAAGGTGACCTGACGCATGAATCGCGGGCGACAAGCCTTCGCTACGCCCGGTTCGCAACAATCCGAATGCTGTTTCACAAGAGTATTGAAGCTGATGTCCAGCCGGTCCGCCCATTTGTAGCATAGGGCGCCTGACGAAGCATTGATCTGCTGGTTTTCGCACGATCTCCGCAACTTAGTGCGAAGATGGTGACCCCTACGGGAATCGAACCCGTGTTTCAGCCGTGAAAGGGCCGCGTCCTAACCGCTAGACGAAGGGGCCGTTGAGGCGAGCCGCGCCAGTAAGGGAGGTCGGCATGGCGGTCAAGCGACAATTTCAACATTTGTTCAATTTGCCCAGGCGGCGTCATCGATATGCAGTTCGGCTTCACCCCGGCCGCTCCAGTCGTCGCGCCGCGCCCGACCCGCCAGCCACAGGCGGCGGTGCGGGGGGCAGCCGAGCAATGCGGCGCCCAGTTCGGTGTCGGCCATGCGAAAGGCCATCGCCTTCAGGCTGCGGCCATCGTCGCCCGCGACGATCGCACGGACATGGCCGTTACCGACCCGGTCGGCGCGGATCACGCGCACGGGGCCGGCGGCGACACGCGGGCTGGGCCAGCCCATGCCATAGGGGCCGCCCGCCTCCATCGCGTCAACCAGATCGGCACAGACGCCGCCGGGCGCCAGCACCGCGTCGAGCAGCAGCGCGCGATCTTCACGCGCGCGGGCGACGGCGTCGCTTAGCCGCTGCTCCAGAAAGGTCGTCAGCGCTGCGACGCCGCCGGACGCCACGGTCACCCCGGCCGCCATGGCGTGGCCGCCACCGGCCAGCAGCAGACCCTGTTCCTTGGCCGCCAGAATCGCTGCGCCCAGGTCGACACCGGGGATCGAGCGGCCCGATCCCTTGCCCACCCCGTTTTCGTCGAGTGCGATGACCAGCGACGGGCGGCCAAGCTTTTCCTTCAGCCGCCCGGCGACGATGCCGATCACGCCGGGGTGCCAGCCGTCACCCGCAACGACGGCGATGGCGCAATCGCCGCGACACATTGTTTCGGCGGCCTCCTGTACTTCCGCTTCGATCATGCGGCGCTCTTCGTTCAGCCGGTCGAGTTCGGCGGCGATTGCCTGTGCCTCTGCCGGGTCGCGCGTGGTCAACAGGCGGACGCCAAGGTCTGCGCGGCCCACACGGCCACCGGCATTGATGCGCGGACCAAGCGCAAAGCCCAGATCGGTCGCGGTGGGCGCGCGTTTCAGTCGGGACGCGTCGATCAGCGCGGACAGGCCGATATTGCGGCGCCCGGCCATGACCTTCAGCCCCTGTGCGACAAAGGCGCGGTTCAGCCCCTTGAGCGCGGCCACGTCGGCAACCGTGCCCAGCGCAACGATGTCGAGCAGGTCGATCAGCCGCGGTTCGGCGCGGGCGGCAAAAAAACCGCGCGCGCGCAGTTCACGCAGCAGCGCCGCCGCCAGCAGGAAGGCGACACCGACGGCCGCCAGATGCCCGTGCGCGGCCCCGGCATCCTCGTCCATGCGGTTCGGATTGACGATGGCATGAGCGACGGGCAGCTCGGTGGAGCATTTGTGGTGATCGACCACCACCACGTCGACGCCCGCGTCGCGTGCCATGGCCAGCGCGTCAAAGGCCTGTGCGCCGCAATCGACCGTGACGATCAGGCTGGCGCCTTCACCGGCCAGTCGCACCAGCGCCTCGCCAGAGGGGCCGTAGCCCTCCATCAGGCGGTCGGGAATATAGGGGCGCGCCTCGATCCCCAGATCGCGCAGGATCAGGATCATGAGGGCGGCGGACGTTGCGCCGTCGACATCGTAGTCGCCGAATACGGCCACCTGCTCGCGCCGTTCGACGGCGTCGGCCAGCCGGGTGGCGGCGACGTCCATGTCACGAAAGATAGAGGGGTCGGGCATGAAGCCCCGGATCGACGGTGCGCGGTGCAGCTCCAGCGCCTCACGCGGGCATCCGCGTGCCAGCAACAGGCGGGTCACCAGATCGTCGGCGACAAAGCCCGCATCCAGCGTGTCGCCCGCCAGCCCACGCCAATGCCATGGCTGACCCAGGATGGAGCGAGTTACATTACAGACGGGAAGCATCCCCAGCCGGTTAACGACACAAGCTGCGCCCGGCTAGAGGGGCGGGACCGGATCGTGCCGGTCCCGCCTGAGCGCCATCACTTGGCGGTCACCGGGTCGATGCCCTGTTCGTTGATCCATTCGCCGCGCGTCGCGCAAAGCGTGCGGCGCACCCGCGAGCCGGGCAGTTCGGTCTTGACGCAGATGTTGCGGTCCATCGCGACCGGGGCAGGGGCGGCTGCCGCGACTGTTGCGGGGGTAGTTTCTTCGGCACTGGCGATCCCGGCGCAGAAGGTGGTGCCGGCGATCAGGCTGAGTGCGGCAAAGACGGTGCGGGTGGCGATCGAGTAGGTCATTTTTCTGTCTCCCTGGATGTTGTCAGGCTTGTTCGCCTGCATGCCGGAGACTTTGCACCCATCGTGCCAATTTGCGGGACGCCCGGAAATCCAAGGTTTTTGGTTCGAGCACCCCCGTAAATGGTGAAAAACGCCACCCTGCACGCCATCATTTAGCGTGCTTCACCTATCGCAGCCAGCGACCCTCGCGAAACCATTTGGTGAAGATGTATTTGGTGCCCTCCACCACGGCCGTACCCTCATGCAGGGTCAGTTCGTTGGGGCTGCCGTCGGGCTTCATGTTGTTCCAGATCAGCAGCATTCGGCGGCGCGGCGGGATGCGGATGCCCGCCTGCGGGAACCAGGTCGCGCCGCCTTCCTCCACATCGTTGAGATAGGCCATGGTGGTCCAGGTTCGCTGGCCGCCATGCGCCTGCATCGCGGGCCAGTAAGGCTCACTTTCGTGGAAGAAGTCATGATGCGCGCGGAATTGCTGGCCGGCGGCATAACGTTGACCCTGCATGGTTTCGCCCTGTTCAGGGGCGATGCCCATGAGTGCGGCGACCCGTTCATCGATGGGTCGGATGTCGGGGGAATAGCGGTCCATGTCGCAGCTTTCGCTGGTGCGAAACTGATCGTCCTTAGACTGGGTGAGCAAGGTTGAGGGCCGCCGCCCGATATCGATCAGCGCCATCAGCATGTCGCACTCGGCGTCGCTCAAGAAATCGAGGTGGTAATATACCTGCGCCTCGTCGATCGATACGCGGGTGATCGCGGGGTTGGCATCCAGCCGCGCGGCGACGTCGCGGCCAATGGCTGCGCGGATCGCACTGGGGCTGCCGACGGGATTGGGGGCAGTGGCCATGCCCCTATTCCTGCCGCGTGCGCGCGGCCAAATGCAAGGGGCCGGCGCATCGCTGCGCCGACCCCCGGATGCATTCGGTCGAACTTACCAGAAGATGTCGTATTCGACGTCGACGACTTCCCCTGTGTCCAAGTCCACCAGCAGCGCGTCGTTATAGTAACGCACCCAGCGATACGGCCCATAGGCTTCCGGCAGGCGGTAGCTGAACGGATCGTCGATCCAGTAATCGGGACCGAACAGGATGCTGTTTAGCGAAAACCCAATCCCGAAACGCTGATAGCCGCCGCCCCACCCGCGCGGGGCGTAATAGCGCGGCAGGCGATACAGGTTACGGTTGGTCGTGCGATAGCCGCGCCAGTCGTAACGCCCGTCGCGCCGCCAGTCGCGGTTCCAGCCGCCCCGATTCCAGCCGCCGCGGTTCCAGTCGCGCCCGTCACGGTCGCGGCGGACGCCCCAGTCATTGTCGCCATACCAGCGCCGCTCCCCCTGACCGATCAGGCCACGACGGTTGTTGTCCTGCCGCCAGTCGCGGCGCGCGTTTTCCTGTCGCCAGTCGCGGCGGTCGTCGCGACGATCGGTCCGGAAATCGCGTCGATCGTCGCGGCGATCCTGACGAAATGCCCGCCGATCACCTTCCCGGTCGCGCAGGAACTGCTGCCGGTCGACCGTGCCGTTCCGCACCGCCTGACGATCCTCACGCCGCTCGGCCCGGAATGCTTGTGAGTCGTCCCGGCGTTCGCCGCGAAAGTCGCGACGGTCGTCGCGGCGCTCGGCACGAAATGCCTGTCGCTGTTCGCGGACGCGGCCGGCCTCGCGCTGGGGCGCCGGGCGGGGGGTGTCATTGCGAAAGGCGGGGCGGACGGGGCGTTCGCCGCCGCGCGGGGCGCCGCCGAAACGCTGGCCGCGGTCGCCGCGCGGTGCCGCGCGCTCGCCGCCGTCGAAGCTGCGACCCTCGCGGCCGCGCCCGTCCTGCGCGATGGCCGTAGCGGGCATCAGCGCGGTCGCGGCCGCAAGCGCCAGCATCCACTTCATTTTCATGGTTCGATTCCTCCGGCGGCGACGCTCACGATCGAGACGATACCGCATGAGGCACGATCTATGCCATTCGCCGTGAGCGGTTGCTGAATTGCGGTGACAGCATTCAGTCAGCTTTCGTCGCGGTCAGGGCGGGCACGGCACCTGCCGCGTCCACCGCGTCGGTGCCTGGGCGGGCGATCGGCGTCACGGTTTCGTCACCGCGCGCAATGGCGGCGGCGCGGCGGACCGTTTCGATCAGGCGGGGCTGGATGCCACAGCGGCAATGATGGTCGACCGCGCGGCGAATCGCCTCGTCATCGGGGTCGCGTTCACGCTGGAGCAGCGTTGCCGCCGACATGACGATGCCGGGGATGCAAAAGCCGCATTGCGACACATTGGCCGCCAGAAACGCCTGTTGCACCGGATGGTCGCGGTCGCGCGCCAGCCCCTCGATCGTGGTGATGAAGCTGCCCTCCACCGCCGCGATGGTGACGGTGCAGGACCGCACTGCGCGTCCGTCGATATCGACAGTACAGGCGCCGCATTCGCCGTTGGAGCAGCCGATCTTCGTACCCGTCAGGTTCGACGCGTCGCGCAGCGCGTAGGCCAGCGGCGTGTCGGGGGCGAGCCGGTACTGGATCGGCTGGTTGTTGACGGTCATCCGGGTCATGCACGCGCGGCTTTAGCGTGGGCAGGGCGGCAGGGGAACGGGGGAGGGGCGCTCAGGCCGGTGAGCGCGGACCCCACAGGATGATGGCCGCGCCGGAAATGCATATTGCCGCGCCGATCAGGTCCCAGCGATCGGGCCGCACCCCCTCCGCCACCCAGAGCCAGACCAGTGCCGAGGCGATATAGACACCGCCATAGGCGGCATAGCTTCGCCCCGCATTGTCGGCATCGACCAGCGTCAGCAGATAGGCGAACAGGCACAGCGACGCGACGCCCGGCAGCAGCCACAATGGCGACCGGTCCAGCCGCAACCATGCCCAGAACGCGAAACAGCCCGCGATTTCGGCCAGTGCGGCACCGATATAGGCGAAAGCCGTCATGCCCGGCAGATGCCACGCACGCTCAGCCCTCGCAATCTCGCGCCGCCGCCGCTCAGTCCCTCCAGCTGCCGTCGATGCGGTCGACCAGCCGCACCATTGCCGCGAAATCCGCCGCGCCGGGGCCGCCGGGCGCCTGTGCCTGGCTGATGTCGCGCTGATGCACGGCGATGACGTCGGCGGGCACTTCGATGGGGGTGCCCATGCTCATCGTTGCCAACTGTATCTCGCAGGCGCGCTGCAGCGACCAGTGTTTCAGAAACGCTTCGGGCAGGGTGCGGCCCATGACGACGATGCCGTGATTTTTGAGCAGCATGACGCGCTTGTCGCCCAGATGCTGGACCAGCCTTGCGCCTTCCTCCTCGCGGACGGTCACGCCTTCGAAATCATGATAAGCGATCCGCCCGGCAAAACTGGCGGCATAGAAATTGACGGGACGCAGCCCGCCTTCCAGCGAACTGACCGCCATGCCTGCGGTCGTATGGGTGTGCATGATGCAGTGCGCGTCGGGCAAATGGCGATGGAACACGGCATGCTGCACGAATCCGGCGCGGTTCACCGGATAGGGCGAGTCGTCCAGCTTGTGGCCGTCAATATCGACCTTGACCAGGTTCGACGCCTTCACCTCGCTGAAATGCAGACCGAAGGGGTTGATCAGGAACGCGCCGTCCTCACCCGGTATTTTCAGGGTGATGTGGTTATAGATCATCTCGGACCAGCCAAGCATGTCGAAGACACGGTAACAGGCGGCGAGCTGCTGGCGCGCCTCCCACTCGACATCCGAAATGACGGGCGCCCTGCGCGCGGCGGTAGCCATGGCTCTCTCCTCATCCTCTCATTTTTGCGGGAGAGGCTATGCCTATCGGCGGCGCGCGGCAATCAGCGAAAACGATAGGGCACGACCCCGCGCGCGTCGGTGTCGATCTCGATCCGTGAAGCCGCCGGGGGAAAGGCACGCTGGTCACAGCTGGTGCGCGGACAGATGCGGCATGAACTGCCGATTGGCGTCGCCGCGCCATCGGGACCAAGATCATCGGCATAGATGAAGTCGGCGGCGTGCGTGTCCTCACACCCCAAGGTGACGGCATAACGGCGGGGGCTGCGCGTATAGCTGCCCGATGGCTTGACCAGCCCCTTGGCCATGGTGACGTATCGCACGCCGTCGGGCGTTTCCGCGCGCTGTACCAGAATGCGGTCGGGAATCGCGACCGCTTCATGCACGATCCACAGCGGGCAGGCGCCGCCGAAGCGGGCGAATTGCAGCGGGGTCGCCGAATGGCGCTTGGTGATGTTGCCCGCCATGTCGACGCGGCAGAAGAACACCGGCACGCCCTCCGCCCCCGGCCGCTGGAGCGTGGACAGGCGGTGGCAGCATTGCTCGAAACTCGTCCCGAAACGCTGGCGCAGCCGGTCGATGTCATGGCGCACCGCGCGCGCCGCGTCGCGAAACAGGGCGTATGGCATCAGCAGCGCGCCCGCGGCATAATTGGCCAGCCCCACGGACAGCAGCGCGCGCGCGGCATCGTCCTCCAGTCCCGACGTCGCCACGGTTGCGTCAATCGCTTCGGCCAGTTCCAGCCGGACCAGCTGGTGCGCCAGCTGGAACAGCGCGCTTTCGGGCGGCAGTGTCCGATCAAGGCGAAGCGTCCGGCGAACGGGGTCGAAGGCGCGCATCCGGCCGCCGCCATCACCGCTTTCGATCTGCACCCGGTGGCGTGATTGCAGTCGCTCCCCGATGGCCCGGCGCGGGCTGGCATCGGCGGGAAAGCGGGCGGCCAGCGCCTCCGCCCCCCGGTCGATGGCGTCGATGTAATTGCCCGCGTCGTGGAACCAGTCGCGCACCGCTTCCCATGGCTGGCGCGCCGCGCTTTCCCCCGAATCGACCCTGTCGTCCAGCACCCGTACCTGCGCCTCGACCCGCATATAGGCGGCGTGCAGCGCCACCAGACGCCGTGCCAGTTGCGGCTGCTGCCGAAGCGCGCGGGTCAGGGCGGGATCGGCTTCGGTCGCGCCGTCGATGCGCGGATCGGTCGCGGCGGTCAGGGCGGCGGCCGCCAACCCCGCATCCTCCCCGATCGTGCCCCAGTCCTGCGGAAAGGCGCGGGCAAGGGCCGCCAGCACCAATTCGGTCAGCGGGCGGTCGCCATTTTCGATCTGCGACAGGTAACTTGTCGAAATTCCCAGCCGTGCGGCCGCCTCCGCCTGGCTCAAGCCATGGCGGCGGCGCAGGGCGCGAAGCTGGTGGCCGGCGAACAGGCGGCGTGGCGTTTTTGGCATGGTCAGTTTGCAAACACGGTTCGCGGGTGTTTGCAACATCACATTTGCCTTTGCCGCCGGGCCATGAAAGGAAGTTGTCGTCATTTTTCGGGAGCGCGCATGTCGTCCACCATCGCCGAACTCGAACGCCGCCGTGATGCCGCCCGTATGGGTGGCGGTCAGCGCCGGGTCGATGCCCAGCATGCAAAGGGCAAGCTGACCGCGCGCGAACGGCTGGACGTGCTGCTCGACGAAGGTTCGTTCGAAGAACTCGACATGTATGTCGAACATAACTGCACCGATTTCGGCATGCAGGATCAGGTGGTGCCCGGCGACGGTGTCGTCACCGGATCGGGCACGATCAATGGCCGTCTGGTCTTCGTCTTTTCGCAGGATTTCACCGTGTTCGGCGGATCGCTGTCCGAACGCCATGCGCAAAAGATCTGCAAGATCATGGATATGGCGATGAAGGTGGGCGCACCCGTCATCGGCCTGAACGATTCCGGCGGCGCGCGTATTCAGGAGGGCGTCGCCTCCCTTGGCGGCTATGCCGAGGTTTTTCAGCGTAACGTGCTGGCATCGGGTGTGGTCCCGCAACTCAGCCTCATCATGGGGCCGTGCGCGGGCGGGGCGGTTTATTCGCCTTCGATGACCGATTTCATCTTCATGGTGAAAGACAGCAGTTACATGTTCGTCACCGGCCCGGATGTAGTGAAGACCGTTACAAACGAGATCGTCACGCAGGAGGAACTGGGTGGAGCGGTGACGCATACCACGAAGTCGGGGGTCGCCGATGTGGCCTTCGAAAACGATATCGAGGCGCTGCTCGCGGCCCGCGACTTCGTGGACCTGTTACCGGCCTCGAACCGGGAAGCGGCCCCGGCGCGGCCGACCGACGACCCGTGGGACCGGATCGAGGATAGCCTCGACACGCTGATCCCGCCCAACGCCAATCAGCCCTATGACATGCACGAGCTGATCCGGAAGGTGGTGGACGAGGGCGACTTCTTTGAAATCCAGCCCGCCCATGCGGCCAACATCATCTGCGGCTTTGGCCGGGTGGAGGGGCGCACGGTGGGCATCGTCGCCAATCAGCCGATGGTGCTGGCGGGCGTGCTGGACATCAATTCATCTAAAAAGGCCGCCCGGTTCGTGCGGTTCTGCGACGCGTTCGAGATTCCGATCGTCACCTTTGTCGACGTGCCGGGCTTCCTGCCGGGCGTGGGGCAGGAGCATTCGGGCATCATCAAACATGGCGCGAAACTGCTGTTCGCCTATGCCGAGGCGACGGTGCCCAAGATCACGGTTATCACGCGCAAGGCTTATGGCGGTGCATATGACGTGATGGCGTCGAAGCATCTGCGCGGCGACCTCAACTATGCCTGGCCGACCGCCGAAATCGCGGTGATGGGTGCAAAGGGTGCGGTCGAGATCATCTTTCGCGGGCGCACGGCGGACGAAATTGCCGAACGGACGGCGGAATACGAAGCGCGCTTCGCCAACCCCTTCGTCGCGGCGTCAAAAGGCTTCATCGACGAGGTGATCATGCCGCACTCCACACGCCGGCGCGTGGCACTGGGTCTTCGCAAGCTCAGGGGCAAGGCGCTGGAGAATCCGTGGAAGAAGCACGACAACATCCCGTTGTGAGGGCTGCGCCATGAACCTCGGTCGTCTCAACCATGTCGGTATCGCGACGCCTTCGATTGCCGACAGCATCGCCTTTTACCGCGACGTGATGGGCGCAACCGCGATCGGTGAGCCGTTCGACCTGCCCGCGCAGGGCGTAAAGGTCTGCTTCGTCGATACCCCGAACACGCAGATCGAACTGATCGAGCCGCTGGGGGAGGCATCCCCGATCCGCGCCTTTCTGGAAAAGAACCCGGCGGGTGGGCAGCATCATCTGTGCTATGAAGTGCCCGATATTCATGCGGCGAAGGCGTGGTTCGAGGCAAAGGGCGCGCGCGTGCTGGGCGAACCCCGAATCGGCGCGCACGGAACGCCGATCTTCTTCGTGCATCCGCGCGACATGGGTGGCGTGCTGACCGAGATCATGGAAACGCCCAAGGGGGACCATTGATGGCGTTCGAGCATATCCTGACCGACCATCGCGGCGATGTGCTGGTCCTGACGCTCAATCGGCCCGACCGGCTGAACGCCGCGCCCCCGGCGATGTTCGACGAACTGCGCGCGGCGCTGTCCGACCTGAATGGCGCGCGTGCGGTACTGTTGACCGGGGCGGGACGCGCCTTTTGTTCGGGTGCCGATGTGGCCGGTGGGGCGCTGAACAGCGACGATCCGGGCGCCGCGACGTTCGCCGCGCTGACCGAGCATTATAACCCGACACTGGCGGCGATGGCGGCGGTGGACGTTCCGGTCGTCAGCGCGGTGCGTGGCGCCGCTGCGGGGATCGGGTGCAGTCTGGCGCTGGCCGCCGATTTCTGCGTCGCCAGCGACACCGCCTATTTCCTGCAGGCGTTCGTCAATATCGGGCTGGTCCCCGATGGCGGCGCTTCATGGATGCTGCCGCGCCTGATCGGGCGTGCGCGGGCGGCGGAGATGATGATGCTGGGTGAACGGGTGCTGGCCGACCGCGCGCTGGCATGGGGCATGATCCACAAGGTCGTCGCGGACGAGGCGCTGGATGAGGCCGCACTGGCGCTCGCCACCCGGCTGGCGGCGGGGCCGACGGTCGCACTGGGCCTGATGCGACGCGCGCTTCATCATGGTTACGAAAGCGACTATGCTGCGGCGATGCAGCACGAGGCACAGGCACAGCGCCAGGCCCGCACGACGCTGGACGCGACCGAGGGGGGCATGGCCTTTCTCGCCAAGCGGAAACCTGAGTTCAAGGGGCGCTGACGCGTCCACCGACCGAGTATTTGCGATGACCGACAAACCCACCCCGGCCGACTGGCGCGCGCTTGCCGACAAGGAAGTGAAGGGCCGCGACCTGACCTGGCACACGCCGGAGGGGATTGCGGTCAAGCCGCTCTATACCGCTGAGGATGTCGAGGGCTGGGACCCTGGCCTGCCGGGTTTCGCGCCGTTTACGCGCGGCGTACGCGCGTCGATGTATGCCGGCCGCCCGTGGACCATCCGGCAATATGCGGGCTTTTCCACGGCGGAGGAATCGAACGCCTTTTACCGCCGCAACCTGGCCGCAGGGCAGAAGGGGCTGTCGGTCGCCTTCGATCTCGCCACGCATCGCGGGTACGATAGCGACCATCCGCGCGTGGTCGGCGATGTCGGCAAGGCGGGCGTCGCGATCGACAGTGTCGAGGACATGGAGATCCTGTTCGACGGCATCCCACTGGACCAGATGTCGGTATCGATGACCATGAACGGCGCGGTGATCCCGATCCTGGCCTTCTTCATCGTGGCGGGGGAGGAGCAGGGCGTCCCTCAGGAAAAGCTGGACGGTACGATCCAGAACGACATCCTGAAGGAGTTCATGGTCCGCAACACCTATATCTACCCCCCGCAGCCGTCGATGCGGATCATTTCGGACATCATCGGATACACGTCCGAACATATGCCGAAGTTCAACAGCATCTCCATTTCCGGCTATCACATGCAGGAAGCCGGGGCGACGCAAGTTCAGGAACTGGCATTCACCATTGCCGACGGGCGCGAATACGCCAAGGCTGCGATGGCGGCGGGGCTGGACATCGACAAGTTCGCCGGGCGGCTTTCCTTCTTCTTTGCGATCGGCATGAACTTCTTCATGGAAATCGCCAAGCTGCGCGCGGCACGGACGCTGTGGCACCGGGTGATGTCCGATCTGGGCGCGAAGGACGAGCGGTCCAAGATGCTGCGGACGCATTGCCAGACATCGGGCGTGTCGTTGCAGGAACAGGACCCGTACAACAATGTCATCCGCACCACGATCGAGGCACTGGCGGCGGGGCTGGGCGGTACGCAGAGCCTGCACACCAACGCCCTGGACGAAGCAATCGCGCTGCCCACCGACTTTTCCGCGCGCATCGCCCGCAACACGCAGATCGTGTTGCAGGAGGAAACGGGCATCACCAACGTCGTCGATCCGCTGGGCGGCAGTTATTATGTCGAGGCGCTGACCAAGGATCTGGTCGACCGCGCATGGGAATTGATCGAGCGGGTGGAGGCAGAGGGCGGCATGGCGCGCGCCGTCGATGCCGGCTGGCCCAAGGCAATGATCGAGGAGGCCTCCGCCGCCCGCGCCGCGCGCGTCGACCGGGGTGAGGACGTGATCGTCGGCGTCAACAAATACCGGCTGAAGGACGAGGATCCGGTCGAGATCCTCGACATCGACAATCATGCCGTGCGTCAGGGCCAGATCGCCCGGATCGAGCGCGTCCGTGCCGCGCGTGACGAGGATGCCTGTCAGGCCGCACTGGCCCGTTTGCGCGAAGGGGCGGCGGGTGATGCCAATTTGCTGGCGCTGGCGGTCGAATGCGCCCGCGCGCGTGCCACGCTGGGCGAGATTTCGGCGTCGATGGAGGTCGTGTTCGGGCGCTACGGCACGCAGCCGACGCCGGTGCGCGGCATTTATGGCGGCGCGTACAAGGACGACGCGCGCTGGACCCGCCTGTCCGACGGCGTGACCGCGACCGAGCGGCGGCTGGGCCGCAGACCCCGGATGCTGGTCGCCAAGATGGGGCAGGACGGGCACGACCGGGGCGCCAATCTGGTGTCGAGCATGTTCGGCGATCTGGGCTTCGACGTGGTCGCCGGGCCGCTGTTCCAGACACCGGAGGAAGCGGCAAAGCTGGCCATAGAAAGCGATGTCGACGTCGTCGGTGCGTCCAGCCTGGCGGCGGGACACAAGACGCTGATCCCCGAACTGATCGGTCATCTGAGGGATGCGGGCCGGGCCGATATTCGTGTCGTTGCGGGCGGCGTGATCCCGGCACAGGATTATCAGTTCCTGCGCGATGCTGGCGTGCAGGCGATTTTCGGCCCCGGCACCAATTTGATCGAGGCCGCCGAACAGGTGCTGCGACTGCTGGGCCACAACATGCCACCTGATGTCGAGGCCGCCGAGTGACGCTGGGCTTTTCGGTCGAAACGCTGGTACCGCGCGCGCGGCGCGGCGGGCAGCTCCGCATGGGGCTGACCCGGCTGGCCGAGCGCGAATGGCTGCAACCCGATTTCGACCGGGCGGCGCGCGCCGAGGCCTTTGACCGCTGGCCCGAAAGTGTCGCGATGCTGCCCGAAGGCGAAGCGGCTGGGCGGGAAGCGGCGGCGATGATCGGCATCGGCGGCACGCTGGCCGATGCGGCGCGCGGCGTGTGGGAGGATCTGTGCGTGCTGACCCCTGGCGCGGATGGCGCTTACCGGCTGGTCGGCGGGGCGGTGGCGTTTCCGACCGACTGGCGGCTCAGCGACAAGCTGGGGCTGGCGCTGACCGACGTGCATGCGCCGATCCATGGCTATGCCGAGCAACTTGCCGCCGGGGTCGATCATTTCATGGCGACGCTGGCGCCGGGCACGATCTTTGGCCGCGCCAACTGGTTCGTTGTGCCAGACGCAGCGCCCCGATGGATGCCAGAGGGCAATCCCGCCGCCCGCTTTGCCCATGTAGACGCGGACAATGCCGGAGAGACCCTGTTCGTCCGGTGCGAGCGCCAGACGCTGCGCCGCCTGCCTGAAACGGGCGCGGTGCTGTTCACGATAGGCATCCACACCGCACCGCTCGCCGCGCTCAGCGACGCCGTCGTTGCGCGGGTGGGCGATGCGGTTGCCACGATCGGCGCGGGCGAGCATGAGCGCCGCGCCGCCCCTCATTACGCGGCCGCGCTGGCCCGATACGCCGCGCGCCGACAGATCCGACCGGAGATAGCCGCTTGAACGCCGTCACGCCCCTCGACCCCGCCCCCGTTGAAACCGCCGCCATGGAAACCGGCGAACGCTGGTCGCGCGCGGCGATTGCCGAATTGTTCGACCTGCCCTTTACCGAACTCGTTTTCCGCGCGGCCGAGGTGCACCGCGCCAATCATCCGGCGAACAGTGTCCAGCGCTCGACCCTCTTGTCGATCAAGACCGGTGGTTGCCCCGAAGATTGCGGTTACTGCAACCAGTCGGCAAAGCATGAAACCGACCTTGGCGCGTCCAAGCTGATGGACGTGCGCGCGGTGATGCAGGCGGCGGCCCAGGCCAAGGACAATGGCTCCACCCGCTTCTGCATGGGCGCGGCATGGCGCAATCCCAAGGACCGCGACATGCCCGCCATTGTCGAAATGGTGAAGGGCGTGCGCCAGATGGGCATGGAAACCTGCATGACGCTGGGCATGCTGACGCCGGGTCAGGCGGCGATGCTGGCCGATGCGGGGCTGGATTATTACAACCACAACATCGACACCTCGCCCGAATATTACGATCGGGTCATTACTACGCGTACCTTCGCCGACCGGCTGGACACGCTGGACCATGTGCGGTCGGCGGGCATCAACGTGTGTTCGGGCGGCATCGTCGGCATGGGGGAGACGCGCGGCGACCGCGTGGGCTTCATCCACGCGCTGGCCAACCTGCCGACCCCGCCTGAAAGCGTGCCCGTCAACGCGCTGGTGCCGGTCAAGGGCACGCCGCTGGGCGACATGCTGGCCGACACGCCGCTGGCCAAGATCGACGATATCGAATTCGTCCGCACCGTTGCCGTCGCGCGCATCACCATGCCCGGCAGCATGGTGCGCCTGTCCGCGGGCCGTGAGAGCATGAGCGAGGCGACGCAGGCGCTGTGTTTCCTGGCGGGGGCGAACTCGATCTTCACCGGTGACAAGCTGCTGACGACGGGCAATGCCGGCGACGACAAGGATGCCGAGCTGTTCGCCAAGCTGGGTTTGACCGCGATGGCGGCAGAGCCGGTGCGCGACGCGGCGGAGTAACAGGGCGGGGCGGGATGGCCGGGTGCCGTCCGCGCCCCATCATTTGGGTTCAAATCCGGCGCGTTGATGCACGGGGATCAGGTCAGGGATAGGATGTTCAAGAAAATCCTCGTCGCCAACCGTGGCGAAATCGCGTGCAGGGTGTTTCGCACGGCCAGGCGCATGGGTCTGAAGACCGTCGCGGTCTATTCCGACGCCGATGCGCGCAGCCCGCATGTGCTGATGGCGGACGAGGCGGTTCGGCTTGGCCCCGCGCCGGCGTCCGAAAGCTATCTTAAGGCCGACCTGATCCTGCTGGCGGCAAAGGAAACGGGCGCGGATTGCATCCACCCCGGTTACGGTTTCCTGTCCGAGCGCGAGAGCTTCGCCAAAGCATGTGCGGAGGCGGGGATCGCGTTCGTCGGGCCGCCGCCGGGTGCCATCGCGGCGATGGGCGACAAGATCGAATCGAAGAAGCTGGCCAAGGCCGCGGGCGTCAACGTCGTCCCCGGCTTCGTCGGCGTGATCGAGGATACCGAACACGCCGTCCGCATCGCGGGCGAGATCGGCTATCCGGTGATGATGAAGGCGTCGGCGGGCGGCGGCGGTAAGGGGATGCGCCTCGCCTGGTCCGAACAGGATGTGCGCGAGGGGTTCGAGGCGACACGGCGCGAAGGGCTGGCCAGTTTCGGTGACGACCGCGTGTTCATCGAGAAGTTCATCGAAAGCCCGCGCCACATCGAAATTCAGGTGCTGGGCGACCAGCACGGCAACATCGTCTATCTGGGCGAGCGCGAATGTTCGATCCAGCGCCGCCATCAAAAGGTGGTGGAGGAAGCGCCGTCGCCCTTCGTCACGCCCGATATGCGCCGCAAGATGGGCGAGCAGGCGGTCGCACTGGCGCGCGCCGTGGGTTATTACAGCGCGGGCACGGTCGAGCTGATCGTGTCGGGTGCCGACACGACGGGCGACGGCTTTTACTTCCTTGAAATGAACACCCGGCTTCAGGTCGAGCATCCGGTGACCGAAGCGGTGACGGGCCTCGATCTGGTCGAACAGATGATCCGCGTGGCGGCGGGTGAGACGCTGGCCTTCGCTCAGGGCGATGTGAAGCTGAATGGCTGGGCGATTGAAAATCGCGTCTATGCCGAAGATCCCTATCGCGGGTTCCTGCCGTCGACCGGGCGGCTGGTGCGCTATGCGCCGCCGGTCGCGACCGACACCCCTTATGGCACCGTGCCCGACGCCGGTTACGTCCGCGTCGACGACGGCGTGGCGGAAGGCGGGGAAGTCAGCATGTTCTATGACCCCATGATCGCCAAGCTGGTGACATGGGCGCCCAGCCGTGACGAGGCCGCCGCACTTCAGGTCGCGGCGCTCGACCGGTTCGTGGTGGAGGGCGTGGGCAACAATGTCGATTTTCTGTCGGCGTTGATGCAGCACCCCCGCTTCCTGTCGGGCGCGCTGACCACGGGCTTCATCGCGGAGGAATATCCCGACGGCTTTACCGGTGCGGCGGCGGATACGGAGCTGAAGCGGCGGCTGGCGGCGCTGGCGGGCACGCTGTCGACCGTGATGGCGGCGCGCGCGCGGCGGATCGAGGGGCAGTTGGGCGCGCCGCTTGCGCCGCCGACTGGCTGGCACGTGACGCTGGATGGTGATGATTTCGCCGTCGAGGTTGCGGACGACGCCGCCACTGTCGATGGCGCACACATGGCGCTGACCCATGATTTCTGCCCCGGCGCCCGCCTGGTCCAGGCGGTGGTCGATGGCAAAGCCCTGTCGGTGAAGGTCGACCCGGTCCGCACCGGCTGGCGCCTGACCGCGCGCGGTGCCGCGCATGTCGTGCGGGTGCTGCCCGCCCACGTCGCCCCGCTGGCGCGGCACATGATCGAAAAGCTGCCGCCCGATACCTCGAAATTCCTGCTGTGCCCCATGCCGGGGCTGCTGACCCGGCTGGAGGTGAGCGCGGGCGACAAGGTGGAGGCGGGGCAACCGCTGGCCGTGGTGGAGGCGATGAAGATGGAGAACATCCTGCGCGCCGAACGCCCCGCGACCGTCGCCAAAGTCAATTTCGCGCCCGGCGACAGCCTGAGCGTCGATGCGGCGATCCTTGAGTTCGAATAAGCGGGGCGGGCGGCGATCGGGGGTTCAGTCGGCTCGCCACCCGCGCTAGGGCCGATGCCAACACCCGCTTGCCGGAGACTCACTGCCATGCCCGATTGGTCCAAGATTGAAGCCGCCCCGCGCACGACGCTGAACGACCTGTTCGCCGCCGATGCCGACCGCCTGTCGTCGCTGACGCTGGACGTGTCAGGCATCCATTTCGACTGGTCCAAGACGCACCTGACGCCCGAACTGATCGCGATGTTCGAAACGCTGGCGGGCGAAGCCGGGCTGGTCGCCAAGCGCGACGCGCTGTTCGCGGGCGAAGTCGTCAACGTGACCGAAGGGCGCGCGGTCGAACACACCGCCCAGCGCGGCGAAGGCGCGGCGGAAAGCGTCGACCTGGCCCGCGCACAGCATGCCCGCATGCGCGCCCTGATCGACGCGATCGAGGCTGAGGCACTTGGGCCGATCCAGCATGTGCTGCACATCGGCATCGGCGGATCGGCGCTTGGCCCCGACCTGTTGGTCGACGCGCTGGGCCATGACGGCGTGCGCTATGACGTCGCCATCGTATCGAACGTCGACGGCATCGCGCTGGAAACAGCGCTGGAACAGTTCGACCCGCACGCGACGATCATCGCCGTCGCGTCCAAGACCTTCACCACCACCGAAACCATGCTCAACGCCGAAAGCGCGCTGGCTTGGATGACCGAAGCCGGCGTCGAAGACCCCTATGGCCGGGTCATCGCGCTGACCGCCAGCCCGGAAAAGGCGGTGGAGTGGGGCGTCGATGAAACCCGCATCCTGCCGTTCAGCGAAAGCGTGGGCGGGCGCTATTCGCTGTGGTCGTCGATCGGTTTTCCTGCCGCAATGGCGCTGGGATATGAGGCGTTCGAGGAATTGCTGGAGGGTGCGGCCGAAATGGACCGCCATTTCCGCTTCACCGAACTGACGAAGAATGCGCCGGTCCTCGCCGCCTTTGCCGACCTTTATTACACGCAGGTCCGCCGTCTCTCGACTCGCGCAGTGTTCGCCTATGATGAGCGGCTGCGGCTGCTGCCCGACTATCTGCAACAGCTTGAGATGGAATCGAACGGCAAGGGCGTGACCGCCGATGGCCAGCCGCTCGACCGACCTTCCGCGCCGATCACCTGGGGCGGGGCGGGCACCGACGCGCAGCACGCCGTGTTCCAGCTGCTGCATCAGGGCACGCATGTCGTGCCGGTCGAGTTCCTGGCCGTGATCGAGGCGGGCGACGCGCTGGACGAACAGCATCATCGGCAGTTGCTGCTGAACGCCTTTGCCCAGGGTGCGGCGTTGATGAAGGGCCGGGGGCATGAAGATGCCGCGCGCGCCTATCCGGGCGACCGCCCCTCATCGACATTGCTGCTCAACACGCTGGACCCCCGCACGCTGGGCGCGCTGGTTGCGTTTTACGAACATCGGACGTTCGTGAATGCGGCGATGCTGGGCATCAACGCCTTCGACCAGTTCGGTGTCGAGCTGGGCAAGGAAATGGCAAAGGCGGCCGATGCGGGCGATCAGGATCTCGATCCTTCGACCGCGGCGCTGATCGAACGCGCACTGGGGTAAACGAAAACGGCCCGCCCGGTCAGGTGACAGGGCGGGCCGCTTTTGATCCGTCTACAATCAGTTGCCGTTGACCATCGCGTCGCGCTGGGCCTGGCTCAGATCGTCGACATCGACGTCCGAATCATCGATTGCTTCGGCACGGGCCTCGGCATTGTCTTCGATCTGGTCGGCGACCATTTCGTTCGAGCCATTGGCCATTGCGGCTTCGGCCTGCGCCTCGCCCTGTTCCTCGGCGCGTTCGGCCAGCGCATCGTCGCCGTCACCGCCACAGGCAGCAAGGGGAGCGGCGGCAAGGACCAGCAGGGCGGGGGCGATAAAGCGCTTCATTCATTCAACTCCGATTCGGGGCCGGAACGGCCCAGACCGGCGCTCAACCGCCCATCGTCCGTCCCGGTTCCATTTACGCCTCTGCCGACGCGCCCTTGGACCGTTCGGCAAAGCTCTTGCGCAGCTTCCTCAGCTTGGGGGGAATGACCGCCAGGCAATAGGGATTGCGCTGTCCTTCGCCGTCCCAATAATCCTGGTGGTAGTCCTCAGCCGGGTACCAGCGATCGGCATGTTCGATGGTGGTCACGATCGGGTTCGGCCATTCCGACGCATTGCGCTCGATCGCGGCCTTGGCCTCTGCTTCCTGCTCGTCCGAATGGGGGAAGATCGCTGAGCGATACTGGGTGCCGACGTCATTGCCCTGACGGTTCAGCGTCGTGGGATCATGCGTGGCAAAGAAAATGTCGAGCAGGTCGCCATACCGAATCGCATCGGCGTCATAGGTGACACGAATCGCCTCCGCATGGCCGGTGTCGCCGCCGCACACCTGCTTGTAGGTCGGGTTTTCGGTCGAACCGCCAATATAGACGCTCTCGACCTCGGTCACCCCGATCACGTCCTTGAACACCGCTTCGGTGCACCAGAAACAGCCACCGGCAAGTGTTGCTACTTCCTCACGCATGTCGTTCATCTCCTGATTGGCGCCCCAGATAGGATGGCCGTGGCGCGAACCCAATGGGGGTGCTAGCGCGCCCGCCGCGATGAGCAGGGAGATGAGGATGCGCGATGGTTGCGTAATGGTAACGGGCGGCGCCGGCTATATCGGCAGCCATGCGGTGCTGGCGCTGCTGGATGCGGGTTGGCGGGTGGTGGTCGTCGACAATCTGCTGACGGGCTTCGATTGGGCCGTCGATCCTCGCGCGACGTTGGTCGTCGCCGACATTGCCGATGAAGCGCGCGTGCGGGCAGCGATCCGCGCGAACGGCGTCGTCGCGGTCATGCATTTCGCCGGATCGGTCGTGGTGCCGGAATCGGTGGAAAACCCGCTCAAATATTATCGCAACAACACCGCCGCTTCGCGCAGCCTGATCGAAAGCGTTGTGGCGGAGGGTGTTCGCCATTTCATCTTCAGCTCGACCGCCGCGACCTATGGCATCCCGGAAACGGTGCCGGTGCCGGAGGGGGCGCCGAAATCGCCGATCAATCCCTATGGCCGGTCAAAGTTGATGACGGAGGCGATGCTGGCCGACGTCGCAGCGGCGCATCCGTTCAATTATGCGGCGCTGCGCTATTTCAACGTCGCGGGCGCCGATCCGCAGGGTCGCAGCGGTCAGTCGACCGTCGGTGCCACGCATCTGATCAAGGTTGCAGTAGAGGCCGCCATCGGCAAGCGCGAGCATGTCTCGGTCTGTGGCAGCGATTTCGCCACGCCCGACGGCACGGGCGTTCGCGATTACATCCATGTCAGCGATCTGGCCGCCGCCCATGTCGATGCGCTGGACCTGTTGATGCGCGAACCGTCGGACAGCCATGTGTTCAACGTCGGCTATGGCCGCGGCTATTCGGTGCTGGAGGTGCTGGATGCCGTCGATCGGGTGACCAACCGGACGATCGAGCGGCGGATGGAGGGGCGGCGTCCGGGCGATCCAGATTCGCTGGTCGCCGATAACGCCGCGATCCTGTCCGCGTTGCCCTGGCGCCCGCGCCACGACGATCTGGAGGCGATTGTCCGCGACGCACTGGCGTGGGAGCGCCATCTGGCCGAACGCGGTTGATATGGCGCCCGCCCGGCCTCTCACGGGCCGGGCGGGCGCTGGGCGGATCAGATCTGGAAGCGCAGCGTCGCGCGGATGTCGCGCCCTGCCAGCGGCGCAAAATCCTTCAGGAAGCTGGCGTGGCGGCGTGCCTCGACATCGAAGATGTTGTTGGCGGACACCGTCAGGCTGGTGGCGTTGCCCGGCCCGAACGGGCGGATCCCGATCGACGCGTTGACCATCGTATAGCCCTCGGTCGGCAGCTCGAACGTCGATACGCGATCCTGGTCGAACACATGCTCCACCTCGACCCGGCCGGTCAGGCGGTCGGCATTGGCCTCCACACCGCCCAGCATGCGAAGCGGCGGGATGCGGGGCGCCGGGCCGACGCTGGTGATGGTCGTGCGGACATAATCGGCAAGCCCGTCGACACTGAGCGTATAGCCGCCCACCGTCGCCAGATTGGCGCGCGCCTCCGCCTCAAAACCCCAGACGCGGGCGTTCGCCTGCGCGTATTGGAACACCGGCAGCTCGTCGATCTCTTCGCCCGTGGGGCTTTGATAGATATAATCGTCGAACCAGTTGTAGAACCCGGCCACCGCAAAGCTGACCCCGGCCGCCGACCCGCGCAACGTGCCTTCCAGTCCCCAGCTCTTCTCCTTGGTGAAATCGGGGTTGCCGACTTCATAGGACTGGGTACCGGCATGCGGGCCGGTCGCGAACAGCTCTTCCGCCGACGGCGCGCGTTCGGTGCGCGATGCGTTCAGGCCGATGCGAATACGGTCGCCCAGCTGATAGCTGACGCCCAGCGAGCCGGAATAGGCATCGAAATCGCGGGCGATGCGCGGCACATCCAGATCGGCGTCGGCCTGTGCCGTCAGGCTGGTCCGCTCGTAACGCGCGCCGCCCTCCAGCCGCAGCGCGCCCAGATCGACGCTCTGCAGGGTGAACAGGCCGACCTGTTCGGTGGTGTTGCGCGGCACGAACTTTTCCTCGCCCACCACGTCGAAGTCGCGGATGAACATCTGGACGCCGCTGGCGCCGCGCCAGCCGCCGCGATTGGCCTGAACCAGTTCAAGCCGCCCTTCATAGCCCTGATTGAAGAAGCTGGTGCCGATCTCACCCGATTCCTCGATCTCGTCATGGCGATAATCGGCAGCGGCCAGGCGTACCCGGATGCGGTCGAGGAAGTCGCCGTCGGTCTCCACCTCACCGCGCACGTCGAAACGTGTCTGCTTCAGGTTCAGGCGGACGTTTTCGTGGCTGTGGCCTTCATGCCCCTCTTCGCCATGCTCATCTTCGTGATCATGATCATGGTCATGGTCGTGATCATCGCCCTCTTCGTGCAGATATTCCAGACGACCCGGCACGCCATAGGTGCTTTCATACCGGCTGACCGAAAAGCCCAGATGACCGCGATCGGTAACCAGCGACAGGCCGCCAGCGATTTCCCACGTCTCCGCCGCCGAATTGGGCAGGCGGCCGCGCAGCGTGGCGTTCTCCCGCACTTCCTCTTCATCGCTGGCAGCGGCGATGGCGCGCAGTTCGGGGCTGAGCAGATAGCCGCCCGTGCGAAGGTCGCCGGTCTTCAGGTAGCTGCCGTCGACATGCGCGACCAGCTTGCCCGCGATGGGAACGTCCAGCTCACCCGCAGCCGACCGCTCCTTCGCTGCCGAGCCATAGGTGCCGATGACGTCGACATGGATCGCTTCTTCGGGAATCTCGCGCGGGATGCGGTTGTCGATCACGTTGACCACGCCGCCAATTGCCGATGAGCCGAACAGCAGCGCCGACGGCCCGCGCAGCACCTCGATCCGGTCGGCGGTCAACGGATTGATGACCGGCGCGTGATCGACCGAGGTGGTCGACGCGTCGATTGAACCGATGCCGTCGGTCAGCACGCGGATGCGGTCGCCCTGAAAGCCACGCAGCACCGGCCGCGAGGAATTGGGGCCAAAGGACGTCGAGCTGACACCGGGCTGGCGGGCCAGCGTGTCGCCGATGGAGGGGCGCAGTTCGCGCGTCAGTGCCTGTCCGGTCAGGATCGACGTGCCCGACAGAATGTCCGCCTGTGTCCGCTCAAACGGGGCAGTGACCAGAATATCGGCGCGCGCGTCGCTGTGGTCGACGCGCTGCGGCGCAGGCTCGGCCGGAGGCGTGATCTCGCTGGCAATGGCAGGCACGCCGGCGAGCAGGGTGGAGGCAAACAGAACAGAGCGGAGAAGCATCGCAGCGCACTTCCGAAATCAAAAGGGGAGGCCCCCTTCCTAACGGGACGATATAAAGTCACAAGGCTCTTTTTCGCAGGTGCACATTTTTGTGGTGTGCGCGGCTGGCGCCCGGCGCACGCAAAACCTGCCGGTGGGGCGCAGACCCCACCGGCGGGGGAATGCCCCTAACGCTTTACAACGATGTGGAGAAATTGGCGCGCCCGGAACGATTCGAACGTCCGACCCTCAGATTCGTAGTCTGATGCTCTATCCAGCTGAGCTACGGGCGCGCGGTAGGAGGGGGCCTCTAAACGGGCTTTTCAGATCGCGCAACCCCATTGCGCGTAAAAAAATGCAAGAATAGGCGTTGGGGCGATGATGCGCGCATTTTTCCTGTTCGCGCCGCTGCTGCCGCTTGTCGGCTGCGCGGCCCCGGCCGACTCCGGCTACCCATCGTTGCTGCCGCGACCGATCGAACAGCGGGGGTTTGAGACGCCTGCGCCGCCACCGCCGCCCGCTCTGACGGTGGCTGACCCGATGCTGGATGCAGAGGTCGCCCGGCTGCGTCAGTCGCTGGAGGCGGCGCAGACGGCTTTTGGCGCACGGGCTGATGAGGCTGAGCGTCTGGCGAGCCGTGCGACCGATGCCGCGCCGGGCAGCGAAAGCTGGATCGCCGCGCAGCTGGTGCTGGCGGAACTGGACACGCTGCGCGGCGCCACTGCAGCCGTGCTGGCCGATGTGGAGCGGGCGGCGATCGATCGCGCAGTGGCGGGCAAGCAGCCCTACGGCGCCCTCGAAACACTGCTGGCGGATGCGCGGGCGCAGAATCAGGCGGAACTGGAGCGGATCGAACGGATCGACGGGATGATGCGCGCGGCCTGATGCGGCGCGAACGGGGCCGGTCGCCTATTCGGCGATGCCGGCTCCGCGTTCGCCCTCCCATTAATGGGCGAGCGAACGCGGGTTTGAGCACTAAGAACCGGCGGCGCGGCTCACCCCTCGCGAGCGAGCCATTCCTCCAGCCACTTGATCGTATATTGCCCTTCGCGGAACTCCGGGTCGTCGAGCAGCGCCTGGTGCAGTGGGATCGTCGTCTTCACGCCCTCGACCACGAATTCTTCCAGCGCGCGGCGCAGGCGCATCAGGCAGCCTTCGCGCGTCCGGCCATAGACGATCAGCTTGGCGATCATCGAATCATAGTAAGGCGGGATGCGATAGCCGGCGTACAGCCCGCTATCGACGCGCACATGCATGCCGCCGGGCGCGTGGAAATAGGTCACCGTGCCGGGCGAAGGTGCGAAGGTGCGCGCATCTTCGGCATTGATGCGGCATTCGATGGCGTGGCCGGTAAAGACCAGCTCGTCCTGCGTCACCGACAGGTCATGTCCCTCGGCAATGCGGATCTGTTCGCGGACCAGGTCGACGCCGGTGATCATCTCGGTCACCGGATGCTCGACCTGAAGCCGGGTGTTCATCTCGATGAAGTAGAACTCACCATTTTCCCACAGGAACTCGATCGTGCCCGCGCCGCGATAGCCCATATCGGCCATCGCCTTTGCGACGATCGCGCCCATGCGTTCGCGGTCCTCGGCGGACAGCACGGGGGAGGGGGCCTCCTCCAGCACCTTCTGGTGACGGCGTTGGAGCGAGCAGTCGCGCTCGCCCAGATGGATGGCATTGCCCTTGCCGTCGCCGAACACCTGAAATTCGATGTGGCGCGGATTACCGAGATACTTCTCGATATAGACGGTGGCGTCGCCGAACGCGGCCTTGGCCTCGCTGCCCGCCTGGCTCATCAGCGTCTCAAGCTGATCTTCGGACGCGCACACCTTCATGCCGCGCCCGCCGCCGCCGGAGGCTGCCTTGATGATGACCGGATAGCCGATGCGCGCGGCGATCTCGCGTGCTTCCTCGACGTCGCTGACCGCACCGGCCGAGCCCGGCACCAGCGGCAGGCCCAGCGCGCCAGCGGTGCGCTTTGCCTCCACCTTGTCGCCCATCACCCGGATATGTTCGGGCTTCGGCCCGACGAACAGGATGTTGTGCAGCTCGACGATCTCGGCGAATTTGGCGTTTTCGCTGAGGAAGCCATAGCCCGGATGGATCGCGTCCGCGCCCGAGATTTCGGCGGCGGAAATGATGTTCGGGATGTTGAGATAGCTCTCGCCCGCGGGCGGCGGGCCGATGCAGATCGCTTCGTCAGCAAGCCGGACGTGCATCGCATCGGCATCGGCGGTCGAGTGGACCGCCACTGTCTTGATGCCCATTTCATGACATGCGCGGTGGATGCGCAGGGCAATCTCGCCGCGATTGGCGATCAGAAGCTTCTCGATCTTGCGCATGTTACTGCACGACCACCAACGGCTGGTCGAATTCGACCGGCTGGCCATTTTCGACCAGCACCGACGATACCGTACCGGCAGCCGGCGCGACGATCGGGTTCATGACCTTCATCGCCTCGATAATCAGCAGCGTATCGCCGGCGGCGACCTTTTGCCCGACCGACACGAACGGCTTGGCGCCCGGCTCGGAAGCGAGATAGGCGGTGCCGACCATTGGCGACTTGACCGCGTTGACCGCCGTCGCCGGGGTCGATGCGCCCGTTTCCGCAGCGGCGGGCGCGGCCAACGCGGCCGGTGCGGCGGGCTGCGGCGCGTAAGCGGGAGCAGCGTGCATCATTGGCGCGACGGTAACCTCGCGCGCGACGCGCACGCGGCGCTCCCCATCCTCAACCTCGATTTCGGTCAGGCGCGTGTCATCCAGCACGCTCGCCAGCTGGCGCACCAGTTCGATGTCGACGCGCATGTTGCGCTCATTTTCGGTTTTCTCGACCATGCGACCTGTCGTTCCCGTGAAAAAGGCGGCGCTTTAGGCCAGCCGGGCGGCTGCTTCAAGCGCGAGCATATAGGATTGCGGACCGAAGCCCGCGACGGTGCCATGTGCGGCCATGCCGACATAGCTTTTGTGGCGAAATTCTTCCCGCCGGTGCGGGTTGGACAGATGCACCTCGATCACCGGCACGCGGATCGCCTTGATCGCGTCCAGCAGCGCGACCGAGGTGTGGGTGAACGCAGCGGCGTTGAGCAGCACGGCGCGTGCGCCCTCTGCCTGCGCTTCGTGCAGCCAGTCGACCAGATGCCCCTCATGGTTGGACTGGCGCAGCTCGATTTCCAGCCCCAGTTCGCGCGCCCGATCCTCCAGCATGCCGGCAATGTCATCCAGCGTATCGGCCCCGTAAATCTCCGGCTCACGCGTGCCGAGCAGGTTCAGGTTGGGACCGTTCAGGACATAGACAATATCGGCCATTGGTGGCTTTCGGTTGCGGGGGCGTGGATGGGCACCTAGATCGCGGTCATCCATACCCGCACGGGTCGCGCCAAGTCGAGACTCGTTCGCGACCCACAACGACATCGAAGGACGGCGATGCACAGCGACGGCACCATAACGATCCGCGTCAACGGCGAACATCGCCGCGTGAAGGCCGGCCTGACGCTTGCCGAATTGGCCAACGAAATGGGGTTGGTCCCCGAAAAGGTCGCGGTCGAGCGCAATCTTGAGGTCGTGCCCCGCTCAACGCTGGCCGATGTCCGGGTGGAGGATGGCGACGAACTGGAGATCGTGCATTTTGTCGGCGGCGGCGATCATGCGGCAGCGGTCGATGATGACAGCTGGACCGTGGCGGGGCGCACCTTTCGCTCGCGCCTGATCGTCGGCACCGGGAAATATAAGGATTTCGCCCAGAATG
Source organism: Sphingomonas sp. IW22 (assembly GCF_041321155.1). GTDB lineage: Bacteria > Pseudomonadota > Alphaproteobacteria > Sphingomonadales > Sphingomonadaceae > Sphingomonas. The sequence continues at coordinate 854,806 of NZ_JBGGWB010000001.1, read as the reverse complement.
CTGCCGCGGTGGAGGCTTCGGGGGCGGAGATCGTCACGGTGGCCGTGCGCCGCGTGAACGTCAGCGATCCCGATGCGCCGATGCTGACCGACTATATCGACCCCAAAAAGGTCACCTACCTGCCCAACACCGCGGGGTGTTTCGATGCCGACAGCGCTATCCGCACGCTGCGCCTGGCGCGTGAAGCAGGCGGTTGGGATCTGGTCAAGCTGGAGGTGCTGGGCGAAGCGCGCACGCTCTATCCCAATATGCGCGAAACGCTGCACGCGACCGAAGTGCTGGTGCGCGAGGGTTTCAAGCCGATGGTCTATTGCACCGACGATCCCATCGCCGCGAAACAGCTTGAGGAAGCCGGAGCGGTCGCGATCATGCCGCTGGGCGCGCCGATCGGTTCGGGGCTGGGTATCCAGAACGAGGTGACGATTCGCCTGATCGTGGAGGGTGCCAAGGTGCCCGTGCTGGTCGATGCGGGCGTCGGGCAGGCGTCGGACGCGGCGCGCGCGATGGAACTGGGCTGCGACGGCGTGCTGATGAACACGGCCATTGCCGAGGCGAAGGACCCGGTGATGATGGCCGCCGCGATGAAGGGCGCGATCGAAGCCGGTCGCCTGAGCTATCGCGCGGGACGCATGGCCAAGCGCCGTTATGCCGACCCCTCCAGCCCATTGGCAGGATTGATCTGAATTGGAACCATCCAGTTATCCGTCCGTTGAATATGTGAACGGTGCAAGTCGTGCCGATAACAGATCAAATGGAGGATCGCATGGGCGAGATGGTCGACAAGATCAAAGGCAATGTCAACGAAGCAGTCGGCAAGGCGAAGCAGGAGTCGAACAACCCTGAGACTCGCGCCGACGGCCAGGCACAGGAAACCAAGGGTAAGGCGCAGCAGTTTGGCGGTAAGGTCAAGGGCGCGCTGGGCGACGACATCTGATCGTTGCCTGCACCTGAAAGAACAGGGGTCGTGCATTGCACGGCCCCTTTCTTTGCGCGCTAACGGTGGCTTGCGCGGATCGCTTCGATCGTCGTGCCCGGATTGATGACCGAAATATCGGTACGGATGTGCAGCAATCGAACGCCCGTCTGCTCCATTGCGCGGTCCAGCGCGGGTGCGAATGCTTCGGTCGTGTCGACCGTGTCTGCCCAGGCGCCATAGGCACGCGCCAGCGCGGCAAAGTCGGGATTGCCAAGCGACGTTGCGGAGACGCGGCCAGGAAATTCCCGCTCCTGATGCATGCGGATGGTGCCATAGCCGCCATTGTCGATGACCAGCACCAGCATGTCCGCGCGGTGCTGAACGGCGGTCGCCAGTTCCTGTCCGTTCATCAGGAAATCGCCATCGCCCGCAATCGCGACCACTTGCCGCTTCGGATGGCGCAGCGCGGCGGCGACGGCGGCTGGGGTGCCATAACCCATCGCGCCACAGGTCGGTGCCAACTGGCTGCACGGCCCCGAATAGCGCCAGTAACGATGCCACCAGGCCGAAAAATTGCCCGCGCCGTTGCAGATGATGGTGTCGGCGGGCAGCCGTTCCCGCATCGTCGCGACACAGGGGCCAAGGTCCATGGTCACCCCGTCACGTGGGCGCGGATCGGACCAGTCGAGCCATTCGGCATGCGCCGCCGCCCCGCTGTCGAAGCGCGGCAGGTCCGGCACCGCATCCAGCGCACGGGCGAAGCTTCGCATGTCGGCGCAGATGGACAGATCCGTGCGATAAACGCGCCCCAGCTCATCGGGGTCGGGATGGATGTGCACCAAAGTCTGGCCCGGATGATCGGGCGTCACAAGCGTATAGCCGTCAGTCGTCGCTTCCCCCATGCGTGCGCCGACGACCAGCAGCAGGTCGGCATCCTTGATGCGGCGTGGCAGCAGCGGGCAGGGGCCATAGCCCAGATTGCCGGCGTAGACAGGCATCTCGTTGGACAACGAATCCTGTTGCCGGAAGGCGGCGGCGACGGGCAGGCCGAGGCGGGTGGCCGCACTGGCAAAGGCGGTGGCGGTGCCGTCGCACCACCCCGCGCCGCCGACGATCGCAACTGGACGCTCCGCCACACGCAGCATTTCGATCAGCCGCTCCATCGACGGAGCATCGGGTGCCTGACGAAGCTTTTCGACGCGCGGGCGGTCCGCTACCTCAACCTGATCGAGCAGCATGTCTTCCGGCAACGCCAGCACCACCGGGCCGGGCCGCCCGTTCATCGCCGTGGCATAGGCGCGCGCGACATATTCGGGAATGCGCGTAGCGTCGTCGATCCGCGCCGCCCATTTGGCGACTGGCGCGAACATCGCTTCGAAATCAATCTCCTGAAACGCTTCCCGATGGCGGGTGCCGCGGTCGATGTCGCCGATGAACAGGATCATCGGCAGCGAATCCTGCTGCGCGACATGCACCCCGATCGCCGCATTGGTGGCACCCGGCCCGCGCGTGACAAAGGCGATGCCGGGGCGGCCCGTCAGCTTTCCGTCGGCCGATGCCATGAAGGTGACGCCACCTTCCTGGCGACAGGTCACCACTTCGATAGCGGGCGTGTCGACCAGCGCGTCCAGCACCGCGAGAAAACTCTCGCCCGGCACCTGGAACAGTCGGTCGCACCCCTGCGCGACCAGATTGTCGACCAATACGCGGCCGCCGGTGCGAAGGGTCATCAGGCGCTCTCCAATCCGTTTGCCCCTTCCTAACCCGGTGGTGCGGCGCAATCTATCCCGCGTCGGCGGCGATCCCGTGTTTCTCGACCGCGCCCAGCAGGGCGGTCAGCGCCGCGCGCTCCTCTGCCGCGATGTCGGGGCGCCAGATTTCGAACAACAGCACCACCCGATCGCTGTCGCCGCGATTCCACGCTTCATGCTCGAAACTGTCGTCGAAGATGGTCAGCTAACCCACCCGCCATTCGCGCGTGTCGGCGCCGACGCGGATGCCGCAGCCGGGCGGCACGATCAGTGGCAGATGACAGATCAGCCGGGTGTTGAACACGCCGTGATGCGGGCGGATGTGCGTGCCGGGTTTCAACCGCGAAAACAGCGCCATCGGCGAGCGCGTGCCGATGGCGGGTTGCGGCGCCAGCGCCAGCGCCACCATGGTCGCGGGGCAGCGCGTGGCATGGACGGGGTGCGGCAAGCCGCCCTCGAACAGATGGACCGCGCCCCAATCGGGATTGTCGAGCAGGTGATTGGCGGGCGCGGGCTGATCGGGGATCGAGCGGACATAAGGGGCGAACGCTTGCCCATCCTGCACCAGCGCCGCCAGTTCGGCCTGGATCGCGCCGGTCGCCGCCTCCACTCCCTCGGACCGTTCGAACTCGTCACGCTCGAAAAAGGCCCGCTGCGCCAGGCCCGGATAATAGAACATCGAGGGTTGCTGAAGATACAGCTCACGCCGCCCCAGCAGCATCTCCACCGATTGGCGGACGCGCGGCGGCACCGTTCCCTTGCTCAGCCCCGCACTGTCGATCGCTGCCTCCAGCGTGGCGGCAAAGCGGGTGCCGGCCTCGGCCACAAATCGGGTCGCATCCTCGATCGCGGCGCGCAATTGCGGGGGCGGCGTCGTTTGCGCCGCGACGGCGAGCGCGGTGCGATAGAAACGGACGGCGGCGCGATCCTCCCCCAGTCGCCGCTCCAGCGCGGCACGGGCCAGCAGCCCTGGCAAGTGGCGCGGCGACCGTTGCAGCGCCTGCACCAGCGCGGCGCGTTCGGCATCGACATGGCCCGCACGCTGTTCGACTGCGGCCAGCAACAGGCATGGATCCGGCTCTCCGGGCGTGGCGGCGGCAAGGCGGGTCAGCATCGTGCGGGCGCCCGCCACATCGCCCGACCGGGCAAGCGACAGGGCGGCGGGCAGGGAGTCGGTTCCGGTCATCACCCTCGACGATAGAGGCAAGGCGGCCTGCCGGGCAATCTGTGCGATTGCGCGCGCCCGGCGGGCTTTGTAGTCACCGGCGCGACAAACAGCAGGAGGCCCCGCAGTGCAGAAGCTCTATCCCAATGCCGCCGCGGCGCTCGACGGGCTGCTGCACGACGGCATGACCATCTGTGCCGGCGGATTCGGCCTGTGCGGCATTCCCGAACGGCTGATCGACGCGATTCGCGATTCGGGCGTGAAGGATCTGACCATCGCCAGCAACAATGCGGGCATCGATGGGGAGGGGCTGGGCAAGCTGCTCCGCACGCGTCAGGTCAAAAAGATGATCTCTTCCTATGTGGGTGAGAACAAGGAATTCGAGCGCCAGTTTCTGGCGGGCGAGCTGGAGGTCGAGTTCTGTCCCCAGGGCACGCTGGCCGAACGGTGCCGCGCGGGCGGGGCGGGGATTCCCGGTTTCTACACCAAGACCGGCGTCGGCACGAAAGTGGCCGAGGGCAAGGAGGTGAAGGTGTTCGACGGGCAGGAATATATCCTGGAACGCGGGATCGTCGCCGACCTGTCGATCATCAAGGGCTGGAAAGCGGACGAGATGGGCAACCTGATCTTTCGCAAGACTGCCCGCAATTTCAACCAGCCGATGGCGACGGCCAGCCATATGTGCGTGGCGGAGGTGGAGGAAGTGGTGACCGTCGGCAGCCTCGACCCCGATCACATCCACCTGCCGGGCATCTATGTGAAGCGGATGATCGTCGGCAGCCCGTACGACAAGAAGATCGAGTTCCGCACCGTTCGGGCGCGTGAGGAAGCATGACCATGCGCTTTGTCGCGGGGGTCGCGGTACTGGCGCTGTCAGCCTGTGCCACGACGCCGCCGGTCGAGACCTCTCGCGGTGCGCCCGCTCAGCCGGGGCGGCAATATCGCTGGCTGCTGGGGTCGGGGGAGGCAGCGGTGCTGTCTGCCCAGGCCCATGCCGCGATGGCCGCTTATGCCGTCGCCCATGCAAGCGGCCCGGTGGAGGGCGCGGTGCTGGCCGATGGTGCCACCCCCGCCGCGCCGCGCTGGACGCCGTGCGGTCCCGGCCCACGCGCGGTCGTCTATGATGTCGATGAAACGGTGCTGCTGAACAGCGGCGCCAATTACGACAGTGCCCGTCGCGGCGATCCGCCGTTCGACCCCGCCCGCTGGAGCGCGTGGGAAGCGGGCGGCGCGAACCATGTCGAGCCGGTGCCGGGCGTTGTCGAGGCGATCCGCAAGATTCGCGCGGCTGGCGTGACAGTGATCTTCAATTCCAACCGTGACCGCATCCATGCGGAACAGACGGCGGCGGCGCTGGCGTCGGTCGGCATCGACGGCGCGGTTTCGGGGCAGACTTTGTTCCTGAAGGGCGATGTCGCGCCCGGTTCGGCCAAGGACCCGCGCCGCGCCGCGATCGCCGCGCGTTACTGCGTCATCGCGATGGCGGGTGACAATCTGGGCGATTTCGCCGACGCCTTTAACGACAAGGGGCTGGCCGTGCAGGCGCGCCGCGCGCTGGCGCAAAATCCTGCCATCCGCGCAAAATGGGGCGCGGGCTGGTTCATGATCCCCAATTCGCTTTACGGCGCCTGGGAAGGCGCGACGTTCGACGACCTGTTCCCGGCCAACACGCGCTGGACGCCAGAGGAGACCGACTGATGCCATGGACCCGCGACGAAATGGCCGCGCGCGCCGCCACGGAACTGCGCGATGGCTTTTATGTGAACCTGGGCATCGGCATCCCGACGCTGGTGGCGAACCATATCCCCGACGGGCTGACCGTCACGCTGCAATCCGAAAACGGGATGCTGGGCATCGGTCCCTTTCCGGTTGAGGGGGAAGAGGATGCCGACCTGATCAATGCGGGCAAGCAGACGATCAGCGAATTGCCGCATTCGGCCTATTTCAGCTCGTCCGACAGCTTTGCGATGATCCGGGGCGGCCATATCGACCTGACCGTGCTGGGCGCGATGGAAGTGGCCGAAAATGGCGACATCGCCAACTGGATGATCCCCGGCAAAATGATCAAGGGCATGGGCGGCGCCATGGACTTGGTCGCAGGCGTCAAAAAGATCATCGTGGTGATGGAGCATGTCGCCAAGGACGGCAGCCCCAAATTCATTCCCGAATGCACCCTGCCACTGACGGGCCGCAACGTCGTCGACATGATCGTGACCGATCTGGCGGTGTTCCAGCGCGCTGATCATGACAGCCCGTTCCGCCTGATCGAACTGGCGCCCGGCGTTACGGTGGAGGAAGTCGCTGAGAAGACGACTGCCCGTTACGAGGTCGCGCTGGCCGACTGACCGCTGAACGCCGCGCCCGTCACCGGGTCGCATTCGGGGACGGGCACGGCGGCGATGCGCGCCCGGATCGCGTCGTCGGCAGGATCGGTCACGATGTCCCAGTCCTGTCCCGCCGGATAAGCGCCGACGATGGCGAAATCGGCGCTCGCCGACACGCGCTTATGTCCGGTGCCCGCTGGCAGCATCACCACGTCGCCGCGCGACAGGTCGATTGCTTCGCCGTCCGGTCCGCCGATCATCAGCGTCGCCTGACCCGCATAGCAGCCCAGTACTTCATGCGCGGTCGAATGATAGTGGTGGTAATCGAACACCCCGTCGCGCCATTGCGGCGGCCAGCCATTGGCGGCGAACAGCGCTTCAAGGGCGGATGCCGGGTCCGGATCGTCGACCGCCCCGCGATACAGGCGGACCGGATGCTGGGGGTTGTTCGGTATCTCGTCACCGGGGGACAGGTGGATGCGTTGAAAGGGCGCCATGCCCGTCCAAACGACCCACCCGCCCGATCGGTTCAGCGCGCGCGGATGAAAGCGCGAATGTCCGACGACAATTTCTTCAGATCGTCCTCGCGCACATACATCATGTGGCCGGCGTGGTAATAATGCCAGGCGATCCGCCCGTCATTTGGAATACCGGTGCGGTTCAGCGAATATTCCGCGCCGAAAAAGGGCGTGGCGAAGTCATAATAACCCTGGCCGACAAACACGCGCAGCCCGCTGTTTTCGCGCAGCGCCGTGCCGATATAGGGCGCGACATTCAGATACCCCGATCCGCCGCGCGGCCCTTCGCCCAGGTTCCAGTCCCAGTCGCGCACCCCGCCGATCGAGGAATAGGTCAGGTCGGGCGAATATTTCAGCCCCTCACGCGACCACTGGTTCATCGCGGCGGTATAGGCGCCGTCGATCGCATAGAAGCTGGGGTCGTTGTCGGGCGTCTCCCCGGCATTGTCATAATCGCGGCCGGTATAGCGCGTATCCAGCCGCCCGATGACCACGCCGCGATCCCGCAGCAGCTCCTTGTAAAAGCGGCCGGGCGACAGGCGCAGATCGGCATTGCGCAGATAGGCCTGGCTGACGCCGGTAAAGCGCGAGAGTTGCGGCAGGATCGACTGGCGTTCCTGATCGGTAAGCGAATTGCCCTTTAGCAATGCCGCTGCATAGGGGCCGATGGCAAAGGCGCGCGCTTCGTTCACAAATGCCTCGACCGTGGCTGGCTTGTCCGCCACCTTGTCATGATACCAGGCCGTCGCCGCCATCGATGGCAGGTTGGTAACATAGCCCAGTTCGTTGCCCGGCGTGTCGGCCGCTTGGCTGAAATCGAGGATCGAGGAGATCAGGATGATGCCGTTGATCGAGACATCGGTATAGCTGCCCTCAAGCTCCTTGATTACCGCCGCCGAACGCGTGGTGCCATAGCTTTCGCCCCCGATGAACTTGGGCGCGTTCCAGCGGCCATGCTGGTTCAGCCATAGCCGGATGAACTGCGCCATCGACTTTGCGTCCTTGGTCACGCCCCAATAATCCTTGGGATCGGTCTTGCCCAGCGCGCGGCTGAAGCCCGTGCCCACGGGATCGATGAACACCAGGTCGGTTACGTCCAGCAGCGATTCGGCATTGTCGATGATCGGATAGGGCGGGGCGCCATCGTCGCGCGCGTCCGACGGGATCACGACGCGCTTGGGACCGAAAGCGCCCATCTGCAGCCACAGCGAACCCGATCCGGGGCCTCCATTCCAAAGGAACGTGACCGGGCGGTTCGGGTCGACCTGCCCTTCCTTGATATAGCTGTAGGACGTGATCGAGGCGAGCGGCTTGCCGTCCTTGTCCTTCAGATACGTGTCGCCCGCGATCGCGCGATAGGCGATGCGTGTGCCGCCGAACGTACCGCTGTGGCGCGTTTCGGACACCACGGGCGGCGGAATGGCCGGGGCCTCTGCGACCGGGTCAGCGGGCTTTTCCTGGGCCATGGCAGGCGCGGTCAGCGCCAGGGCGCACAGACAGGTGGCGAGCGAGCGAAGCGACATCGGTAATAATCCCCCTTTTGCCCCGGAACTCTATCGTTCCGGCCCGTCCCCGCAAGTGCAGCATTTTGCGAAAGCAGGATAATCCGCCTAGGGCCGCATCATGCGTATCCTGTTGACCGGTTCGTCGGGGTGGCTTGGCCGCCACCTTGCCCCCATGCTGCGTGGTGCGGGGCATGTTGTCACCGGCCTTGATATCGCCCCCGGCGCGGAGACCCAGATCATCGGCAGCGTGGCCGACCGCACGGCAATCTACCGCGCCTTTGCCGATCGCGGGATCGAGGCGGTGATCCATGCCGCCGCGCTGCATAAGCCCGACATCGCGCGATATGACACACAGGCGTTCATCGATGTGAACGTCACGGGCACGCTGAACCTGCTGGAAGCGGCGCGGATGGCGGGGCATGATCGTTTCGTCTTTACCTCCACGACTTCTCTGATGATCTCACAGGCCGTTCGCGACGAGGCGGGGGCAGAGGCGGCGTGGCTGGACGAGGATTTCGGGCCGCTCGCGCCGCGCAACATCTATGGCGTGACCAAACTGGCCGCCGAACAGCTTTGCCGGTTGTTCCATGCCGAACATGGGCTGGCGAGCATCGTGCTTCGCACCGCCCGCTTTTTTCCTGAAGAAGACGACACGCACCGCGCGCTGTCGGGCGAGAATATGAAGGCGAACGAGTTCCTGCACCGCCGCCTGACGGTGGGGGATGCCGCCGCCGCGCACCTCGCCGCGCTGGAGAACGCGCCGCAGATCGGGTTCGGCAGCTATATCGTCAGCGCGCCGACGCCGTTCGACCGGCGCGATGTGCGTGCGCTGCGCCAGAATGCTGCCGCAGTGATCGCGCGGCGTTTTCCGCAGGCGGCGGCGCTATATGCGGCGCGCGGCTGGAAACTGGCGGATCGGATCGGGCGTGTTTACGACGCCGGCGCGATCGAGCGGGCGCTGGGCTTTCGCTGTCAAACCGACTTTGCCGCCATCCTGAATGCGCTGGCGGAGGACCGGCCAATGCCCTTCGTCCATGACGCGCATTACCAATCGCCGAAGGAAATCCGGGGTTAGAAAATTACTCAGCGGGTTGCGTTGGCGACCGAAAAGGTTAAGTGCGCGCGGATCATGGCTAGCAAACCCCTGACGCTTTACGAGAAGATCTGGGCCGACCACGTCGTCGAACGGCGCGATGACGGCACCTGCCTCATCTATATCGACCGGCATCTGGTGCATGAAGTCACCAGTCCGCAAGCCTTTGGCGCGCTGCGCGCGGCCGGGCGGAAGGTGCGTCGCCCCGAGCTGACGCTGGCGGTGCCGGACCATAATCTGCCAACGACGGCGCGGGTCGATGCCGCTGGACGGCGCCTTCCCATTGCCGATCCGCAAAGCGCGCAGCAGCTTGAGGCGTTGGAGCGCAACACCGCCGATTTCGGCATTCGTTATATCGGTGCGACCGACGCCGAACAGGGCATCGTCCATGTCGTCGGGCCGGAGCAGGGCTTTACGCTGCCCGGCACGACGCTGGTCTGCGGCGACAGCCACACCTCTGCCCATGGCGCCTTGGGCGCGCTGGCGTTCGGCATCGGCACCAGCGAGGTGGAGCATGTGCTGGCGACGCAGACGCTGCTGCTCCAGCAATCGAAAACGATGGAAGTGCGCGTCGACGGCACGCTGGGCTTTGGCGTGTCGGCCAAGGACGTGGTGCTGGCGATAATCGGCCATATCGGCGCGGCGGGCGGCACCGGCCATGTCATCGAATATACGGGCGAGGTCATTCGCGCGCTGTCGGTCGAAGGGCGGCTGACCATCAGCAACATGTCGATCGAGGGCGGCGCTCGCGCCGGGCTGATCGCGCCGGACGACACGACCTATGCCTATCTGAAGGGGCGGCCAATGGCCCCGACGGGTGACGATTGGGACCGCGCCGTCGCCTATTGGCGGACGCTGCCGACCGATGTGGGTGCGGTGTACGACAAGCGCGTGGTGCTGGATGGCAGCGCAATCGCACCGTCGCTGACCTGGGGCACCAGCCCTGAGGATGTGGTGCCGATCACCGGCGTGGTGCCCGAACCCGAAAGCTTTGCCGACCCGTCGAAACAGGCTGCGGCGCGCAAGTCGCTGGACTATATGGGCCTGACGCCCGGTACACGGATGCAGGATGTCGCCATCGAGCATGTGTTCATCGGCAGCTGCACCAACAGCCGGATCGAGGATCTGCGCGCCGCCGCCGCCGTGGTGCGGGGCCGCCGCGTGGCCGACCGCATCCGTCAGGCGCTGATCGTGCCCGGCTCCGGCCTGGTCAAGCGGCAGGCCGAGGCGGAGGGGTTGGACCGCATCTTTACCGAAGCGGGTTTCGAATGGCGCGAACCGGGCTGTTCGATGTGTCTGGCGATGAACCCCGACAAGGTGCCCGCGGGCGAGAGATGCGCTTCCACTTCGAATCGCAATTTTGTAGGACGGCAGGGACCGGGTGCGCGAACGCATCTGGTATCGCCCGCAATGGCGGCGGCGGCAGCGGTGACGGGGCGGCTGACCGACGTGCGCGAATTGGTGGCGGGCGAATGACGACCGGGCAAATCCCTGGGGAGGGTCGATTTAATGCGTCGAGTGATGATTTTGCTGGTGACCGGCACAGTCCTGAGCGGTCTTGCCGCCGCCTATGCCGTATCGGCCGCGCCGCGCGCCGACGCGGCCCCGGTTGCCGCCACGCGCTGACCTTCGCTGCCCGGCGGGGGCGGGGGGCGTCGTTTCCGCGCGCGATCATCCGTTCATCCGGCTGGGGAGTTTGAGCATGCGAGCCGTAACCCGTGTCGAGGGCCGCGCCTATCCGTTTGGCGCCAAGAATATCGACACCGACATCATCATTCCGGCCCATTGGCTGAAAACCGTGACTCGCGAAGGCCTGGGCAAGGGCGCGTTCGAAGCGTTGCGGCGGGAACCGGGCAATATCTTCGACGACCCCGATTATGCGGGCAGCCCGATCCTGATCGCCGGAGAGAATTTCGGGTGCGGGTCCAGCCGCGAACACGCCGCCTGGGCGCTGGACGACATGGGCGTGCGTGCGATCGTCGCGCCCAGCTATTCCGACATTTTTTCGGGTAATGCGATCAAGAACGGGATCGTGCCCGTCGTCCTGCCACAGGAAGCGATCGACCGGTTGGTGGAAGTCGCGCGTCAGGGCGTGGCGATCAGCGTTGATCTTGAGAACATGACGGTCACCACGCCGTTTCAGGATCGCTTCCCGTTCGACATGGACGCGTTTCGCCGACAGTGCCTGATGGAAGGGCTGGACGAAATCGGCATCACGCTGGCAAAAGATACCGCAATTTCGAATTTCGAGGCGGCCGTTGAACAGAGCCGCCCGTGGATCGCGGGAGGAAGCCGGAATGAAGGCATTGCTGTCGAGGGCGCCGGGCGGACCTGAAACTCTGGAACTGGCCGACCTGCCCGATCCGTCGCCGGGTGCGGGGCAGGTGATCGTGGCGGTTCGGGCCTGTGCGATCAATTATCCCGACGTCCTGATCATCGAGGACCGGTATCAGTTCAAACCGCCGCGCCCCTTTTCGCCCGGCGGCGAGATTGCGGGCGTGATCGACGCCGTGGGCGATGGTGTCGAAGGCTGGACAGTCGGCGACCGGGTCATCGCCGTCATCGGGCATGGCGGGCTGGCGGAGCGGGTAGCGGTCGATGCCGCGCGGCTGAATCGTCTGCCGGACGAGCGCGACTTTGCCGATGGCGCGGCGCTGCTGCTCACCTATGCCACCACCATCCATGCGCTGGCCGATCGTGGGCGTCTGTCAGCCGGGCAGACATTGCTGGTGCTCGGCGCGGCGGGCGGTGTGGGGCTGGCCGCCATCGAACTGGGCAAGGCGATGGGCGCGCGCGTGATCGGCGCGGTTTCGTCAGGGGAGAAAGCGGCAGCGGCGCGCGATGCGGGTGCCGATGACGTCATCATCTATCCACGCGGCCCGTTCGACAAGGATGGTGCGCGTGCGCTGACCGAACAGTTCAAGGCTGCGGTGGGACCGCGCGGTGCCGATGTCATCTATGACCCGGTGGGCGGCGACTATGCCGAACCAGCCCTGCGCGCGATCGGGTGGGAGGGTCGTTACCTGGTCGTCGGCTTTCCCGCCGGTATCCCGCGACTGCCGCTCAACCTGACGCTTCTGAAAAGCTGTGACGTGTGCGGGGTGTTCTGGGGCGCCTTTGCCGCGCGCGACCCGGCGGCGAATGCAGCGCATGTGGCGCGATTGTTCGAACTATGGTCCGCCGGCCGTATCGCCCCGCGCGTCACCCGCCGGTATCCGTTGGCCAAGGGCGGTGACGCGATTGCCGCGCTGACGACACGCGAAGTGGTCGGAAAGGTCGTGGTCGAAATCGACTGAACCGCGACGCCCGTTGCGCGCGCGCAACTGCCCCCCTATCTCCCTCGCCACGGAATATAGACGAAGGGGATCGGGACCAGATGACCATGTTCGAGGATCGCGAGCGGGCGTTCGAGGCGAAGTTCGCGCGGGACGAGGAAGTTGCATTTCGCGTGATCGCGCGTCGCAACCGACTGCTCGGACAATGGGCGGCTGGCCTGATGAAGCTGACTCCCGAAGAAACCGAGGCTTATGCAAAGGCGGTCGTGCAGGCCGATTTCGAGGAGACCGGCGACGACGATGTCGTGCGCAAGCTGTACGGCGATCTGATCGCTGCCAATGTCGAGGTTGACGAGGGCGCCGTCCGCAAGGCGCTTGAGGACCAGACGGTCGAAGCGCGTCGTCAGTTGATTGAGGCGCCCTGACCCATGCCGATGGCCGCCGAAGAGATCGAGGCGCTGATCCGCGCCGAACTGCCCGATGCCGAGGTGACGATCACGGATCTTGCCGGCGACGGCGATCATTATGCCGCCCATGTCGTGTCCGCACGCTTTCATGGGCTGACGCGCGTAAAGCAGCATCAGACGGTTTATGCGGCGCTGGGCGGGCGCATGGGCGGCGTGCTCCACGCGCTCCAGCTCACCACCGCCGCCCCCAAGGAGTAAAGTGACATGACCGACGAGGCTCAGACCCGCATCCGCGAAATCGTCGACGGCAATGACGTCGTCCTGTTCATGAAGGGCAGCCCGCTGTTCCCGCAATGCGGCTTTTCCAGCCGTGCGGTGGCGATCCTGAACCATCTCGGCGCCGAATTCGAAAGCGTCGACGTGCTGCAGGATCAGGGCATCCGACAGGGCATCAAGGCGTTCAGCGACTGGCCGACGATCCCCCAGCTTTATGTGAAGGGTGAATTTGTCGGCGGCTCGGACATCATGATGGAAATGTATGAGTCGGGTGAGTTGAAGACGCTGTTGGGTGAAACAGGCGGCGCACAGCCGGCGGCCTGACCGGCGGGGCATCGCGCGACAGTAAAGGATAAGGGGCGCCGATGCTCCAGACGACCAGCGCCGCGCTTGCGGCGGGCGATCGGTTGCGCGTGGGCGCGCCGCTGGTCCTTTGCGACCTGACGCAAAGCTATTCCCCGGCCGGCGGCGGGGGAATCAGCACCTATCTGCGCGAGAAGCGCGATTATGTGCTGCGCGAAACGCCGCACCACCTGATCCAGATCGTGCCGGGGCCTGAAGATCGTGTGACGGTCGAAGGGCGCCATATCTTTGCCGAGGTCGGCGCCGATCCGGTGCGTGGCAGCCCCAATTACCGCTTCATCCTGCGTACCGGCGTGGTGCGGGCGTTGCTGGCGCAATATCGACCCGACATTATCGAGTCGCTGTGTCCATGGGTGCTGCCTTGGACGGCGATCCGGCATCGCCGCGCCTTTCCCGACACCGCGCTGGTCGCGGGCTATCGCACCGATTTTCCCAATGCGCACGTCTATCGCGTGGCGGCAGAGAAATTCGGTGAGCGGCTGGGCCGGGGCTTTCGCTGGCTGTCCTATGGCTACGCCGAAATCACCTATCGCGAGTTCGACTGGGTCTACACGTTGAGCGAAGCTGCACGCGTGCCGCTGGCTGCGCGGGGCATCCATCAGACATCGGTACTGCCGCTGGGCGTCGATACGGCGCTGTTCTGCCCGACGCGCCGGGATCCGGGGTATCGTGCGGAACTGGGCTTGCCGCAGGGCAGGGGGCCGTTGCTGGCCTATGCCGGGCGCATCGACAATGAAAAGCGTGCCGACCGGCTGGTTGCGATGTTCCGCCGCCTGCCGCCTGAACTTGACGCTGCGATGGTGCTGATCGGTGACGGCAAGCTGCGCGCCCCGCTGACGGAGGCTGCCCGCGGTTTGCCCATCGCCTTTCCCGGTTTTGAAAAGGACCGCGCCGAACTGGCCCGCGCGCTGGCGTCATCGGACATCTATGTCTCTGCCATGGCGGACGAGACGTTCGGCGTTTCGGTGCTGGAGGCGCAGGCTTCCGGCCTGCCCGTCGTTGGCGTCAGCGGCGGGGCCATGCCTGACCGGGTTCCGGCGGGGATGGGGCTGCTGGGCCCGGTCGACGATGTGGCGACGATGGCGGACAATGTTGCGCGTGTTTGGGCCAGTGATCCGCGTGGCATGGGACAGGCGGCTCGCGACATGGTCGCCGCCCGCTATGGCTGGACGCGCACCTTCCAGCGGCTGTTCGACGAGGTTTATCCCAACGCGCTGGCCGTCAGCGCCGACCGTGTGGAACGCCGCCGCGCGAGCCGCTTTGCATCGGGCCGGCCGATGCTGTCGGCGGATATGGCTACGGCCTGATCAGCGCTTTTCCGGGTAGGGCGGGCCGTCATGGAGAAAGGCGGCCCGCCCTGTCTTGAAGCGTCGGACCAGACGCATCGGAACACAGCCCATGTTGCATGGCGCGTGCCAGACCGAAGGAAGCGCCGATCTGCGCCCGGTGCAAGGGTTAATCCGTCATCCGGATCGACATCCGCTGTAAAATAGCCCGACAGGGATCGCTGCCGCTTGACTACAAGCGTAATCGGAGCGATTACATCCGTAGTCGGAGGTAAGCGATGACCGAACGAATCAGCGATGCCGAACATGCCGTCATGGAAGTGTTGTGGGATGAAAGCCCGCTGACGGCGCAGGAAGTGGCCGAACGCATCCCGCCCACGCGCGACTGGAGCGTCAACACCGTCAAGACGCTGCTCGGCCGTCTGCTGGGCAAGAACATCATCGCGCACGAAGAGGATGGGCGTCGCTACCGCTATCGCCCTATGGTTGCGCGTGAGGATTATGTGTCGGGCGAGTCGCGAAAGCTTATCGACCGGCTGTTTGGCGGGCGCCTGACGCCGCTGGTCGCGCATCTGGCTGAGCGCGACGAACTGAGCGACGACGACATCGCCGAGATCGAAGCATTGCTGCGGGAGCTGAAGCAATGATCGGATGGGCTATTGAAACGCTGATCGCATCGACGCTGCTAATGGCGCTGGTGCTTGTTCTGCGCGCGCCGGTGCGCCGCGCCGTGGGGCCGCAGATCGCTTATGCGCTGTGGTCGCTGCCGGTGCTTCGCATGTTGCTGCCCCCCTTGCCGGAAGCGTGGCGGGGACAGGCGATGCCCGCGCTGCCGGTGCCTGCCGACCTGACGCTGTATCTGGGAGAGCCCGTCGCCGTGCTGCCCGCCACGCCCGAACAGGGGCTGGGCTGGCCAACGGTGGTGCTGATCATCTGGGCGCTGGGTGCGCTGGCGTTCATCGGTTGGCACATGATTGCCTATCACCGTTTCTGCGCGCGGCTTCGCGGTGCGGCGCGCTCGCGCCAGGTGCTGGCGGCTGGCAATGTCACGATGATCGAAAGCAGCGCCGCCGCCGGGCCGCTCGCCTTTGGCGTGTGGCGCAAATATGTCGCCTTTCCCGCCGATTTCGCCGACCGTTACGACGATCTGGAGCGCGATCTGGCACTGGCGCATGAGCTGGGCCACCATGCGCGCGGCGATCTGCTCGCCAACTGGATCGCGCTGACGGTGTTGGCTGTCCACTGGTTCAATCCCCTGGCGTGGCGTGCCTTTCGGGCCTTTCGCGCGGATCAGGAAATGGCCTGCGACGCGCTGGTGCTCAGCGGTCGCCAGCGGGCGCTGCGCCACGCTTATGGGCGCGCCATTGTGAAGAGCGCGCATGGCGGCGCGGTATCCGCCGCCTGTCACCTGCACACCGTCAACGAGATCAAAGGGAGGCTGCGGATGTTGACCCGTCACGAACGACCCTCGCTCGCCCGGCGCGGTGCCGGTGCTGCCGGTATCGCGGGAATGGCGCTGGCCGCGCTGGCGCTAACGGCATCGGGTACCCGCGCTGCGGAGACGATGAAGGAAAAGGTCGAGGATCATACCGGCATCGCGATCGACGCGATCAAGATGCCCGCATTGCCGCAAATCACGCCGCCCGCGCCGCCCGAGCCATCGGTGACCGAGGTTCGTACAGGCAAGCAGGGCCGCACCGTGCTCGTCCGGACGGAGAAGCCGATTGCTCCCGCCGAGGTCGATCGGTTGGTCGCCGATGCACGCTGGCGGGCGGAGGCAGCGGGTCGTGCGGCTGCCGCAGTGCGCGTGCCCGAAGTGCGGAGCGTCATTTGTGGCGGTGAGGGGCCCGTCAGCATCGTCAAGCGCGACGATGCAACAGGCCGAGTGGTCAGCGCCACCCTGTGCCGCGATCGCATTGAGCGGCGCGCCGCTACCGCCGAACGCCAGGCCGAGCTTGCCGAGCGTCATGCCCACCGGGCCGAACAGCTTGCAATGGTGTCGGGGGTAAAGGGCATCGCGATTGCGCGCGCATCGATCCGCGGCGCGCGCGCGGCGATTGTCGGCAATCCACATCTGACCGATGCGCAGCGTGAGGCTGCGCTGGCCGGGCTGGACGAAGCATTGCGGGAGGTTGAGGCGGACGCTGCCGCCGAATGAAGGGCGGGGCCGGGGGGAACGCCCCGGCCCGGAAATTTGGCGTGTCAGTCCTTCTTGCGGCCGCCGCGGTTGGTATAGATCAGTGCAGCCGCAAGCGCTGCCGAGCCGATGCCGATGCCAGCCACGGTCGCGATCGGCCACCGCTTGCTCTCGGACGGGAGCGGCGGGTTCGCGTCGGTCGCGGATCGGCGGTCCTTGGCGTCCTTGGCCGCGGCCATGATCTCGTTGTCCGGGGTGTCTTCGGTGTCTGCCATTTCGCTTTCCCTCTCTCCGTTCGCGTCAACGCATCAGGCCGTCGCCCGCTCCCCGGCATAATCACGGCGGAAATCGTTGGCGAAGCTGGCCAGCGTGCCTGCGCCGATCGCCGCGCGCAGGTCCGCCATCAGCGTTTGATAAAACCACAGATTATGCTCGGTCATCAGCATCGCGCCCAGAATTTCGCCCGCCCGGACCAGATGGTGCAGATAAGCGCGGCTGAACTGACCGCAGACGGGGCAGGGGCAGCGCGGGTCCAGCGGTCCCTGATCCTCGGCAAAGCGGGCGTTGCGGATGTTGATCGGGCCTTGGCGGGTAAACGCCTGTCCGGTGCGGCCCGAACGCGTTGGCAGCACGCAATCGAACATGTCGATGCCGCGTTCGACCGCGCCGACAATGTCGTCAGGCTTGCCCACGCCCATCAAGTAGCGCGGCTTGGCGGCATCGAGCTGACCCGGCGCGTAATCCAGCACGCCGAACATTGCTTCCTGCCCTTCGCCCACGGCGAGACCGCCGACGGCATAACCGTCAAAGCCGATGTCCTTCAGCGCGTCGGCAGACGACTTCCGCAAGCCTTCGTCCAGTGCGCCCTGCTGGATGCCGAACAGCGCCGCTCCCTCGGCATGCGCGCCGCCCGCGTCGAACGCGTCGCGGCTGCGGCGTGCCCAGCGCATCGAGCGTTCCATGGCAGCGGCCTGCACCTCCCGCGTCGAGGTGGTGGGCACCAGTTCGTCGAAGGCCATCACGATGTCGCTGCCCAGCAGCCGCTGGATCTCCATTGAGCGTTCGGGGCTGATCAGGTGGCGCGACCCGTCAAGGTGGCTCTTGAACGCCACGCCCTCCTCGCTGCGCTTGGTCAGTTCCGCCAGGCTCATCACCTGATAGCCGCCGGAGTCGGTCAGGATCGGGCGGTCCCAGCCCATGAAGCCGTGCAGCCCCCCCAGCCGGTCCACCCGTTCCGCCGTGGGCCGCAGCATCAGGTGATAGGTATTGCCGAGCAGAATGTCGGCGCCGGTCGCGCGCACGTCCGACGGCTTCATCGCCTTCACGGTGGCGGCGGTGCCGACGGGCATGAAGGCGGGCGTGCGAATGGTGCCGCGACGCATCGCGATCTCACCAAGGCGCGCACGGCCATCGGTGGCATGGACGGTAAAGGCAAAGCGGGGTGGCATGGGGCAGGCTCAATGCCGTGTCGGCGCGCCCTTGCCAAGCGGTGAGGCGCTATTGCCTGCCGACCAGCAGATCGGTGACGGCAGACGGGCTGGCAAAGCTGATGTCGGGGGCCAGTGCCGACAGCGCGCTTGGATGGGCATAGCCCCAGCCGACGGCGCCCGCGCGGATGCCGCATCGCCGCGCCGCCTCGATATCGCGGGTTTCGTCGCCGATCGCCAGCACTTCGCCCGGGGCCACGCCTGCGCGGCGCAACACCCGCCGAAAGCGCGGCGCCTTGCCGTAGAGGGAGGAGGCGCATTCCCAGATCGCGATCCGGCGGGCATTTTCCGGCCCCAAAATGCGGCGCGCGTTGATTTCGGCGTTGGAACTGACCAGCGCCAGCCTGATCCCCGCATGGTCCAGGGCGGCCAGCATTTCGGTGATGCCGTCGAACAACGACACCTCATGCGTGTGCAGCGCGAACAGTGTGCGGGTGTAGCGTGCGATGAACGGCAGCTTCCATGCCGGGATGCCCAGATGGCGGATCACGTCGCGCGTCGGCCAGCCGCGCAGCGTCTCCACCTCATGCGGCTCGACCGTGCGAAAGCGATAGCGTTGCGCGAGATGGTCGAGGATGCCCAGAAACCACTGGCCGCTGTCCGACAAGGTGCCATCGAAATCGAAGATGACCAGGCGGACCGGTGCGGGCGATGGGGTGTCTGACACCGCATCAGGTTTGGCGAAGCCGTCGGATCGGCGCAAGCGGCGCAAGGCGGTCGAGGATCGTGAAAATCGCCGTGCATTACAAGACTTGTCTTACACCCCTTCATGTCTCACATCTATGCTCGTGGCCCCGGCCACACTCGTTCTTCAACCAGCGAAAGGAGGTGATCCGATGTCTCATGGTTCAGCAAAGAGGTCGGTTCAGTTCGTTCGGGAGACGCGCCGCTAACAGGCTGACGGCGTGAAGGCGGGGAAAATCCTTTCCCAATCAACGCCTTCATTAGCCGCAGTTGCGCGGCCCGCATGGTCTCCCCGCGTCGGACACTCCGGCCGCTGACCATGTCGGAGGCTGTCGATCCCCCAACGGCGGGGGGTCGGCAGCCTCTTTCATTTCTGGAGAAGTGCGATGGTGCGATTGCTGGTTTTCTATGGCTCTTATCGCCGGGACCGGATGGGCATCCGGCTGGCCGATTATCTGGTCGCATCGCTGGCAGAGCGGGGGCACGACGTCGAGCTGATCGACGCCAAGGCTGTCGGTCTGCCGATGCTGGACCGCATGTTCAAGGAATATGCTCCCGGCGAAGCGCCGCCCGCCATGGCGGAGCTTGCCGCGAAGATCGAGGGCGCGGACGGATTCGTGTTCGTTACCGGCGAATATAATTGGGGCGTTCAGCCCGGCCTGAAGAACCTGACCGACCATTTCCTCGAACATTGGTATTGGCGCCCGGCCGCGATCGCGAGTTATTCGGCGGGGCGGCTGGCAGGCGCACGTGCGGCGACGGCTTGGCACGGTACCCTGTCGGAAATGGGGATGGTGGTGGTGTCGTCCACGCTGTCGGTCGGTCAGATCGGCGCGGCGCTGGACGACAAGGGCGCGCCCACCGGGGATGGTGGCGCGGCGCTGGAACGGGCCTTTCCGCGATTCGCTGCCGATCTGGAATGGTGGGTCGAAGCGGCAGCGGCGCAGCGGGCAAAGGTCGATCCGCCTTATTGAACATCGCCGCTGGCGCTGGCGCACGCACCCGCCTATAGCCGCCCGCGCCAGAGGGCTGGGCGGCCGCGGGCGGGGGTGACTTCGCGCGAGGAAAGTCCGGGCTCCACGAGACAGCGGTGCCGGGTAACGCCCGGCGGGGGCGACCCCAGGGAAAGTGCCACAGAGAGCAGACGGCCACGGCTTCGGCCCGGTCACGGTGAAAGGGTGCGGCAAGAGCGCACCGCGCGCCCGGCAACGGGGGCGGCACGGCAAACCCCACCGGGAGCAAGATCGAATAGGGGTGGCGCATGGGCCTTGTCTCGGCCCGTCACCCGGGTTGATTGCTTGAGCGCGTCGGCAACGGCGCGCCTAGAGGAATGGTCGCACAGTCCCGTTCTCGGGATGGACAGAACCCGGCTTACAGGCCCTCTGGCACTTTCAGGCAACGCGGTTCGCCTTGCGCCCCACGGCGTTCCCCCTATTTGCAAGGTACAATGGCAAGGGCGACACGATCCAACGACTGGGGCTTTCCCCGCTGGCGCGGTTATGAGGCCGAACGCGGGGCGCAGAAGGTGCGCCTGTGCGACCGTCACGGCTGCGACGCGCCCGGCAACTGCCCAGCGCCCAAATCGCCAAACAGCCCCGAACGCTGGTATTTCTGCGAAACCCATGCCGCCGAATACAACAAGGGCTGGGACTATTTCGCCGGCCTGTCCGCCGAAGAGGCGGCAAAGCGCGAATCGGACGAACGGCGCGACGCATCGGGCTATGCCGAATCGCGGCACAACGCATGGGCCGGGCCGGGCGACGGAACCCGTTCGCGCGACGAGATGCGGGCGCTGGACGTCCTTGAACTCGACTCCGATGCCGATTTCGAAGCGGTTCGCGCCGCATGGCGGCGGCTGGCTAAGGCCAATCACCCCGATGTTCGCCGCGGCGACGAGGATGCCGCCGACCGTTTCCGCGCGGTGCAGGCCGCATGGGAAGTGCTGCGCGCCGCCGAGGAACGGCGCCAGTGGAAGCCGGCCTGATCCCGTGAAGCGCGAGATCCGCTCAAACTGGGATCAGGCGGTGCTGGTCTGTGCCAAATGTTCGAAGCGTGTCGATGGTGGCTTTGGCGATAAGGGCAAGACGCCGCTGGCCAAGGCGCTTCGCAAGCATTTGAAGCTGAAAAAAGGGCGCAAGGGCGCGGCCGGCGTGGTCGAGGTGCGATGCCTGGGCATTTGCCCGCGAGACGCCGTGGTGGTCGTCAACGGCGCCGCCAGCCGCATCTGGCATCTGGTCCAGCCCGGTGCCGATCTGGACGAAGTGGCCGCCAGCGTCGGGCTTAGCGGGGGGTAGACAAACCCCGCGCGCCGGGCGGGGGCGTTTCGTCCTGTCGCAAGGTTATCACCTCCACGCCATTGCGAGTCACTGCGACCATATGCTCGAACTGGGCCGACAGCTTGCGGTCGTCGGTCACGACGGTCCAGCCATCATCCAGCGTCGATACCTTTCGACTGCCCTCGTTCAGCATCGGTTCGATGGTGAACACCATGCCCTCGTGCAGCGTCGGCCCGGTCCCGCGCCGCCCGAAATTGGGCACGGTCGGCTCCTCATGCATTTCGCGGCCGATGCCGTGGCCGCAGAACTCGCGCACCACCGAATATCCGTTGCGTCGGGCATGTTGCTCGATCGCAAAGCCGATATCGCCCAGCCGGGCGCCGGGTCGCACCTGGCTGATCCCGCGCCACATGGCTTCCTGTGCCACCCGCACCAGCCGCCGTGCCGATTCGGAGACGTTGCCGACCATGTAAGTCTTGCTCGAATCAGCAATGAAGCCGTTTTTTTCCAGTGTGATGTCGAGGTTGACGATATCCCCGTCGCGAATAATTTCCGACGCGTTCGGCACGCCATGACAGACGACCTGATTGATCGACGCGTTCAGCACATAGGCAAAGCCATATTGCCCCTTGCTGGCCGGGCGGGCGCCGAGATCGACGGTGATGTAGCGCTCGACCAGATCATTGACCTGAAGGGTCGACATGCCGATCAGATTCTGCCGGTCCAGCATTTCGAACACCGACGCGAGCAAACGCCCCGAAATCCGCATCAGGGTCAATTCTTCGGGGGTTTTTACCATGTCAGGCGTCGACCAGGCTGGGCAGGCGCAGATTGGCCGATGCCAGCTGCTGTTGCATCAGTTCGTTGAAGGACAAGGTCGGATTGGCTTCGGCCAGCATGCCGATCTTCATCCAGAACTCCGCCTGTGCGTTGATCGACCGGCACATGATGGCGCTGGCCCGCCGCGCTTCCTCATGCAGTTCGTCGTCGATCTTCACGATGCCCACCGGCGTCTCCGCTTATGAATATACAAAACATATATGTTTCGTATGTCGCCCGGTCAATGTCGGGTCGGCGATCGGTGCTGGACAAGCGGGGCCGGGGGTTTCTAACCGGCGGCGATGGGAATCATCGCAACGATCATGAACACGAACACTGGCGAGCCGATCCAGAAGATGAGCTTCGGCCGGATGCCCAAGCCATGGGCTTCCTTCACGCTGGAGACAGGCGAGCTGGTAAAGGCCGATCGGGTCGAAGTTGGCAAGCCTGCGCCCGGCAAGGTGGTGACGCCGGTATTCGTTTGGGTCACGCCAAAGGGGTGACCCGGGGCGCGGGCTCAATCCGCCTGACGCGCCGCCGTTTCGCGGATCAGTGCGATCATATTGGGTATTCCCTGCGTCCGGTTCGAGCTCAGCTGGTTTTTCAGGTCGAACGGCGCCAGAGCGGCTTCGATATCGGTTGCCAGAATGTCGGCGGGCGTGCGGTCCTGAACGGTCAGCAGCACCAGCGCGATAATACCCTTGGTAATCGCGGCATTGCTGTCGGCCAGGAAATGTAGCGTCCCGTCGTCAGTCGGCATGGGATAGACCCAGACTGAGGCGGAGCACCCGCGCACCAGCGTTGCATCGGTCTTGAGCGCGTCGGGCATCGGCTCCAGCGCGCGGCCAAGGTCGATAAGAAGGCGATAGCGATCGTCGGCTTCGAGGAATTCATATTCGTCGGCAATGTCGGTCAGCGTCGGCATGACCGCGCGCATAGCCGGACCGCCGCCGCGCGTCACCCCGGCGCGTTCGGCCGGGGTGACGCAGACGGGTTCAGGCAATGGGCTGACCCGGCGCGATGCCCGGTCCGCCAGGCTGGGGAGAGGGCACGTCGATATCAGGCGCGATCGGCGGCGTTTCCGACGGAGGCCGGTCGGGAATGCCCGGAGTCGACGGCTCGGCCGGGGTGGCGGGATGCGGGGGCGCTTCGGGCGGCGGCGTCGTCGGCTGGCCCGGTACCGTGGGTTCGGCGGGCGTTTCCTGGGGGATAGGGGGTTCGACCGGCATCGGCTTTTCTCCTTGTTCGATGCACACAACGAACGTCGTGGACGAGTGTTGCCGCACGCGCCCTTGTTTGCGCGGGGCTTGCTGCTATAGACGCCCGCTGACCGGCGGTGTCCTCTTCTGATGCGGGCGTGGCGGAACTGGTAGACGCGCTGGATTTAGGTTCCAGTATCGTAAGATGTGGGGGTTCGAGTCCCTTCGCCCGCACCAGGCTCTGCTCCGAGGCTTCGGATACGTGACGCCGCTATGCCGATTCAACCAGACGAAAGCGCGAACCCGAAGAATGCAGACTGTCGAGACGTTGAACGAGGGCCTCAAGCGCGCCTTTACGCTCACCATCACCGCCGGCGAGATCGACGCCAAGGTCGAGGCCGAGGTCAAGCGCGTTGCGCCGACGATCCGCATGCCGGGCTTCCGCCCCGGCAAGGTGCCCGCCAACCTGATTCGCAAGATGCACGGCCCCGCGCTGGCGCAGGACGCGCTGAACAGCTCCATCCAGGACGGTATCCAGCAGCTGATCGCCGAAAAGCAGCTTCGCCCCGCGATGCAGCCTTCGGTCGAACTGGCCGACGGTTACGAGCCGGGCAAGGACGCCGAGGTCAAGGTCGAGCTGGAAGTGCTGCCCCAGGTGCCGGCGCCCGCGATCGACAGCCTCAAGCTTGAGCGTCTGATCGTTCCCGTCGCCGACGAGCGCGTCGACGAGCAGCTTCAGCAGCTGGCCAGCGGTCAGAAGAAGTGGGAAGATGCCGAAGGGCGCGTTGCCGAAACCGGCGATCTGGTCGTCATGGATTTCGTCGGCAAGGTCGACGGCGTCGCCTTTGACGGCGGTACCGGTGAGGATATGTCGGTGGAGATCGGCACGGGCCGTCTGATCCCCGGGTTCGAGGATCAGCTGGTCGGCGTGAAGGCCGGCGACGAAAAGCAGATCGAAGTCACCTTCCCCGAAGATTACGGCGTCGACACGCTGGCGGGTAAGCCCGCGACGTTCGATCTGACGATCAAGTCGGTCAAGACCGCGGGCGAAACCGTGATCGACGACGAATTTGCCAAGACGCTCGGCCTGTCGGACCTCGATCAGCTCAAGGGTCTGCTGCGCGGTCAGCTCGAAAACGAGACTGGCCAGATGACGCGCACCCACATGAAGCGCAAGCTGCTCGACCAGCTGGCCGAGGGGCATGACTTCGAAGTGCCGCCTTCGATGGTCGAAGCCGAATTCGCTCAGATCTGGCAGCAGCTTGAGCATGAAGCCAGCCACGAAGCCGATCCCGAAGCGGCGATGAAGGAGCTGGAAGGCGAGCGCGACGATTATCGCAAGATCGCCGAGCGTCGCGTGCGCCTGGGCCTGCTCCTGTCCGAAATCGGGCAGGCAAATGGCGTCGAAGTCAGCCAGGCTGAGATGCAGCGCCTGGTGATGCAGGCCGCGCAGCAATATCGCCCGGAAGATCGTGAGCGGTTCATGCAGTATGTCCAGCAGGAGCCGATGGCCGCTGCCCAGCTGCGCGCGCCGCTCTATGAGGACAAGGTCGTCGACTTCCTGTTCGACAAGGCCGAAGTGACCGAGCGCGAAGTGACGCGTGAGGAGCTGGAAGCCGCGATTGAAGCAGAGGACGGCAACGTGCCGCACGTCCATGGTCCTGACTGCGACCACGACCATGACCACGCCCCGGCCAAGAAGAAGCCGGCCGCGAAGAAGGCCAAGGCTGCCGAAGTGACCGACGCGGACGTCGAGCCGGCCGCTGCCGATGCGGAGGCTGAAGCCGCCGCGCCGAAGAAGAAGGCTGCGACCAAGAAGGCCGCCGACGCTCCCGCCGAGGAAGCCGAAGCACCCAAGAAGAAGGCCGCGCCCAAGAAGAAGGCTGAGGACGACGCCGCAGAGGCCGCCGAAGCCGCACCGAAGAAGAAGGCTCCGGCCAAGAAGAAGGCCGCTGACGCCGAGTGACGTTGCCTCCCCGTTGCCCTGAACTTGTCGAGGGGCAGTTCTTTCCAAATGGGAAGGACGGGGCTTGGACAGGCTCAGCCCGAACGGGGACAGCGTGACCGAACAGTACGAACAGCCGGCAGGACCAGCCCGCATCGCGGTGATCCTGCCGTGCTATAACGAGGAAGCGGCCATCGCTCAGACGGTGGCCGGTTTCCGCGCCGCGCTGCCACAGGCGCGCATCTATGTTTACGACAATAACAGCCGCGACCGGACGGTCGAAGTGGCCCGCGCCGCCGGCGCGATCGTCCGCACCGAACGCGTCCAGGGCAAGGGTGCGGTGGTGCGGCGCATGTTCGCCGACGTCGATGCCGATGTCTATGTCATGGCCGATGGTGACGCGACCTATGACGCGGCATCGGCGCCTGCGCTCGTCGCGCGCCTGATCGACGAACGGCTGGACATGGTGGTCGGCAGCCGCGTGCATGAGGCTGCCGCTGCCTATCGTCGCGGGCATCAGTTCGGAAACAAGGCGCTGACCGGTATGCTGGCGCGCCTGTTCGGGCGCAGCTTTACCGACATCCTGTCAGGCTACCGCGTCTTTTCCCGGCGCTTCGTCAAGAGCTTCCCGGCCCTGTCGGCCGGGTTTGAGATCGAAACCGAGATCAGCGTCCATGCGCTGGAATTGAAGATGCCGGTGGCGGAAATCACCACCCCCTATTTCGCCCGGCCCGAAGGATCTGCGTCGAAGCTGTCGACCTATTCCGACGGCTGGCGCATCGCGCGGACGATCGCGACGCTGTACCGGATCGAACGGCCGCTGTTGTTCTTTGGCGCGATCGGTGGCGTGCTGGCGCTGCTGGCGGTGCTGCTGGCAATTCCGCTCGCGTTTACGTGGATCCAGACCGGGTTGGTGCCGCGCTTCCCCACCGCGATCCTTGCCACGGGGCTGATGATCTTGGCGTCGCAGTGCCTGTTCGCGGGGCTGACGCTCGATACGGTGGTGCGCGGACGGCGCGAAGTGCGTCGGCTGGCCTATCTCGCCTATCCGGCGCCCGGCGGCGAAGACTGACGCAGCGGGGCTTGCGCGGCCCGGCACGAGCGCCGATGTAGGCCAATGCAAGCACAACCGAGCGGGATTTCCATGCACGACCCTATGAGCGTCCTTCAGAACGCCCTCGTTCCCATCGTCATCGAACAGTCGAGCCGCGGCGAGCGCAGCTTCGACATCTATTCGCGGCTGTTGCGCGAACGCATCATCTTCGTCGTCGGTCCGGTCGAAGACCATATGGCCTCGCTCATCACCGCCCAGCTCCTGTTCCTTGAATCGGAAAATCCGAAGAAGGACATCTGGATGTACATCAACTCGCCGGGCGGCGTCGTCACGGCGGGCATGGCGATCCACGATACCATGCAGTATATCCGTCCGCGCGTCGGCACCGTGTGCATCGGTCAGGCCGCGTCGATGGGCAGCTTCCTGCTGGCCGCGGGTGAGCCGGGGCTGCGTGTGGCGCTGACGAATGCACGGATCATGATTCACCAGCCGTCGGGCGGCGCACAGGGCATGGCCAGCGACATCGAAATCCAGGCCAAGGAAATCCTGCGCATCAAGCGGCGGATGAACGACCTGTACGTAAAATATACCGGCAAGCCGCTGGAAGAGATCGAGCGTGCAATGGACCGCGATACCTTCCTCGAAGCGGACGAGGCCAAGGCGTTCGGCCTGGTGGACGAGGTTTACGAAAAGCGGCCGTCCCCGACCGAGGACGCGCCGTCGGCCTGACCGGCTTGACGTTGCCGGGGGGCAGACACATTTTGTCGATTGTTCCCCGGCATCCGACGTGTAGAGTTGCGCGTTGAAAGCGGATCACCCGAACGACGGGTATCGGGACATACGGGCGCCTCGCCGGATCAGGGGCTGAAAGGTTGCCCCGCCATTCGGGGCAGATGGTGAGTGAATGACGAAACTGAGCGGTGGCGACTCCAAGAGCACCCTCTATTGCTCGTTCTGCGGCAAGTCGCAGCACGAGGTGCGCAAGCTGATTGCCGGTCCCACCGTCTTCATCTGCGACGAGTGCGTGGAGCTGTGCAACGACATCATCCGTGAGGAAACCAAGTCGGCGCTCGTCAGCAAGAAGGACGGGGGCGTCCCCACGCCGCAGGAAATCTGCGACGTGCTGGACGACTATGTCATCGGCCAGAGCCGTGCGAAGCGCGTGCTGTCGGTGGCGGTGCACAATCATTACAAGCGGCTGAATCATGGTGCCAAGGGTGCCGATGTCGAGCTGTCCAAGTCGAATATCCTGCTGGTCGGCCCCACCGGCTGCGGCAAGACGCTGCTGGCGCAGACGCTGGCGCGCATTCTCGACGTGCCGTTCACCATGGCGGACGCGACGACCCTGACCGAGGCGGGTTATGTCGGTGAGGATGTCGAAAACATCATCCTGAAGCTGCTTCAGGCGTCGGATTACAATGTCGAACGCGCCCAGCGCGGCATCGTTTACATCGACGAAATCGACAAGATCAGCCGCAAGGCCGAAAACCCGTCGATCACGCGCGATGTGTCGGGTGAGGGCGTTCAGCAGGCGCTGCTGAAGCTGATGGAGGGTACCACGGCCTCTGTCCCGCCGCAGGGCGGGCGCAAGCATCCGCAGCAGGAATTCCTGCAGGTCGACACGACGAACATCCTGTTCATCTGCGGCGGTGCGTTCAGCGGTCTTGAAAAGATCATCGGCGACCGCCTGCAGGGCAAGTCGATCGGTTTCGGCGCCTATGTCGCTGCGCCGGAGGAACGGCGCACGGGTGAGACGCTGCGTCAGGTCGAACCGGAGGATCTGCTGAAGTTCGGGTTGATCCCCGAATTTGTCGGTCGTCTGCCGGTAATCGCGACGCTGGAGGATCTTGATACGGCTGCGCTGGTCCAGATTTTGACCGAACCGAAGAACGCGCTGGTCAAACAATATCAGAAGCTGTTCGACATGGAGGGCGTGAAGCTTGGCTTTAACGACGACGCGCTGAATGCGGTGTCGAAAAGGGCCATCGAACGCAAAACCGGCGCGCGCGGTCTGCGCTCGATCCTGGAGGGCATTCTGCTCGATACCATGTTCGACTTGCCGGGCATGGACGGCGTCGACGAGGTGATGGTCGACAAGGACGTGGTTGAGGGTCGCAAGGAACCGGTCCGCGTCTATGCCAAGAAGGAAAAGGCCGGCGGCGCCGCCTGACGCGCTGGCGAGGTCTAATCAGAAAGAAAGCGCGGGTTGCGGCCCGCGCTTTTTTTTTTGAAGCCGCATGGCTCTGATCCGGTAGTAGCACCGTTTGGTCCGAAACGGTCGTTTCTGGCCGCTTGAACTAGGGAGCGCTAACCCGTTTTGTTCAGGCCGTGATAACCGCAATTTGTCGAGACCGTCTTCGAACGGTTGGGAGCATCCGCTGTTACCGCGAATGTGGAGCCGAAGAGATGGGTCTTTCCGTAACACGTGGCCGCATGGCACCGCAGAAACTGAAAATGCGGATCTTTGCGATCTGCGCCATCGGCATGCTTTTGCCGTTGCTGAGCCTTGTCGTACCGCAGGTGGCGCACGGGCGGGTGGACATGGTGGAGATTGGCGTCGTGCTCCTCGCCACCTTGATCGGCACGGCGGCCGTGCTGTTCGGTATCAACGCGCTGCTTTCGCCGAATCGCGGCTCGTCTGACGAATGCCGTTTCGCCGGGGGGGAGGGGACGGTGCGCCTTGAGCCAGTCGCCGGCGTGGACGAGATCAGTCAGTTGCTGCGCCGCGTCAACCAAGCGGCCGAATCGATGCAATCACGCCTGAGCATGCTGGATCAGGCAGCGCATCGTGACCCGCTGACCGCCCTACGCAATCGGCGCGGCTTTTTCGCCGAAGTGGAGCCGCTGTTCGCCGCGCGTGTGGGCGGCGCCTTTGCGATCATCGACCTCGACCGTTTCAAATCGATCAACGACCGTTTCGGTCATGCTGCGGGCGATCAGGTATTGTGTGAGTTCGCCGCCCGCCTGATTTCGATCTGCACCGGTGATTCTGTCGTCGCGCGTTGGGGTGGGGAGGAGTTTGTGGTCTTTTTTCCGCGCACCGATGAGGCTGGGGCGCAGGAAATCCTGGCGTCGCTGGCCGCGTCAATCCGCACCATGCCGATCGGGCCGGCGGAGGCACAGCCGGTTACGTTCTCGGCCGGTCTGGTCGAAGCGGGGAGCGAACCGATCGACCGGACGGCTGAGCGCGCCGATGCCGCGCTTTATGCAGCCAAACGCGCCGGTCGCGCTCAGGTGCTGGTCGAGCGCGATCTGGTGGGGCGCTCGGTCGCCGGCTGATCGTGCTTGCGCTGCCGGGCGGCCAGCGCCAGCCCGGCGGCGATCTGGATGAAGCCATAAAGGCGCCGCCGACCCGGACGGCCGCGAAACGGCGCCACCATCCGTTCAGCTCCCATCGCATCCTTCTCCCACAACTCAACGTGGCGCTGTGGCTGGAGAACACCGAGCAAGCCGTCGCCGATCATGAAGGTTGCAGCCATTTCTGCTGTCCGTCCGCGCCAGTTTGCCATGATCGTCCTTTCAACATTTGTTACGCAACAAAACGCGCGACCGGCGCATTCGTTGAAGGGTTCGCAAAAGGAGATCAAATGACCGGCACCCGCGCCGAAGGACAACCAACCGCCGCCCCGGCAGTTGCGCGAAAGCTGCTCGACAAGAATATTCTGCCGCTCTGGTCGCTTGCGCTTCCCGTACTGGGGGTGCTGGCGATCATCATTTCGCTGGGTAAGCTGGGCGGGGTCGGCGTCGCGTTGGCGGCCGTCATCCTGATGGGCGCGGTACTGGCCGCTGTTCACCACGCTGAAGTCGTCGCTCACCGGGTGGGCGAACCGTTCGGCACGCTGGTTCTGGCGGTTGCGGTGACGGTGATCGAGGTTTCGTTGATCGTGTCGTTGATGACGTCCGGCGGCGGCGACGCGGCCACACTGGCACGCGACACCGTTTTCGCCGCGATCATGATCATTCTGAACGGCATTGTCGGCATCTGTCTGCTGCTCGGCGGCGTGCGCCACCATGAACAGGTTTTTGCGCTGAAGGGGGTGAGCGCAGCACTGTGCGTACTGGCGGCGATGGCGGTGTTAAGCCTGATCCTGCCGAATTACACGCTCTCGGCGCCTGGCCCGTTTTTCACCGCGTCGCAGTTGATATTTACCGCGGTCGTGTCCCTCACGCTGTACGCAACCTTCGTGCTGATCCAGACGGTGCGGCACCGGGACTATTTTCTGCCGGCCGACATCGACGGGGTCGATGAAGATACGCATGCCGAACCCCCGACGGTGGCCCAGGCATGGCTGGCCTTTGCAGTGCTGGTTGCGGCTCTGGTGTCGGTGGTACTGCTCGCCAAGCAACTGGCGCCGACGCTTGAGCGGGCGGTCCTGTCCGCCGGTCTGCCGCTGGCGCTGGTCGGCGTGGCCATTGCTGCGTTGGTGCTTGCTCCCGAAAGTCTGGCGGCGGTGCGTGCGGCACGTCGCAATCGGTTGCAGACCAGCCTGAACCTCGCGCTCGGATCCGCGCTGGCGACAATTGGTCTCACCATCCCGACCGTCGCGATCGCTTCTCTGGTCCTGGATCTGCCGATCGCGTTGGGCATCGGTCCCAAATCGATGACGCTGCTGGGCCTGTCGCTGATCGTGTCCGTCCTCTCGCTCGGCACGGGTCGGACCACCGTCCTGCAAGGCATGGTCCACCTGCTGATCTTCGCGACTTATCTGTTCGTGACGGTCGTTCCCTGACGATCGGCGGGCAGGCGGCGCAGTACGCGCATCATCGGGTCGATCAGCACCGGGACCCCGGCGGGCACCGTCAGCGTCGCTCGCCCGCCGGTCATTGGCACCCGGCGGATGTCGTCGCCAATCTGCACTTCGACAGGCAGTGGGAAAGGACGGCCGTGGGCCGCCCGCCACTCCAAGGCCAGCTGGTCGCCATCCCGCCGCTCGATCAGTTCGGGTAGGGCGGCTTGGCGGAGATAGGTGTCGAGGAACCAGTTCATGTCAGTGCCAGTGACGTCGTTCAGGATACGGCGATATTCATCGGTCGTGGTGAAGCGCGGGGCGAAGTTGCCGGGGCGCGGATCGGGGCGGCCATAGACGACGCGCCGCGTCACCGTTTCAAACGCCGCGTCGCCGATCAGCCAGCGCAGCGTGTGGAGCATCCACGCGCCCTTAAAATAGATGTCGCCGCCGGGGCCGTTTGCATCCTCGTACACCGCGCCTTCGTCACGCGGGCTGCCTGAGACGATGGGGTGGCGATTCGCGATACGCTCCCGATCCTTCATCAGCATGGCGATATAGCGGGCATAGCCGTCGCGGCGCAGGCCGTAGAGCGGCTGCATATATTCGGCATAGCCTTCGTGGAGCCAGAAATCGTCCCAGTCGGCGACGGTCATCTGGTTCGCGAACCATTCATGCGCCAGTTCGTGATGCAGCAGCCAGTCGAACCCCTCCGGCGCCTTTTTATAGCCATTGCCGTAAGCATTGATCGTCTGGTGCTCCATGCCCAGATGCGGCGTCTCGACCACGCCGAGCTTTTCGTCGGCAAAGGGGTAGGGGCCGACCGCACGCTCAAAAAAGTCGACCATCGGGCCGAATTCGGCGAACAGCGCGCGCGCCTTGTCGCCATTGCCGCGCAAATGCCAGAAATGCAGCGGGATCGCATTGCCGAACCGGCTGCGATGGGTCGCGGTCAGTTCTTCATAGGGGCCGATGTTCAGCGCGATGGCATAGGTATTGGGCTGTCGCGCCTGCCAGTTCCAGCGCGTGCGCCCGTCGGGCAGCGTATCGACGCCGATCAGCCGCCCGTTCGACGGCGCCTTCAGCCCGCGCGGGACGGTGATGTGCAGGTCGGCCCGGCCTGGCTCAAAACGGGGGGCGTCGATGCACGGCCAGAACAGGTCGCAACCCTCTCCCTGCACGGCGGTTGCGATCCATGGTTCCCCGGTCGGCGCCTGCGACCAGACAAAGCCGCCATCCCATGGCGCGCGCACGGCGACATGGGGCACACCGCCATAGGTGATGCGCGCGACGATGCGCCCGCCGGCTGCAACGGGTGCGGGCAGGTCGATCGTCATTCGCCCTTCCGGATTGCGCCAGGCGCCACTGGGCAGCGCGCGCCCGCCGATCTCAATCGCGCTGACCGGCAGATTGCGGTCGAGATCGAGGACCAGTTGCCGCAACGGCGCGCTGGTGGTGAAGGTCAGGGTAGCGGTGCCGCTGATCGCCTGACGATCGGGAAACACTTCCCACGACAGGTCCGCATGGTCGAATGTCAGCGCGGCCTGTTCCGGCGCGATCGGCCCGCCGGAGCGCGCGGTCTGGTCAGTGAGCGGCGGCATCCCCGGATCGGGCGCCGCACCCACCAGCGCCAAAGCGGCAAACAGTGCGGCTACACCCCGATTGATGCCTTGCGCGCGCTCCCCATATAGGGTGCAAAGGGTGCCCCAATCGGGCGCCGTCGGAGAATTCATGAAGTCCAGTTATCCCGTTCTGCCGCTTCGCGACATCGTCGTGTTCCCGCATATGATCGTGCCGCTGTTCGTCGGTCGCGACAAGTCGGTGGCCGCGCTCGAGGCTGCGATGGCGGCTGACAAGATGATTTTCCTTGTCGCACAGCTCGATCCGTCGAACGACGACCCTTCTCGCGATGACCTGTATGACACCGGTGTCACGGCAGAGGTCCTTCAGCTGCTGAAGCTGCCCGACGGCACCGTGCGCGTGCTGGTCGGTGGTCGCGATCGCGCGCGGCTCGACTTGCTCGAGGCGCAGGAAGGCTATGTTGCCGCCACGGTCGAACCGATCGAGGAGGCCGAAGCCGAAGGGACCGAGGTCCAGGCGCTGATGCGCTCGGTCATTGACCAGTTCGAGAATTACGCCAAGCTCAACCGCAAGCTGCCCGCCGAAACCGCCGTCCAGCTGGGCGAGCTGGAGGATGCGGGTCGTCTGGCCGACGCGGTTGCCGGCAACATCGCCGTCAAGGTCGCCGACAAGCAGTCGCTGCTGGTCGAAACCGATCCGCGCAAGCGGTTGGAGATGGTCTTCGCCTTCATGGAGGGCGAACTCGGCGTGCTTCAGGTCGAGAAGAAGATCCGCAGCCGCGTCAAGCGCCAGATGGAGAAGACGCAGCGCGAATATTATCTGAACGAACAGCTGAAGGCGATCCAGCGCGAGCTGGGTAATGAGGGCGAAGAGGGTGAGGGCGACGAGATCGCCGAACTGACCCAGAAGATCGCCACGCTGAAGCTGTCGAAGGAAGCGCGCACCAAGGCGACCAGCGAGCTGAAGAAGCTGAAGACCATGGCGCCGATGTCCGCCGAGGCGACGGTGGTTCGCAATTACCTCGACGTGCTGCTGGGCCTGCCGTGGGGCAAGAAGTCCAAGCTGAAAAAGGATCTGGTCGAGGCCGAGAACATCCTCGACGGCGACCATTATGCGCTGGAAAAGGTCAAGGACCGGATCGTCGAATATCTGGCGGTGCAGGCGCGCACCAACAAGCTGAAGGGGCCGATCCTGTGCCTCGTCGGCCCGCCGGGCGTGGGCAAGACCAGCCTGGGCAAGTCGATCGCCAAGGCGACGGGACGCGAGTTCATTCGCCAGTCGCTGGGCGGCGTGCGCGACGAAGCCGAGATTCGCGGCCATCGCCGTACCTATATCGGTTCGCTGCCGGGCAAGATCGTCACCAATCTTCGCAAGGCTGGCGCCAGCAACCCGCTGTTCCTGCTGGATGAGATCGACAAGCTGGGTCAGGATTTCCGCGGCGACCCGGCCTCTGCCCTGCTCGAAGTGCTGGACCCGGAACAGAATTCGAAGTTCAACGACCATTATCTGGAGATCGACATCGATCTGTCGGACGTGATGTTCGTCTGCACCGCGAATACGCTGAACCTGCCGCAGCCGCTGCTCGACCGCATGGAGATCATCCGGCTGGAAGGCTATACCGAGGATGAGAAGGTCGAGATCGCCGAACGGCACCTGATCGCCAAGCAGATCGACGCCCACGGCCTGAAGGAAGGCGAGTTCGAGCTGACCCAGGCGGGTCTGCGCGACCTGATCCGCTATTACACCCGTGAGGCCGGTGTCCGCACGCTTGAGCGCGAAATCGCCAAGCTGGCGCGCAAGGGGCTGCGCCGCATCCTTGAAGGCAAGGCGGTCAGCGTCACCGTCACGCCCGAAAACCTGCATGAATTCGCAGGGGTGCGGAAATATCGCTTCGGCATCGGTGAGGAAGAGCATCAGATCGGCGCCGTTACCGGGCTGGCCTGGACCGAAGTGGGCGGCGAATTGCTGACCATCGAAAGCGTCACCGTGCCCGGCAAGGGCGCGATCAAGACGACCGGCAAGCTGGGCGACGTGATGAAGGAAAGCGTCGAGGCGGCGATGAGCTTCATCAAGGCACGCGCGCCGACCTTTGGCATCAAGCCCAGCCTGTTTGCGCGCAAGGACGTGCACGTCCACCTGCCCGAAGGCGCGGTGCCCAAGGACGGGCCGTCCGCGGGTATCGGGCTGGTCACCTCGATCGTGTCGACGCTGACCGGCGTGCCGGTCCGCAAGGACATCGCCATGACGGGCGAGGTGACGCTGCGCGGCCGGGTGCTGCCGATCGGTGGCCTGAAGGAAAAGCTGCTCGCAGCGCTTCGCGGCGGCATCACGACGGTGCTGATCCCGACCGAGAATGAGAAGGACCTTGCCGAGATTCCGACCGTCATCAAGGAAGGGCTGAAGATCGTACCCGTCGCCCATATGGACGAGGTTCTGCGCCTTGCGCTGACCGAACCGCTGGAAGCGATCGACTGGAGCGACTCGGACGAACTCGCGGCGCAACCGCCGGTCGGCGTGCCGCCCGCAGCGGACCCGGTCCGGCACTGATCTGCGTCATGGTGGGACGGGGCGCCTTTCGGTGATGCCCCTCCCGCCAGCGGCGGCACGCAAGCTCCGCGAACTGGGGCGTTTTGACGCATAATCGCCGCTTTTTCTTTGACAGGCCGACGCCCGATAGGCCTACTGACCGTTCAGCTGCATTCGATGCGGCCGATTCCGATTTTTCCAGAAACAGCAAACAGGGGTTTTTTGGGCAATGAACAAGCAAGAGCTGATCGCGCAGGTCGCCGACTTGTCCGGCCTTGGGAAGGGTGATGCCAGCAAGGCCGTTGAGGCAGTGTTCGATTCGATTTCGGAAGCCCTGAAGAAGGGTGATGAGGTTCGTCTCGTCGGATTTGGCACCTTCTCGGTCAGCAAGCGCAAGGCGTCGACGGGCCGCAACCCGCGCACCGGCGAGCCGATGACGATCAAGGCGTCGTCGCAGCCGAAGTTCAAGGCCGGCAAGGTCCTGAAGGATTCGGTCAACTGAACCGATGAACCGGGCGCGCATCGACATGCGCTCCGGGTCAAAAACGGGCTGGACAGGCGCTCGATGGACGCCTAAACGCCCGGCTCCGATTTCGCCAAGATCGTTTCACGATCCCGGCATCGGGCGCGTAGCTCAGCGGTAGAGCACACCCTTCACACGGGTGGGGTCACAGGTTCAATCCCTGTCGCGCCCACCAATTCGATCAGGCCCGTCCGGCATTTGCCGTGGCGGGCCTTTTCCATTTCCGGCTCAACAGACCCCGCAAATGGCACCGTGTGTCATCCCGCTTGTTGCACGGCGTTCGCAAAGCCCGATGTTCGTCCGGCAATTCAGACGCAATCGGAGACAAATCATGCGTTCGCTCAATCTTGCCACGGCCGCCATGGCCGCGACTTTGTTTGCCGCGCCGGCGCTGGCGCAGACGACACCGACCCAGACCGACCTGTCGACTCAAGGCGCCCCGTCGGCCCAGAGCGCCCCGTCGACCCAAGGCGCGCCAGCTGGCTCCACGACACAGGCCGCCCCGCCCGCCGCTGCCGCCGGGCCGGTCAGCGATGCGGAAGTGACCCAGTTCGCGTCCGCGCTGGCAGAGGTCGATCGGATCAACAAGGATACCGCCACGCCGGGCGCAGAGAAGCAAACCCAGATGGCGGCCGCCGTCACGTCTGCCGGACTGACGCCGGAGCGGTTCAATTCGATTGCCACGGCGATGAGCACCGACACCGCGCTTCAGGCCAAGATCGCGGCAGCGATGCCGCCTGCCGCGCCCGCCGGCGGCGCCGCGCCCCAGCAGTAACGAAAAAGGGGAGCCGCATCGGCTCCCCTTTCTTTTCGTAGCGAAGACCGAAGTCTTACTTGCCGCGACGCTTGCGATGCGATTCGAGGTCCAGGACCGCCGAATCGGCCCCCTCAGGCAGCAGGCCCAAGCGCCGCGCCACTTCCTGATATGCTTCGACCTCACCGCCCAGATCGCGGCGGAAACGGTCCTTGTCGAGCTTCTCGCCCGTGGTGGCGTCCCACAGCCGGCAATTGTCGGGGCTGATTTCGTCGGCAAGGATGATCCGGGCATAATCATTGTCCCAGATACGGCCGAATTCGAGTTTGAAATCGACCAGCCGGATGCCGATCCCGGCAAACAGCCCTGACAGAAAGTCGTTCACACGGATCGCCAGATCGGCGATGTCGTGCAGCTCTTCCTGACTTGCCCAACCAAAGCACAGAATATGTTCGTCGGTGATGAGCGGGTCGCCCAGCGCATCGTCCTTGAGATAATATTCGACGACAGTGCGCGGAAGCTGTGTGCCTTCCTCGATCCCAAGCCGCTTTGACATCGAACCGGCGGCAATGTTGCGAACGACCACTTCGATCGGCACGATTTCGACCTGCCGGATCAATTGTTCGCGCATATTCAAGCGGCGCAGGAAGTGCGTCGGCACCCCGATATTGCCGAGCATCGTAAAGATGTGCTCGGAAATCCGGTTGTTCAGCACGCCCTTGCCGTTGATCGTGCCCTTTTTCTGGGCGTTGAACGCGGTCGCATCATCCTTGAAATACTGGATCAGCGTGCCGGGTTCGGGGCCTTCGTAGAGGATCTTGGCCTTGCCCTCATAGATCTGGCGGCGGCGAGCCATGCGCATGTCCCTGAAACGATCGGCCCCGGCAGCGCGAAGCCGCGCGCCGGGGCAGGTGAGTGGGCGCCTATACCGGATGGGGGGCGGGCGTGCAATCGCACTTGCCATTCGCCCCGCCGATCGTTTCGCAACCGTTCGCCGCGCTGTTGCGTGGCCGATCGGCCACAGCGGCGCCGCATTCGGTTGCCAATCGGAACCCGGTGGCGCCACGGGCGCTCCCCCACCAAAACAAGGTTCGTTGGAAAGGATGCGGGTTATGTTGCGTAGGGCGTTGGGATTGGCCGCGGTGTCGGCGGGCGTGCTGGCATGGACAGGGGCCGCGCAGGCCAGCGGTTTTTCGCTCAAGGAGCAGTCGGCCAAGGAAACCGGTCGCGCCTTTGCCGGCGGTGCGGCGGCGGCGGACGACGCCTCGATCATCTTCTACAATCCAGCGGGCATGACCAAGCTGGAGCGCAGCCAGGTTTCGCTGAACAGCCATTTGCTGTTCGTCGACAGCCGCCAGCAGAATAACGGATCGACCCTTTCCGTACCCGGCGCGCCCGCGACCCTGCCGGTAACAGGCAGCGACGGCGGCAACCCGTTCGACCAGCCGGTGATCGTGCCGACCGGCTATGCGGCGTTCCGTGCCAGCGACCGCCTGTGGTTCGGTCTGGGTATCAGCGCGCCCTTTGGCCTGAAGGTCGAATATGAGCCGGAATTTTTCGGCCGCTACGATTCGATCAAGTCGGAGGTGAAGACCGTCAACATTCAGCCGAGTGTCGGCTTTGCGATCAACGACAATATCTCGGTCGGCGGCGGCATCGACATCCAGCAGATCGACGTGAAGCTGCGTAACGCGCTGCCCAATCTGGTGCCGGGCGCGGGGGATGGGGAACTGAACATCTCTGGCGACGACCTGTCGGTCGGCTGGAATGCGGGCGTGCTGTTCAGCCTGGGCAAGGCGCGGCTGGGCGCGCATTACCGGTCAAAGGTGGTGCACCGGCTGGACGGAAAATATCAGGTATCGGGGCTGGTCGGTCCGCTGGCGGGCGGCAACACCAACAGCTTTGCGACCGCGCCGCTGGAGATTCCCGAAAGCGTGACGGTCAGCGCGATGTACGGCGTCGGCGACCGGGTGCGGCTGATGGCAACCGGGCAATGGTTCAACTGGTCGCGGTTCGACGCAATCAATGTCGAGCCGCTGGGTCGCCCGACAGTGGTCAGCGAACAGAATTACAAGGATAGCTGGTCGGGCCACGGCGCGGTCGAGTTCGATGCGACCGAACGGCTGACGCTACGCGCGGGCGGGCTTTACGATACCACGCCGACGCAGGACGAATTCCGCACCACGCGCGTGCCCGATGGCGACCGGACCTGGGTGACTGCAGGCGCGACGTGGCGAATGAACGACCGCATCGACCTTAACGTCAGCTATGCCCATGTTTTCGTGAGCGAAGAGGAACTCGACCGTTCGGACGTACTGTTCGCGGGTACGGCGGCTTCGCGGACCGCGCGGACATTGTCGACGAATAGCGGCAATGCCGATGTCATCGGCACATCGCTGACGCTGCGCCTGTAAACAGGCGACGGGGAGGGGGCGGCAAGCGCCGCGCCCTCCTGCATCCGGTCAGGCGACCTTGAAGCCTTCCTTGTTCATGGTCGCAGTCAGCGCCTTGTTCTTTTCCTCCGACAGTTGCGCGCGCAGTGCCGGGAAGAGCGTCGTCTCTTCCTCGGTCATATGTTCTTCG
Organism: Sphingomonas sp. IW22; assembly: GCF_041321155.1. GTDB lineage: Bacteria > Pseudomonadota > Alphaproteobacteria > Sphingomonadales > Sphingomonadaceae > Sphingomonas. The sequence goes on along the minus strand of NZ_JBGGWB010000001.1, from coordinate 815,632 downwards.
ATATCGGCGCGGAACTTGCGGATCTTGCCGGCAAAGGCTGCGCTGTCCTTGGGCATGTTCTCAAGCTCGTAAAGATACTGCTTGATATAGCCATGCTCCTTGGTGAGCTTGTCGGCTTCATCCTTGCGGCCTGCTTCGCGCAGGGCCGGATAGATGACATTGCCTTCCTCGACATCGTGCTTGGCCAGCGCGTGCTTCAGCTGGGCGAGGAGGATTGCGCGTTTGGTGGTGTTGCGCGTTTCGGTCGCTTCCAGCGCGTCGAAGATCTTGAGCACCGCCTTGTGCTCGGCGGCCAGCGCCTCGGCCCAGTCGCCGGCAAAGGCACTGGGCGCCTGAACCGCGGCCTTGCGGCCCAGCATTGCCAGCATGCCGATCGCGGCACCTGCAGTGGCCGCGCCCGCGATCACACCCAGATTGCCGTGTTCGCCATTGGCTTTCTTGAGCTTGCCGTCGGAATCGCGCTTCGTCTTGGTCACGGTCGTCATGGCGAACCTCCAGTCGTTCGGATGGGCAGTCGATCAGACCATAACCCACTGGAGGGGCGTCACGTTCCCTTCAGCCGCGCGCCTCGGCAGCCATTTCGGCGTTCCTGCGCGTCGCGGCGTCGATGGTGGCGGTGAGCAGTTCGACCAGCGCATCGTCGCGGTCGAGGATGTTCAACCCTTCGCGCGTCGATCCCCCCTTGGACGCCACCCGATCCGCCAGCGCGCCGGGCGTCTCGTCGCTTTCGGCGGCAAGGATCGCCGAGCCCTCGACCGTCGCACGCGCCAGTCTCAGCGACTGATCGGCGGGCAGGCCAAGCTCGGCCCCGGCCTGCGCCAGAGCGTCGATAAAGCGATAGGTAAAGCCCGGCCCGCTGCCCGACAGCGCGGTGACCACGTCGAACAGCGGCTGATCCACCCATTCGACCAGGCCAAGCGGCGCCATCAGCGCTTCGGCCGCGCCCCGCACGGCCGGCACGTCGCTGTCGCTGTGCAATGCGACCACACCCTTGCCGATGGCGACGGGCAGGTTCGGCATGGCGCGGACATAGGCCTGAGCCGCAAAGCGGCGGCGCAGCGCGTCAATCTCAACCCCCGCGAGGATCGACACCAGAATGGCAGGGCCACCCGCGCCCGTTTCACGGCGCAGCGTCGGCAATGCCTGATCGATCAGCTGCGGCTTGACCGCCAGCACGACAATGTCGGGCATCGGCCCGTCGGGCGCGGTGGCGACGACGCGGACGCCCTCAGGGACGATCGGGTTGCCGGGATCGATGACCGTGATGCGGTCGGGGGCGATGCCGCTGGCCACCCAGCGACGCAGCATCGAGCCGCCCATGTTGCCGGCGCCGACCAGCCACAGTCGAGCATGCGCCGCGCCGCTTTCCATCACGCCTCTCCCTGCGTTTCGATCAGCGCAGCGGCAATTGCTTCACGCGGGGATTTGCCGCCCCACAGCACGAACTGGAAAACGGGATAGAAGCGTTCGCACTCGTCGATCGCAGTCTCCACCAGCAATTCGGCGCGATCCAGGCTCATCGTCGCATCGTCGTCGCCGTCCAGCACGGCGGCGTGGCGATAAAGCAGGATGCCGCTGGACGACCAAAGTTCGAAATGGCCGATCCACAATTGTTCGTTGACCAGTCCAAGCGTCTCATAAATCGCGGGACGCCGTTCGTCGGCGACGCGGATGTCGGGCAGGGCCAGGAACTGAAGCACGCCGTCTTCTTCGCGCCAGATCGCGCGCAATTCATATTCGGTCCAGCTTCCCTTGACCTTGGCGACGATCTCGTCGTCTTCGCGCTCGTGGGTCCAACCATGTGCCGCGAAATAATTTTCGAGCATATCGATCGGGGCCGCATCGTCGCGGTCATATTCGGCTTCGTCGAGCATCGTCATCAATCCTGACTGCGGCAAATGGCCGCAGACCGCAAGGTGCCGCCCAACCCGAAGTGGTGCAAGCAAAGGGTGGGGAAAGCTGTTGATAAGTCTGTGGACGACATTTCCCCCACAAACGACAAGGGGCGACCGTTACCGGACGCCCCCCATCTGGCCTGTGCGAAAACCCGTGGTTTAGCGGCGACGTTCGTCCGGCAGGCGAATGTTCGGACCCAGATTTTCCACCACCTGGCGCGCGTCGAAAGCGCGGACATCCTGCGGCTTGGGACCGCGACCCGTCAGAATTTCGGCCTGGGCTTCGTAGCGGTCGATCTGGCGGACATCGGTGATGCCCGACCCCCAGCCGCCCCAGCCACCCCAACCGCCCCAGCCAAGGCCGGGTCGGAAATAGCGCCAGCGAGGACCCCAGCCGCCATAAAAGCCGCCCCAGCCCGGACCCATGAACGGATCGTCGATAACCTGTGTACGTGTGCGGCGTTCGGTGTCGCGGTCGACCAGCGTGAAGTGGTCGAACCCGCGTTCCAGCGTCAGCTGGGCGGCACGGAACAACAAATAGCGTTCCACCGTCTCACGCGATGTCAGGCTGTTGCCCGAAAAACCGACGCGGAAACGATTATCCTCGATCTGTTCGTCGAAATAACCCGTGCGATAGCTGCCCTGGCCGGTGACTGGGCGATAGGGCGTTGGCGTCGCACAGGCCGACAGCGCAACGGCACCGGCGAGGACCAATCCGATGCGGCGCTTGTGGGACTTGAACATGCAAACTCTCCGGCTGCGGATGCGAATGACACCCGATCATATTGAAACGCTTGGGGAAGCCACTTCGCTCCTCCCTCACGCGCGCGTCGGGTTGTGCCGTTCCATCGATTAGCCGATGCTGAATGACGTGGCCAGACGCCACTGTTATCGCCAATATGGTGAACGGTTTGTCATCAACCCCCTTTCGCCGCGGGCTGCGCCACTCTAGGGCAGTCCTTATGGAACAATGGCGGGCCAGCGCGCATGCGCGCCGATATCGGGCATGATATCCGGGCTGGGCAGTGTGGTGATCGTCGGCACGGTGCTTGCGCTGTTGATCAGTGCCGCGTGCTGGGCGCTTTATACCGGTATAGCGATGCGCGCGCACGCGCGCGAAACCGTTGCCGACAATGCGCGGCTGTGGGCGCTGATCCATTCTGCGCCGGCGCGCGCGATGATGGTTCACGTCGATGGGCGGGTGGAAGTGCCCGGTCCGTTGCTCGACTGGCTGGGTCTCGTCGACGCGCCGGTCAGCCTTGCCGCATTATCCAGCGATCAGGGCGGGCTGATCGCTGAGGACGCGCAGCGACTGGCGACGGCTGTCGATGCCGCACAACAGGCCGCGATACCCTTTCGTCTGCCGGTGCGTGCCGTGGGTGGAGAGCGGCTGTTACTCGCGGTAGGGGAGCGCGCGCCGGCATCCGTTGCAGCCGATCCCGGCGTGATCATCTGGTTTTTCGACGCGACCCAGACGCAGGGAGAGGTTTCGCGCCTGACCGATCAGGTGGCGCGACTGCGCGACGCCTATCGCGCGCTCAAGGGCCTGATCGAAGCGGCGCCGATGCCAATGTGGTATCGCGGCCCCGACCTCAAGCTGGCGATGGTCAATTCGGCCTATGTCGATGCGGTCGAGGGCAACGATGGCGACGACGTGATCGCGCGCCAGAGCGAACTGGTCGAAATGGGCGCCCCCGGCGCGCCGCCGGTCCAGGCGCAGGCAGTGCGCGAAGACAGCTTGCCCCGCGCGACGTCAATGCCCGCGACGATCGGTGGTCAGCGCCGGATGCTGCGCGTCCATGACGTGCCGCTGGCCGATGGCGGGATCGCCGGTTTTGCGATCGACATCGAAGAGCTGGAGCAGGCGCGCACCGGCATCAAGCGCTTTGGCGAGGCGCAGCGGGCCATGCTGGACCGCATTTCCGCCGGGGTGGCGCAATTCGCCCCCGACCGCAGCCTGACCTTCTGCAACCAGGCATTTCGGCGTCTGTTCGCGATCCGCCCCGAATGGCTGGCCGACCGCCCCGAATTCGACCGCGTGCTGGAACGGATGCGCGAAGGCGGGCGGCTTCCCGAAGTGCGCGACTTCCCCGGCTGGAAAGCGGAACGGCGCGGCTGGTTCACGGCGGCCGACGAATCGCTGGAGGAAAGCTGGCATCTGGCGGGCGGCACGCATCTGCGCGTCGTGGCCCAGCCGCTGCCCGATGGCGGGCTGTTGCTGATCTTCGAGGATCGCACCGAACAGATTCAGCTGGCCAGCGCGCGCGACACCCTGCTGCGCGTTCGCACCGCGACCATCGAAAACCTGTTCGAAGCGATTGCGGTCTTTGCCGGCGACGGGCGGCTTCAGCACTGGAACAACAAGTTCCGCAGCGTTTTCGGTTTCGAGGAAGCGATGCTTCAGGCGAATCCGCGCGTCGACGCGCTGGCACGTGCGGCGGCGGACCGGCTGGCCAATCCTTCGCGTGCGTCGCTCATGGCCGAACTGGTGCGCTCCGCCACGTCGGAACGGATACAGCGCGGCGGTCGCGTCGCATTCGCCGATGGGCGCCATTTCGAATTCGGCGCGGTCCCGCTGCCCGACGGCAATGCGCTGTTCACCATGCTCGACATCTCGGACAGCCGCCGCATCGAACAGGCGCTGCGCGACCGGAACGACGCGCTGGAAGCGGCTGACAAGGTCAAGACCGCCTTTGTCGCGAACATGAGCTATGAACTCCGCACGCCGCTGACCTCGATCAAGGGGTTCGCGGAAATGTTGCACGCCGGCTATGCCGGGGATCTGTCGGCCGATGCGCGTGGATATACGCAAGCGATCCTCGATTCCGCCGAGCGGCTGGGGTCGCTTGTGGACGATGTGCTGGAACTGACGCTTGCCGATCAGTCGCCCGTCCGCACCGCGCTTGCCATCGGTGAAGTGGCCGAAACCGCCGCCGCCGCAGTGGCCCCGCTGGCTGCGGAAAAGCCCGTCGAACTGGCGACCGAGGTGCGAAGCAGCGCCGGGCGCATCAAGGGTGAGGGGCGGCGTCTGCGCCAGGCCATCGAACATGTGCTGCGCCACGCCATCCTGTCGACCCCGGCGGGCGGGCGCGTGCTGCTGCACGTCGATGGCACGCGCGACCGGGCGCGGATCGTCGTGTCCGACAATGGCCCCGGCATGTCGGCAGAAGCGCAGGCCCGCGCCTTTGACCGTTTCGCGCGAGAGGGCGTGGCCGGGGCCGGGGAGCGGGCATTGAGCCTTGGCCTGCCGCTGGCCCGCCAATTGCTTGAGGCGCATGGCGGGACCATCGCGCTTGTCTCCGAACCCGGTCAGGGCACGCTGATTACCATCGAGCTGCCACGCAAATGATGCGGCTGGCGGACGAGGGCGCGATGATGGCGCTGGGTGCAAAGCTGGCGGGCGTGCTGCGCGCGGGCGATGTCGTTACCCTGTCCGGCCCGTTGGGCGCGGGCAAGACGACGCTGGCGCGCGGGTTGCTGGCGGCGCTGGGCCTGGAGGGGGAGGCGCCCAGCCCCAGCTATGCGATCGTGCAGAGCTATGCCCCGCCGGAAGTGCGGTTGCCGGTCCTTCACGTCGATCTTTATCGGATCGAGGATGAGGCGGAACTGTACGAACTGGGGCTGGACGATGCGCGTCACGACGGCGCACTGCTGGTCGAGTGGCCCGAACGGGTCGGCGAATACTGGTTCCGCGATGCCCTGCGTCTGACGCTTTCGGTCGGGCAGGACGGCGCGCGTGGCTTGACAGTTGAGGTTCCGGCGGCATGGGAGGGGCGATGGCCCCTGACATGAATCCTCCGGCCGCGGCGCTGCCCTTTCTCGCCGCCATTGGCTGGGACGATGCCGAGATCCAGCCGCTCGCCGGCGACGCATCGTTTCGCCGCTATTTCCGTGCCGTGGCGCCGGGTCGCTCCGCGATCCTGATGGACGCGCCACCCCCGCATGAGGACCCGCGCCCTTTCCTGTCGGTCGCGCGATGGTTGACCGAGCGCGGCTTCGCAGCACCCGCCATTTTGGGCGAGGATCTGGCCAACGGGCTGGTCCTGCTGGAGGATTTCGGCAACGCCCGCATGCGCGAAACGGTGGACGCGGCGCCCGAAAGCGAATTGCGTCTGTATGAGGAGGCGGTTCGCCTGCTCGTCCGGCTGCATGGCCATGAACCCATGGCGCTGCGCCCCTATGACCTGACCGAATATCAGCGTGAGGCGGGTCTGCTGACCGAATGGTATTGCCCCGCCATCGGACTGGACGTCGATGTCGCTGGCTATCGCGCGGCGTGGGAGCAGGTGCTGGCGCCGCTGAACGGCGTGCCGGCCGTGACGGTCCTGCGTGACTATCATGCCGAAAACCTGATGCTGATCGACGGCCATGAAACGCTGGGTCTGCTCGATTTCCAGGACGCGCTGGCGGGGCATCCGGCCTATGACCTGGTGTCCCTGTTGCAGGACGCGCGGCGCGACGTGCCTGCGGCGATCGAGGCGGCGATGCTGGACCTTTATTGCCGCACCGTTGGCGTTGGCGACGATTTCACCACCGCCTATCACGTGCTGGGCGCGCAGCGGAACGCCAAGATCATCGGCATCTTCACCCGTTTGTGGCAGCGCGATGGAAAGCCGCGTTACCCGACGCTGTGCCCGCGTGTCTGGACCTATCTGGAGCGCGATCTCGCGCACCCGGCGCTGGCCCCCGTGGCGCGCTGGTTCGACGCACATATTCCGTCCGCAATGCGCGGCGACCCGATCGTGCTGGCAGGCTGACCCATGGCACAGACGCTTTCGCTCCGCCCCAATCCGGATGTCGCCGTGCCGCGCACCGCGATGGTCATGGCCGCCGGTCTTGGCAAGCGGATGCGCCCGCTGACCGCCACCCGCCCCAAGCCGCTGGTCGAAGTTGCTGGCAAGCCGCTGATCGACCATGTGTTCGACCGGCTGCGTTCCGCCGGGGTCGAGCGCGCGGTCGTGAACGTCCATTACCTGGCCGATGTGCTGGAAGCGCATCTGACTCACCGGGTGAAGGGTATCGACGTCGTCGTCTCCGACGAGCGGGACCAGTTGCTGGAAACCGGCGGCGGCTTGGCCAAGGCGCGGCCGTTGTTGGGCGACGACCCGATCCTGTGCGTCAACAGCGACAATCTGTGGATCGACGGGCCGATCGACGCGATCATCCAGCTGGCGCAATTGTGGGATGCCAGCCGCATGGACGCGCTGTTGTTGATGGTGCCGCTGGCGCGCGCGCATGGGCATGGAGGGCTGGGCGATTTCCACCTCGGCTCCACCGGGCAGATCCTGCGTCGCCGTGCGCCGGGGCGGTTGGCGCCGTTCGTGTTCACCGGGGTCCAGATTTTGAACCCCGCAATCATCGCCGACTATCCCGAAGGACCGTTTTCGACCAACTTGTTCTGGCAGCGCGCCATTGAAGCGGGCCGTGCATGGGGTTTGGCGCATGAAGGCCTGTGGTTCGATGTCGGCAGCCCGCCGTCGATCGCCATGACCGAAGCGATGCTGGCCGATGGCTGACGCGCACCGCGCGCCGTCGGTCTATACCATCCCCGCGAACAAGGCGTTTGCCGACACGCTGGCGATCGGCCTGATGCGCCGGTTCGGGCGCGATCCGATGGCACTGGCACGCGGCGTCATCCTGGTGCCCACCAGCCGCGCCGTTCGCGCGGTCAACGACGCGTTCGTGCGGCTGAGCGAGGGCGGGCTGCTGCTGCCGCGCATCGTCCCCATCGGCGACCCCGAACTGGACGAAGCGGTCGGCCCGTTTTTCGACCCGGCAGAGGCCGCACCGGTGCCCCCAGCCGTCGATCCGCTGCGCCGCCGCCTGATCCTGGCGCGTCTGCTTCAGGAAGCGCGGCCGGGTTTCGACGCGGCAGAGGCGGTGCGGCTGGCGGGCGATCTGGCGCGAACGCTGGACGCGTTGCAGGTGGAGGAAATCGACCCCGCGGCGCTGCGCGCGCTCGACCTGTCGGGGGAGTTGTCGCAGCATTGGGCGACCGCGCTGTCGACGTTCGAGGTGGTGCTGGACCGCTGGCCGGGGGAGCTTGCGCGGCTGGGCGCCATCGACCTTGCCGAACGCCGCCGCCGCTTGCTCGACCGGGCGGCAAAGCGTTGGGCCGATCATGCTCCGGCGCGGTTCGTGTGTGCGGCGGGGGTCACGTCGCCGGTGCCCGCCGTGGCACGGCTGATGCGCTGTATTGCCGGGCTGCCCGACGGGTTCGTCGTGCTGCCGGGTCTTGCGACGGGGCTGGACGACGCGGTGTGGGACGCGCTTGGCCCCCATGCACCCGACCCCATCACCGGTCTGCGCCGCCCGTCGGTGGAGACGCACCCGCAATTCCACCTGAAGCTGCTGCTCGACCGGATGGGCGTGTCGCGCGCGGAGGTGCAGCCGTGGCGCGTCGCCAGCGAGCTCGACGCGCCAAGCGCGCGCGGCAAGGCGATTGACAGCGCGATGCTGCCCGCCGCCTTCACCCATCGCTGGCCCACCTTGCCGCGTGCCGAGCGCCGCTTCGACGGCGTGACCGCGATCGAAGTGGCGACCCCGGCGGAGGAGGCACAGGCGATTGCCCTTCGCCTGCGCGAAGCGGTGGAGACGCCCGGTCGGACTGCGGCCTTGGTAACGCCCGACCGCAACCTGGCCGCCCGCGTCGCGGCGCATTGCGCCCGCTGGGGCATCGCCATCGACGATTCGGCGGGCCGCCCGCTGTCGATGCTGGCGCCGGGCACGCTGTTGCTGGCGATTGCCGAGGCGGCGGGGCAGCGATTCGCGCCGATGTCGCTGCTGGCGCTCTTGAAACACCCGCTGGTCGCCGCCGACGACGGGGAGCGGCGGCTGAAATGGCTGGAGGGTGCGCGGCGGCTGGACCTGTCCTTGCGCGGCCCGCGCCCCGCGCCGGGGCTGGACGGCATCGACGCGCATCTGGCGCAGGGTGACAAGCGCACCGCCGCGCTGCGGGCGGCAGCGGCGGAGTGGTGGCAGGATGCGCGCACCTGCCTGGCGCCCGTTGCGGCGATGGCCGATGGCGGGGACCGGTCGCTGGACGACCATGCCCGGCTGCTTCGCGAAGCGGCGACGCTGCTGGCGGGCGATGCGGCATGGTCGCGGGCCGAGGGGCGGGCGGCGGCGGACCTGCTCGACCAGCTGGAGCGCGACGGCGGCGACGGGCCGCGCGCAGTGTCGCCCGGCGCGCTGTTGCCGATGTTGCGCGAGCTGTTCGATGCGGTTGCGGTGCGGCCCGCGCAAGGCGGTCACCCACGCCTGTCCATCTATGGCCTGATCGAGGCACAGTTCCAGAGCGCCGACCTGATGATCCTGGGCGGCCTGAACGAAGGGGTGTGGCCGACGCTGCCCGCGCCCGACCCCTGGCTGGCGCCGCGCATCCGCAGCGAACTGGGCCTGCCCGCGCTGGAGCGGCGGATCGGCCTGTCGGCGCACGACTTCGCCCTTGGCCTTGGCGCGCGCGAAGTGATGCTGACGCGCGCGCGGCGCGATGCGGCGTCGCCCAAGATCGCCTCGCGCTTCTGGCTGCGGCTTGAGGCGTTGGCGGAGGGGTTGGAGCCGGTGCCGCATCTGGCCGAATGGGCGCGCGCGCTGGATGCCGCCGACGCGCATCGGCCTGCGACGCGACCCGCGCCGTGCCCGCCGGTTGCGGACCGCCCGCGCAAGCTGTCCGTGACCGAGGTCGACCGGCTGAAGGCCGATCCCTATGCCTTTTACGCGCGGCGGATGCTGGGGCTGTCGCCGCTCGACCCGGTCGATGCCGATCCCAGCGCCGCGTGGCGCGGCACGGCGGTACATTCGATCCTTGAGGCATGGTCGCGCGACGACGCGCACGATCCCGCCCGACTGGTGGCGCGCGCCCATGCGATGCTGGACGACACGCGCACCCACCCCATCGTCCGCGCGCTGTGGCGACCACGCCTGATCGCGGCGGTCGAATGGATCGCGGGCGAACTGGTGCGTCAGATGGGGGAGGGGCGTCGCGTGCTCGGCGTAGAGCAATCGGGCGCGCTCGACATTGCGGGCGTCACGCTGACCGGCAAATATGACCGCATCGACCGCACGCCTGACGGGCATCTGGCGATTATCGATTACAAGACCGGCAAGCCGCCCAGCCCGGCGGCGGTCGCGGCGGGGTTCAGCCTGCAACTGGGGCTGATCGGCCTGATTGCCGAGCGCGGCGGGTTCGATGGCGTGGGCGGCGAGGCGCGCGATTTCGAATATTGGTCGCTGGCGAAGAAGGGGGAGACGCTGGGCTATATCCAGCGTCCCGTCGGCGGGCGCAGCGGCATCGCGCCGGAGGATTTCGTCGGCATGGCGCACGACCATTTCGTCGGTGCGGTGCGCGAATGGCTGACCGGCGACGCGCCATTCACCGCCAAGCTGGTGCCCGAAATGGCGCCCTATGCCGAATATGACCAATTGATGCGCCGCGACGAATGGTACGGACGTGACTAAACCCCTCCACCCCCTTCGCGGCGCGCAACGCGACGCCAGCCATCCTGAGCGCCATGTGTGGCTGGCGGCGTCGGCGGGGACCGGCAAGACACAGGTGCTGGCCGCGCGGGTATTTCGCCTGTTGCTGGCAGGTGGCCGGCCTGAGGCGATCCTGTGCCTGACCTTTACCAAGGCGGGCGCTGCCGAAATGGCGGAGCGGATTTCGGGTACGCTGGCGCGCTGGGTCCGGCTGGACCGGAACGAGCTGTTCCACGAACTGCGCGGCCTTGGCGAACCGGCGACACCGGAACAGGTGGAGCGCGCCCGCACCCTGTTTGCCCGGGTGCTCGATGCGCCGGGCGGGCTTCGCATCCAGACGATTCACGGTTTCTGCCAGAGCCTGCTCGCCGCCTTTCCGGCCGAAGCGGGGCTGGTCCCCGGCTTTCGCCCGATCGAACCGCGCGAACAGGCGCTGTTGCGGCGCGACGCACTGGCGAGCTTGCTGGAGGACGAGGCGCGCAGCGGCGGCACCCGCATCGCCGATGCGATCGGCGGGCTGGCGATGCGGCTGGGAGAAGTAAAGGCCGAGGCGTTCCTGCATGCCTGTGCCGCGCGGCCGGACGCGATGGCGGCCCTGCCGATGGGGCCGGGCATCCAGCCCTTCATCCGACGCGCGCTGGACCTGCCCGGCGACGATATCGACGCGGCGGTCGAGGCGGCGTGTTGCGACGATGCGTTCGACCTGGTGTCGCTGCGCCAGCTGTCGGCGCTTCAGGCGGCATGGGGGACCAAGCGCGGGCTGGAGCGCGCCGACGTCATCGCCGCCTGGCTGGCCGCCGATCCTGCCACACGAGCGCGGACGCTGGGCGACCTGCATCTGGTGTGGGCGACCGGCAAGGGCGATCCGCGCGGCGGGAAGGGACAGGTACCGCCCGGCGACGATTACCCGCCGCTGGCCGAACGCCTGCATGGCCGTTGTGCCGAGCTGCTGTCGCTGCGCGTCCGCGCCGCCTATGCCGATGCGCTGGCGGCTGCGCTTGAGGCGGGGCGTGCTTATGCCGCCGCTTATGCCGGGGCCAAAAGGCTGGCGGGCGCGGTCGATTTCGACGACCTGATCGCCGCGACCGTGCGCCTGCTGGAAACGCCGGGCATGGGTGAGTGGGTGCGCTACAAGCTCGATCTGGCGACCGAACATGTGCTGATCGACGAGGCGCAGGACACCAATGTCGCCCAGTGGCGCATCGTCCGCGCCATAGCCGATGAGTTTTTCGCCGGTGCGGGCACACGCGGCAACCGCGTCCGCACACTGTTCACCGTGGGCGACGACAAGCAGGCCATTTACGGCTTCCAGGGTACCGACCCGATCTTCTTTCGCGCCGCACAGATTCATTTCGACCGGCTCGCCTCTACCCCGGTCGAGGCGGAGGAGCATCGGCCGCTTGAGACGGTGGCGCTGAACGAAAGTTTCCGCTCGACCGCCACGGTGCTGCGCTTCGTCGACGCCGCGCTCGATGTGCTGCCAGTGCCGGGCATGGGGGCGGGGGAACGCCAGCCCCACGCGTCGCAAGTGCCCGGTCCCGGTACCGTCACGCTGCTGCCCCCTGTCATTGCGGGTGGTAGTGAGGAGGATGAGGAAGGCTGGGTCGACGATCAGGTCCGCGAACTGGCCAAGCGCATCGCGCGGCAGGTGCGCGACTGGCTGGCCTCCGGACATATGCTGGCCAGCAAGGGGCGGCCGCTGCGTCCCGAAGATGTGATGATCCTGGTCAAGCGACGCGGCGACCTCGCCTCGCTGATCGTCGCGCGCTTGTATGCAGAGGGGGTGCCGGTCGCGGGCGTGGACCGCCTGCGCCTGAACGCGCCGCTGGCGGTGCAGGACCTGCTCGCCGCGATCCGGTTCGTGCTGCAGCCCGGCGACGATCTGGCGCTGGCCAGCCTGCTCGTCTCCCCGCTGATCGGCTGGAGCCAGGACGCGCTGATGGCGGCGGCGATGGGGCGCAAGGGTGGGCTGTGGCGACATCTGCGCGCCACTCAGCCTGCCGACCGGCTGGCGCCGCTGTATCGGCTGCTGGCGCGCGCGGATTTCACCACGCCCTATCGCTTCCTTGAGGACATCCTGTCGGGCGAGCTGGACGGGCGCCGCCGCCTGATCGAGCGACTGGGGGAAGAAGCGCGCGATCCGATCGAGGAGCTGCTGTCCGCCGCGCTCGACTTCGAACATAACGCCACGCCCTCGCTGCAACGCTTCCTCGACTGGTTCGATCGCGGGGATGTGGAGATCGTGCGCGACAGCTCCCGCCCGCAGGCCGCCGTCCGGGTGATGACCGCGCATGGGGCAAAGGGGCTTCAGGCGCCGCTGGTCATCCTGGCCGACGCCACGGCCGACCCGACACAGAACCGCCGCGACCTGATCGAATGGCAGGCCGATCCGGCATTGCCCGCAATTCCGGTGTTCCGCCCGCGATCGGCGGAACGCGGCGGGCCGCTGGATGCGCTGGTTGAGGAAACCGACCGCCGCGAGCTGGAGGAGCATTGGCGGCTTTTCTATGTCGCCGCGACGCGTGCGGAGGAGCAGCTGGTGATCGCGGGCAGCCTGTCCGACCGGGCAAAGGGGGAAGCGCCGCCGCTCAGCTGGTATCGCGCCGCCATGCTCGCTTTCGACGCGCTGGGGGTGCCGCCGGGCGAGACGCGGCAACTGTCCGATGATGCCGTGCCAGTCGCGGCTGATGCGGGCGAGGCCCCGCGCGCGAACGATCCAGCGGCCGCGCTGCCCGGCTGGGCCCGCCGTCCCGCGCCAGAGGAAGCACGCCCGCCGCGCCCGCTGGCCCCCTCATCGCTCGGCGACGATGCGGTGGTCGATCCGCCGCCCGGCCGCGCCATGCGCGACGCGGCGGAGCGCGGGCGCCTGCTCCACGGCCTGTTTGAGCGTCTGCCCGCCTTGCCCGCTGAGCATCGTCGTGCTGCAGGACAGGCCTGGTTGGGCGACGAGCCACTCGGCGCGGGCCTGCTCGATCAGGCGCTGGCAATCATCGAGCATCCCGATTTGGCTGGGATCTTCAGCGCCGACGCCCTTGCCGAAGCGCCGATCGCTGCCGTCGTCGCGGGGCAGGTGGTGGCCGGCACGGTTGACCGGCTGCTGGTGCGGCCCGACCGCGTGCGCGTGGTCGATTTCAAGACCGGGCGGCGTGTGCCCGACGGGCTGAGCGACGTGCCCGACTATCACCTGCGCCAGATGGCGGCCTATGCCGCTGCCCTGTCGGTCATCTTTCCCGACCGGCCGGTGGAGGCCGCGTTGCTGTATACCGCAGGGCCGCGCCTGCTGGTGTTGCCGCCGGAAATGCTGGCGGCGGCCAAGCCCGGCTTCGCGGGCGTGGAGCAAAGCTTGCCCGCGCGCGCTTGAGCCGATGCGGACGGCACCATAGATTGTGGGCCACGCTAAAAGGAGTTTTCGATCATGCCGACCAAGGCTGTCACCGACCAGAGCTTTGCCAATGACGTGCTGGGCGCCGAAGGTCCCGTCCTCGTCGATTTCTGGGCCGAATGGTGCGGTCCGTGCAAGATGATCGGCCCCAGCCTTGAGGAATTGTCCGATGAACTGGGCGACAAGGTGACCATCACCAAGCTCAACATCGACGAAAATCCCGATGCCCCCGGCAAATATGGCGTGCGCGGCATCCCCACCATGATCCTGTTCCGCAACGGAGAGGTCGCCGCGACCAAGGTGGGCGCGGAACCCAAGGGGCGGTTGAAGGCCTGGCTCGAAAGCGAGCTGTAAGGCGAAGTGAAAGAAGGGCCGGCACCATGGGTGACCGGCCCTTTTTGCAACCGGCGACGGTGCGCGATGTCACGCAGCCGTCACGAACTTCACATTACCGTCACATAGCCGAAACCAAAACGTCTCCGAAACCGCATCCTCATGTCATCCCGGCCCCTTAGCGGAGCGGCGGGGTCGACAGGGGGAACTCCGAGTCGATCAACGGGCACGTGCCCGCCTCGTGAACCCGGAAAAGCCGGAACGGAGATTTTTGCATGGCCGACTTCAAACGCCTTAGCCTTATCCTGCTGACGAGCTGCGCGGGCGCGACGCTCGCGGCGTGCGACGGCGCCTCCAGCGTCGCTTCGCCGGGCGAGGGCACGATCGTCGTCCCGTCGCCCACGCCCGCCCCGGCGCCCAGCCCGACGCCGACGCCCACCCCGACGACTGGTGTTCCGGCCGCTGACTGCCCCACCGGCACCACCAATGTCGGCGTTGTCGGCAATCTGCGCTCGTGCCGCATTCCTTCGCTGGTTTCGGGCTCGCTGACGCTGCCGCGTCGCGCCGGCACCGCATATGAAATCAATGGTCGCGTCGACGTCGGCGTGGATCGCGGCGGTTCGGGCACCGGCGGTCAGGCCGCCAACCTGACGATCGAGCCGGGCGTGCTGGTTTATGCCAACACCACCAACGCCGATAACGACTTCCTGGTCGTCAACCGCGGTTCGACCATCACCGCAGACGGTTCGGCCAATTCGCCGATCATCTTCACCGCGCAGCAGAACCTGACCGGCAACGTGACCGACGACTCGCAGGGCCTGTGGGGCGGCATCATCCTGGCTGGCCGCGCACCCGTGTCGAACTGCAACCTGTCGGGTGTGACCGGCGGCGCCGCGAATTGCGAAAACGTCGTCGAAGGTACCGGCAACGCGCTGTACGGCGGCGCCAGCGCCGGCGACAATTCGGGCGTCATGCGCTATGTGCAGATCCGTTATTCGGGCACGACGATCACCCCGAACAACGAGCTTCAGGGCCTGACCACCGGCGGCGTCGGTTCGGGCACGCGTCTGGAATATATCCAGATCCACAACAGCTCGGACGACGGCATCGAAATCTTTGGCGGCACGATGAACGCCCGTTATTTCGTGGTGACCGGCGCCGATGACGACAGCATCGACACGGATGTGGGTTGGAAGGGCTTCCTGCAGTTCGTCCTGGCGATCCAGAAGCCGAACAATACCCAGACCGACAACTATGTGATGGAAATCGATTCGAACGGTGCGGAAGACGCGACGCCGCGTCAGAACGGCCGCATCTCGAACTTCACCTTCATCCACACGTCGAGCGCAACCAACGCTGCGATCCGTCTGCGCGGCGGTGCTGACTTCACCTTCGTGAACGGCATCCTCAGCAGCCCGGTCGCCTGCCTCAACATGGTGGCGAGCACGACCGAAAATGGTGGCAAGTCAACCATCCGCCCGGCCAATGCCGCGCTGGACGAAGCCGGCCCGCCGGTCTTCAACTCGGTCTACTTCGCCTGCAACGCGCTGTCGGCTACGACGACGCAGAGCGACGTGACGATCACCAACGCCGAACAGGCCGCTGTTGTCGCCGCTGGCAGCAACAACACCACCAACGGCACGACCGCTGCCGCCTATACCTCGACCTATCTGCCGGGCACCGGCGCGACCGGCACCACGCCGTTCAACGCAGCGACGCTGAACCCGTCGGGTTCCGCGTTCCTGGTGCAGACGTCGTATATCGGCGCGATCAACGGTGCGGGTGACACCTGGTACCAGGGTTGGACCTGCAACTCGAACCGCGCCAATTTCGGTGCGTCGAGCGGCGCCTGCGCCACCGTGCCTGCCATCTAAGCACGGACGCAACCATGAAGCGGGGATGGCGGTGAAAGGGGCCGCCATCCCCGTCATGCCGTGCCGCGCGCGGCAAATCCCTGAACCGGATCGAGAATATGAAAAAGCAACTGGCCTTTGGCAGCCTGCTCCTCCTCACGTCGACGATGGTCGCGCCCATGGCGCTTGCCCAAACGAGCGGCGGTGGCGCGCAGACGACCAGCCCGCCCGCAGGCGCGGTGGTCCAGCCGAATGCCGGTCAGCCTGAAGAAGGCACGCCGCCCGACACCGGGCCTGGCGGCGCCGACACGCAGGATGTCGAAGTCTCGATCCCCGGTGCTTCCAGCGACGCGAGTGACGATATCGTCGTCATCGGCCGCAACATCCCGAATATCGTCCGCGCCACGCCGCAGGTGATCTCGGTGCTGTCGAGCGAGGATATCGCGCGCACCGGTGAAGGCGACATCGCGGGCGCGCTGTCGCGCGTCACCGGCCTGTCGGTGGTTGGCAACGGCTTTGTCTTCGTCCGTGGCCTGGGCGATCGTTATTCCTCCTCGCTGCTCAACGGCTCGCCGCTGCCCAGCCCGGAGCCGCTGCGCCGCGTGGTGCCGCTGGACATCTTTCCAACCAACGTCATCGCCTCCAGCTTGGTGCAGAAGAGCTTTTCGGCCAATTTCCCGGCTGAGTTCGGCGGCGGCGTGATCAACCTGACGACCAAGGCGGCGCCGAAGGAGAGCTTCCTTCAGTTCGGCAGTTCGGTCGGCTTCGACACGGTGACGACGTCGGAACTGGGCTATACCTATGACGGCGGCTCGCACGACTGGCTGGGCTTCGACGATGGTGAGCGCACGATCCCGGGCTTCATCAAGGATGCGGGCATGGCTGGCACCGGCGTCAGCGCCGCCCAGGTCGCCGAATTGTCGAATGCCCAGACCTCGCTGGTATTCGAAAACCGGAATATCCCGGCGAACTTCTCGGGTGAGATGAGCGCGGGCACTTCGTTCGACGTCGGTTCGTCACGCATCGGCCTGATCGCGGGCGGCGGCATTTCGAACACGTGGCGCACACGCGACGCGATACAGCAGGTGGCGATTGACCAGCAGGGCACGCTGGTCAGCGATTTCCGGAATGTCGCGACCGATCACCGGGCGCTCGTCAACGGCCTGTTCGGCATCGGTGCCGAAGTCGGTCGCCATCGTTTCCGCTTCACCAACCTGTATATCCACGATACGCTCAAGCAGGCGATCATGGGTCAGGGTGTGGACCAGAACAACCTGAACCTGCTGAACCAGAATACCAACTGGTTTGAGCGCCAGCTCTTCACCTCGCAGGGCGTGGCGGAGATGAAGTTCGGCGACCTGAACGTCGACATCCGCGGTGCGTATGCCAATACCCAGCGCAACTCGCCTTATGAGCGGACCTTTACCTATCTGTTCTCGGATCAGGTCGGCGATTACATCAACAATCTGGCGAACCAGTCACTGGCCCAGGTCGCATTCAGCGAACTGGACGAAGACCTTTGGTCGGGCAGCGTCGATTTCGGCTATGAGCTGAACTTCGACACGCCGGTTACGGTGCAGGCGGGCTATGCCTATTCGGATGCCGATCGTGATTCCTATCGCTATCAGTTCCGCTATCAGGCGGCGAACGGTCTCGACCTGGCCGAACAGCAGCTTCGTCCCGATTACTTGCTCAGTGACTATAACGTCATCCTGAACGACATCCGTCTGGTCAATGAATCGACGTCGCAGGGCGCAGCGGCCTATTCGGCGTCGCTTCGTACCCATGCCGGCTATGTCCAGCTTGAGGCAGAGGCGTTTGACGGCCTGCGCGCGCAGGTGGGCGTTCGTTACGAAGACGCTGAACAGCGTGTGCTGCCCGTCGGGGCGGGTGTAACCGGCACCAGCCTGAACAACGGTTACTGGCTGCCCGCATCGACCATCACGTGGAATTTCGCCAGCGACATGCAGCTTCGCCTGCACGCGTCGAAGACGATCGCCCGTCCGCAGTTCCGCGAACTGGCCCCGCAAATCTATCTCGATTTCGAATCGAACCGTCAGTTCATCGGCAACCCGCGTCTGACCGACTCCGAACTGTGGAATCTGGAAGCGCGGTACGAATGGTTCTTCCAGCGTGATCAACGCTTCACGCTGGCTGGCTTTTTCAAGCGGCTGGACAACCCGATCGAGGCATTCGGCTCACCCGGCGCGGGCAGTTCCTCGCTGTTGACCAGCTTCTCGAACGCGCCCGGCGCCAAGCTTTATGGTGCCGAGGCGGAGGTGGTGAAATACTTCCCGCTCGACGGCATCGGCCTGGGCGACCTGTTCGCCACCAAGCGCGCCGTTCTGGTCGCCAATTACACCTATACCCAGTCCGAGCTCGATGCGCAGAACCAGCCGGTCGTCAATCCGATCAACGTGAACGGCCCGCTGATCCCCGCAAGCCAGCTGTTCGTGGACGGCAGCCCGCTGGTCGGTCAGTCGGATCACCTGATCAACGCGCAGTTCGGGCTGGAAGATACCGAAATGCTCAGCCAGGTCACGCTGCTGGTGAATTATGCGAGCGAGCGCATCACCAATCGTGGCGCAATCGTCAACGGTGTGCGTCTGCCGGACATTCGCGAGAAGCCGGGCGTGCGACTGGACGTTGTATGGCGTCAGGGCATCCCGCTGGGCAATGACAGCGACAAGCAGGTCGAACTGAAGTTCGAGGCGCGCAACCTGACCAAGACGCGCTATCAGGAGTTCCAGATTTTCGACAATGGCGGTCGGGCGGACGTTAACACCTACAACCTTGGCCGCATCTTCACCTTCGGGGTCAGTGTCGGCCTGTAAGCGGCACGGCCAGATCAAATGACAGGGGCTTCGGGCAATCGTCCGAAGCCCCTTTTTTATGCCGTCACCAGCCCCAAGGGCGCTCGCGAAACCACTTGGTGATCACGTATTTGGTGCCCGCGCGCACCTTCATCCCGTGATGCAGGGTTGCCGGGTTCGGGCGGCCGTCGGGGCGCAGATTGTTCCACGCCAGCAGCTTGCCCGCTTCGGGCTGGATCGTCTTGTCGACCACCTTGAAGCGGGTGGCGCCGCCTGCTTCCGGTTCGTTGAGATAGATCATCACGGTCCAGGTGCGATTTCCCGCCACGCTGCAATAGCGCGTAAAATCCGCGCCCGTGGGGTCGAAATAGTCGGTATGGGCCTTGAACTCCTGTCCCACGGCGTAACGCTGGCCCTGAATCGGTTCGCCGTGCGCCGCATCCAGGCCGCAGAAGCCGAGGATCGCAGCCTCCAGCCGGGCGACCACCGGCTCTTGCGGATCCAGGTCGCAGGTTTCGCTGGTGCGAAAGGCGTTGTCGCCATTGGGATCGGCGATCGTCGATGGGCGCCGGTCGCGATCGATCAACGCGCATAGTTCGGTGCAGTGTCCCGCATCGAGAAAGCTGCGCGCGGTGAACAGCGTCAGCCGGGAATTGGGCAGCCGCTGAACGCCCGGCTGGGCGGCGATATGGGCGATGACGGGTTCGCTGGGATGGCCTGAGCCGAGATGGGTCATGGCCCCATCCTGCCAAAGCGTGGGTGCGGCGCAACCCTGCCATCAAACCGTAACCTTGCCGTCGCATCGCAGTCATCAGAGTTGCGGGATTCATGATGCACATGCGGCGAGTATTGGCGTGACGGGCGCGACGGCGATCGAGGCACTGGCGGCCGATGCGGCGGCACAGGGGGCAAGCGACATCCATCTCGACTTCGATCCCGACGCCGTGCGGGTCCGCCTGCGCGTCGATGGTCGACTGCGTGCATGGGTGCCGGCACGCTTGCAGCCTGAGCGGCTTCGCGACGCTGCGTGGCAGGTGGTGGGCGCGGGCACCGACAGGCTTAGCGACTGGCGGGTCGCGGCGCATGCCAGTGGCAATCGTCTGGCGCTCCGGCTGCGTGCCGACCGCGCGGGACTGGCTGGCGACAAGCTGGCCGACCTGGGCATGGCGCCGGCACACGCGCGGCTGATGGTCGCTGCGCTGGAGCGCGCAGGCGGCGTTGTGGTCGTCGCGGGCCCACCCGGGTCGGGCCGTCGCTCGACCATCACTGCGCTGATCGCCGACGATGTGCGAACCGTAAGCGTCGTGGGCATCGGTATCGCGGTGCCCGGTGGGCTGGAGCTGTCATGCGCGCCCGATGAGCCGACCGCAGCCGCCATTGATCGCGCGATGACGCTGGACCCCGACATGCTGGTCCTTGGCGACCTGCCCGATCGTGAGGCAGCGGCGCTCGCCTTTCAGGTGGCGGCGGGCGGGTGCCGTGTGCTGGTGCGGCTCGACGCGTCGGACGCGGTGGCCGCAATCGAGCGGCTGCGGATGCTTGGCGTCGACCGTCTGGCGCTGGCGGCACATTTGCGGGCCGTGCTGGCGCAAAGGCTGGCCGACCGGCTGTGTCGGCAGTGCCGGCGGCCCGTTCAGGCAAGCAACGCGGTTGCGGCCTTGTTGGGATTCGATCCGGGGGCGGTGATCTTTGAAAGCGATGGCTGCGCTGGCTGCGACAATAGCGGGGTCGATGGCCGCGTCGGCGTATTTGAGGGGATCGTGGTCGATGCCGCGATCGCGCGACTGGTCAATGATGGCGGGGACGCCGCATTGCTGTCGCGCCATGCCTTTCTTCGCGCCCCGCGACTCGATTCGGCGGCGCGGGCGATGGTTCGCGAAGGGATGATTGCGGCCTCTGAAGCAGTGCGCCTGGCGCGATCGACGCGCTGACCTTTCGCGCGCCCAAGCGTCGCGGTAGAGCGGCGGGATGAATGACAATCTATTCGCCGGCGTCGAACTGGGCGGGACAAAGGCGATCGCCGTGCTGGGTGCAGGGGCCGGGATCGTCGACCGGCTTCAGGTTCCGACCACCAGCCCCGCAGAAACGCTGGGTGTTCTTTCCCACAGGTTGGGCGAATGGCGTGCCACGCATGGGGTGTCGGCGCTGGGCATCGCCAGCTTTGGCCCGATCTCGCTCGACCCTGAGGACGCCGATCACGGCCATATGCTGGCTACGCCCAAGCCCGGCTGGGCAGGGGCGGACGTGCTGGGCATCCTGTCGCGCGGTTTTGACCGTGCCGCGATCAACACCGATGTCGTTGCTGCTGCGCTGGGGGAGGGGCTGCACGGTGCCGCCTGCGGGCTGCGCGACTTTGTCTATGTGACGATCGGAACGGGTGTGGGCATGGGCATCATCGCCGGGGGCGTGCCGGTGACCGGCCTGATGCATCCCGAGGCGGGGCATTGGCGGGTCCGGCGCGCGGCGGGCGATGGCTTTGCCGGGGCCTGCCCCTTTCACGGCGATTGCCTGGAGGGGCTGATTGCCGGACCGTCGCTGGCCAAACGATTCGACATGCCGGGGGACCGGGTGGGCGATGACCATCCCGACTGGCGATTCGTGGCCGATGCTTTGGCGGAGGCGATGGCGACGCTGTTTCTGGGGCTGGCAACGCAGCGGGTGGTGATCGGCGGCGGCGTGGTGGCGCATCGCCCGTCGCTGTTGGCGATGGTGAGGGCGATGACGGTCGAAAAGATCGGCGGCTATCTGCCATTTATCGACGCGGAGACGATCGGCGAGCGGGTCGTGGCAGCAAAATTGCCCGACGCGGGGGCGGTCGGCGCACTCGTGCTGGCGGCGCGTGCCTGAAATTAACGGGGGGCTGCCGCTTCCGCTTCGCGCTGCATGGCGATGAACCCGTCAAGCAGCGCCAGCCGTGTCGCAATCCCCTCACGCCACGGCGCCTCGGCGGGGCTTAGCGCCAGCGCGCGCTGCCACAGGGGGCGTGCAGCGTTAAGGTCGCCGGTGCGGACATAAGCCAGCCCTTCGAAGAAATAGGGACCGGGATGTTCCGGGTTCAGTTGCCGCGCGTGGCGAAAGGCCATGCGTGAAACGGGCGACATCGCGCCGTCAGCACCGGCGGCGCGATAACCCAGCCCGGTCCAAAGCGGCAGGTTGTCGGGTGCGGAGCGAACCCCGCCCAGCATCGCGCGCGCGGCGCCGCGTTCGTCCCCCGAACGGGCCAGCGCATCGGCGATGAAGAAATAGCTGTCGGCATATTGGAAACGACCGAACAGTTGCTGGCGCAGCTCCACCAGTTCCTCATCGCCCGTCGCCTCGACGGCAGGCGGCGTAGCGGGGGAGGCGGCGAGCGTCGGTCGCCCTTGCAGCGCGTAGCCGGTGGCGCCCAGCATGATCGTCGCGCCGACGAAACCCGTCAGCGCGCGCGGCAGGCGCATGACCAACATCAGCATCAGCACCGCCGCTGCAAGAGCCGCGAGCGCGAACCAGCCCATCAGCCGCGCGCCCGTGACATCATGGTCAGGCGCGTCCGATCAGGCGCATCGCCTGTGCATCGGCCACCTGCGCGGCGGGGGTGTTCGAGCGTTCGCTTTCGGCCCAGACCGCTTCCAGTCGTTCGGGAATGCGCGCGATGCGGCTTTCCACCTCGGCACGGTCGCCCTGACCCAGATATTCCAGGCCGACATTGATGATGCCGCCAGCGTTGATCACATAATCGGGCGCATACAGGATGCCGCGATCATGAATCGCCTGACCCTCTGCACGGGTGGCGAGCTGGTTGTTCGCACCGCCGGCCACCGCCTTGCACTTCAGCGCGGCGATGGAGGTTTCGGTCAGGATCGCGCCCAGCGCGTTGGGGCTGACGATGTCTGCTTCGGTCGACAGGATCGAATCGGGATCGGCCATCGTGGCGCCCAGTTCGTCGGCCATCGCGGTTGCGCGGTCGCGATTGACATCGGCGATGGTCAGCCGCGCGCCGTCCTTGGCCAGCAGACGGGCCAGGCCGCCGCCGACGCTGCCCAGACCCTGGATTGCGACATGCACACCGGCCATGTCGTCAGTGCCCAGCGCGCGCTTTGCCGCTGCCTTGACGCCCAGATAGATGCCCATTGCCGTAAACGGGCCGGGATCGCCGCCTGCGCCACCGCTCGACTTGACCGGCAGGCCCGACGCATAGCGGGTTTCGCCCGAGATCGTGGTCAGATCGGCTTCGGAAATGCCGACATCTTCCGCCGTGACATAACGCCCGCCCAGCGAATCCACTGCGCGACCGAATGCCTTGAGCATGTCCTGCGTCTTGGTGCGGTTGGCGTCGGCCAGAATCACGCCCTTGCCGCCGCCCATGGGCAGGCCGGCCATCGCGTTCTTGAAGCTCATGCCGCGCGACAGGCGCAGCGCATCGGTAATCGCCGCGCGCGGATCGGCATAATGCCAGAACCGCACGCCGCCCGCTGCCGGGCCAAGCGCCGTCGAATGCACCGCGATCACGGCCTGCAGGCCGGTTTCGCGATCGGTGATCAGGTGGACGCCCTCATGGTCGTCAAAATCGGGAAAGCCCCAGTCGGTGAGCACTGAACAAATCCGCCGGTCGCGAGGGGAAAAGATGGGGCGGACGACGGGACTTGAACCCGCGACCCTCGGTACCACAAACCGATGCTCTAACCAACTGAGCTACGACCGCCGTGAGGAGGTCGCGCCTAACGCCAAATGCGTCATCGCGCAAGATCATTGCGCGTCCTTTTTCACGCTTTGCGGCGTCACGCGCGTGAAAGCGCCTCGCCGATAGCGTTGTAGATGGCGGCCAGGTCGTCGTCGGTGATGCAATAAGGCGGCATGACATAGACCGTGTTGCCAAGCGGGCGAATCAGCACGCCGGCCGCCGCACAATGCGCCTTGATCGCGGGCCCCAGCGCGGAGAGATAGCCGGGGCGCTCATGATCCTGCACCTCGAACGCGGCGATGGTGCCGATGGTCCGGGCGTTTACGGTGCGCGCCCAACCGGCGACGCGGGCGGTCCATTCGCGCTGCCGCACCGCCAGCCGGTCGACACGGGCCAGCACCGGCTCCTCCCGCCAGATCGCCAGATTGGCTGCCGCCGCCGCGCAGGCGATGGGGTTGGCGGTGTAACTGCTCGAATGAAAGAACATCGTCGCCCGGTCGGTCGAATAATGGGCGTCATAGATCGCTTCGCTGGCCAGTGTGACGGCCAGCGGCAGGCTGCCGCCGGTCAGCCCCTTCGACAGGCACATGATGTCGGGCACCACGCCCGCCTGTTCGCATGCGGTCAGCGTGCCGGTGCGGCCCCAGCCGGTCATCACTTCATCCGCAATGAAGATCACGCCGTGCCGCGCGCAGATCGCGTGCATCTCCGCCAGCAGCGATGGCGGATAGATCAACATGCCTCCCGCACCCAGCACCAGCGGTTCGACGATCAGCGCCGCCGGTTTGGCGCGGCACGCGGCCTCCAGCGCGTCCAGCGTGGCTTGCGCGGTATCGTCGGCGGGAAAGGGCAGGGTTTCGACATCGAACAACAGCGGCGCATAGGCCGCATTGAACACGCCGCGCGCACCGACCGACATCGTGCCGATGGTGTCGCCATGATAGCTGTGTTCGAGGACGAGGATGCGGTGGCGCGCCTCACCGCGATTGGCCCAGTATCCCAGCGCCATTTTAAGCGCGACCTCGACACTGGTCGAACCCGAATCGGAAAAGAAGACATGCGCCAGTTCGGGCGGGAACAGCGCGGTCAGCCCCTCGGCCACGGCTTGGGCATAAGGGTGGGTGTGCCCGGCAAAGATGATCTGATCGCAATGGCCCGCCGCTTCGGCAATGGCAGCGGCGATGCGGGGATGGGCGTGGCCATGCGTCGTCACCCACCAGCTCGAAATCGCGTCGATCAGCCGCTCGCCCCGATCGGTCCACAAATAAGCGCCCTGCGTGCGGACGATGTTCGGGATCGGCTCGCCCAGGCCATGCTGGGTGAACGGGTGCCAGATGCGCGTGCGCGTCACGCGAAGTCCCCCGCGTCGAACCCCCGCGCGAACGCAGCTGCCAGCGCATCGGGGGTCAGTTCGGGCAGCTGGTCCAGCCGCCCCAGCCGCCGCACGCCGCCCATTGTAGCGATCGTCGTTTCGCTGACGGGCACGCTTTCCCCGACAAAGGCGATGCCGTGAATGGGAATGTCGCGGCGGCGCATCGCTTCGATCGACAACAGGCTGTGGTTGATTGTGCCGAGCGACGTGCGCGCCACCAGAATGACCGGCAGGCCCCAGCGCGCAACCAGATCCGCTGTCGGCAGTTCGCGCGTCAACGGCACCATCAGCCCGCCCGCCAGCTCGACCACCAGCGGACCTTCGGTCGCGGGCGGAGTCAGGCGCGCGGGGTCGATGGCCACGCCGTCAATCTCTGCCGCGCGATGCGGGGAGCAGGGGGTAGCCAGCACATAGGCTTCGGGCAGGATGCGCGCGGGATCGACGCCCAGCGCGGTGACCGTCGCGCCGTCGGTGCCCTCATCGGTGCCCGCCTGCACCGGCTTCCAGTAAGTCGCTCCGATGGCGCGGGTCAGTGCCGCGGCGAACACCGTCTTGCCCACGCCCGTGTCGGTGCCCGCAATGACGAAACGGCCGGTCATGAAAGCGTCTCCAGCACATCGGCCAGCGCGTTGATGTCGCCCGGCCCGATATTGTTCGTGATCGAAATGCGAAGCCGTGCGGTTCCGGCCGGGACGGTCGGCGGGCGGATGCCGCGCACGTCGAACCCGGCGGCCTGAACCGCACCCGCCATGGTCATGGCGCGCACATCGTCGCCCAGAACCAGCGGCATTATCTGTGAGCCGGTGGCGGTGACGCCCAGCGGCGACAGGCGGCGTTCGGCATGGGCGATACGCGCCCAAAGGGATTCGCGCCGCTCGGGCTCATCGGCGATGGCGCGAAGCGATTCGCGAACGACCGCTCCCATGACGGGAGAGGGGGCCGTGGAAAAGATGAACCCGCGCCCGCGATTGATCAGAAAGTCGCGCATCGCCACCGGCCCGGTCAGCAACGCCCCCTCGGCCCCCAGCGCCTTGCCACAGGTGTGCAGCGCGATCACCCGTTCGGTGGGCAGCCCGTGCGCCAGCCCGCGCCCGCCATCGCCGAACACACCTGTCGCATGGGCTTCATCGACGACCAGAATCGCGTCGTGCCGTGTTGCGACCTGAACCAGATCGTTCAGCGGGGCGCGGTCGCCGTCCATGCTGTAAAGGCTTTCGACCGCGATCCACGGCGTGCCCGTGCCGCCCGTGCGGCGCCACTGTGCAATGGCGTCGTCGAATGCCTCAGCGTCGTTATGCGCCGCTGCCCGCCGCTCCCCGCGCGACAGGCGCATGCCGTCATGGGCGCTGGCATGGACATGTTCGTCATGCACGATCAGGTCGCCGCGCTGGGGCAGGGTGGCGAACAGGGTAAGGTTGGCAACATAGCCGCTGGAGAACCACAGCGCGGCGGCATGGCCGAAATGGTCCGCTGCCTCATGCTCCAGCGCCTCGATCTCTTCGTGATTGCCGCGCAGCAGGCGCGACCCGCCAGAGCCGACCGCCACGCCGCGCGCAATGGCGTCGATTGCGGCACGGGCCAGCCGCGGCGATGCCGCCAGCCCCAGATAATCGTTCGACGCAAAATCGGCTCCCGCGCGCGGTGCCAGCGACCGGCGCCGACCGATCGCCGCCAGCGCGTCCAGATCGGCCAGCTGTGCCTTCAGCATCAGCCGCGCCGCCGCTGTTGCGACAGCACCTCATACGCCATGACCGCCGTCGCCACTGCCGCGTTCAGGCTGTCCGCCTTGCCAAGCATCGGCATCCGCACGCGGGTGTCGCACGCCTGCGCATAAGCGGGGGGCAGGCCCTGCGCCTCGTTGCCGGTCAGCAAAAAGGTCGGGGCACCGTAATCAGGCGCCTGGTAATCAATGTCGGTATCCAGGCTGAGTGCGACCAACTGCCCCGGTCCCTGTCGCAACCACGCGATGAAATCGGCCCATGGCGTCCGCACGATGGGCACGGTGAACAGCGCACCCATGCTGGCGCGCACCGCCTCCACCGAAAAGGGATCGACGCAATCGTCGATCAGGATCAGCGCGCCCGCGCCGACGGCATCGCCGGTGCGAAGGATGGTGCCCAGATTGCCGGGATCGCGCAGCCGCTCCGCCGCCAGCCAGATGCCTGCCGAATGACGGTCCAGATCGGCCAGCGTCGACTCGAACTCGGCAAAGACGCCGACCACCGCGCCCGGATTATCCTTGCCCGACAATTTGGACAGGATGTCGGGCGTCGTCTCGATCGCGTCGCCGCCTGCGGCCTCCACCGCTTCGACCAGCGCGACGACCAGCGGATGGTGGGGGCTGTCGGCGGCGAAGAACATCTGTTCGGGCAATCGCCCGCCCTCACGCGCTTCGGTCAGGATGCGAAGCCCCTCGGCCAGGAAGCGGCGCTGCATGCGGCGATGCTTCTTGTCGCGCAGTTCGCGCGCGGCCTTCACGGCGGGATTGGAAAAGGCGGTGATGGTGCGGGGCATTTCGCGCGGTCCCATGCCCGGCTGCGCGCGCATCGGCAAGGGTGAGGGGACGCCTCAGCCGATCAGTCGCGCTCGTGCCGCCTGATATTCGGACGCCAGCCGGTCGATCATGGCAGCCACGCTTTCCACGCTGCTGACCGCGCCGATGCCCTGACCCGATCCCCAGATGTCGCGCCACGCCTTGGCCTTGCTGTTGCCGCCGGAGCCGAAATTCATGGCCGACGGATCGCTGACCGGCAGATTGTCGGGGTCCAGCCCCGCCGCCTCGATCGATGCGCGCAGGTAATTGCCGTGAACGCCGGTGAACAGGTTGGTATAGACGATGTCGGCAGCGCGCCCGTCGACGATGCCCTGTTTGTACGCCGCCTCCGCATTGGCCTCGGTCGTGGCGATGAAGGGGGAGCCGATATAGGCAAGGTCGGCGCCCGCCGCCTGTGTCGCCAGCACCGCGCCGCCATTGGCGATGGCACCGGACAGCAGCACCGGGCCGTCGAACCACTGGCGCACCTCCTGCGTGAAGGCGAAGGGATTGAGCCGCCCGGCATGGCCACCGGCGCCGGCCGTCACCAGGATCAGGCCGTCGGCGCCCTTCTCGATCGCCTTGTGCGCGAAACGGTCGTCGATCACGTCGTGCAACGTGATCCCGCCCCAGCCATGGACGGCGGTGTTCAGCTCCTCCCGCGCGCCGAGCGAGGTGATGACGATCGGCACCTGCCATTTGGCGCAGGTTGCCAGATCGGCCTCCAGCCGGTCGTTCGACTTGTGAACGATCTGATTGACGGCAAAGGGCGCCGCTGGCGTATCGGGATTGTCGCGGTTCCACGCGGACAGTTCTTCGGTGATGCGGTGGAGCCATTCGTCCAGCATCGTCTGCGGTCGTGCATTGAGCGCGGGGAACGAGCCAACAATGCCCGACTTGCACTGGGCAATGACCAGTTCAGGCCCGGAAATGATGAACATCGGGCTGGCCACGATCGGCAGCCGCAGACGATCGAAGAGAGGAGGTAGCGCCATGACCCGTTTCATAGCGCAACCGAAATCACTGTCCAGCGATCACATGCCCGCCAGCGACTGAACCAGCGGGCCGCCGACGCCAACCGCCATGGCCAGCGCGACGGCAAACAGCAGGATCGCCAGCATCGACGACATCGAGATCAGGCCCCATCCCATGGCGTTGACGACCGCCGGGATCGGCCGCGCCTCCCGCTGGGCGCGTTGTGCGATCATCAGCACCAACCCGGCGCTGAGACCATAGAGGAACACCGCAAATTCGATCATGCCCGTCTCGACCCGCTCAATCCTTGATCCCGCAATATTGCCATGCAGGGTGGGTCTAATTGGTTAACGCGGCTACGCTCGCCTCCAGCATCCGTCGCATCGCTGCGGGTTTTCGTCGCAGGGGGGCGGCAAGCAGGCCCCGACGGTCCAAAATCGCCGCGTTGACAGGCACCCGGCGCGTGTCGAAGGTCGCGGCTTGGCATTCTGAAAGGGGCCGGGATGATCCGTCTGGCGATGCTTCTCGATCTGATGTTGCTGCAATCGAAGCCCGCCACGCCGCCACCGCCGCCCGTTGCTGTCAGCAGTCAGCATATCGCGTCCGATCCGCGTCTGGTCCGCTGGATGCCGTCGAGCATCGTTTGCGCGGGCGCAGAGGTGAATGCCACTGCACGCCGGCCCTATGTGGGGCTGATATGGGGCGATCGGCCGCTGACGGAGCAGCATTTCCGCTTCGACATCGACGCGCGGGGCCGCGCGGTGGGCATCGCGTCGGTCGATGCATCTGCGCCCGAAGCGGTGCCTGCATGGCAGCCGGCTCGTGACGACGTGGTCCCGTCGCTTGCCGCATCGGATCTGAGCGGCGCGCGCGAGCGGCGCGATTGCCGCATCAGCTATCGCGGTGAAGCCTTTTCCATCGAATCGGCGCCGCTGCCCGACCTGATCTCCTACACCGTGCGTCCGATGGGCCAGCGAATGCCGGAAAGCGGCTGGGCGCGGATTCGCGGTGGTGTCGACGATTGTGTCCGCGAACCGCGCGCGCCGTGGTTGAAGCATGTGACGCCCGACTGGCGGAAAGTGACGGCCCAGCCCGGCGTCGATGACTGGGTGCTGCTGGGCTATGACCTTGATGGGGAAGGACGGCCGGACAAGGTCCGCGTCGTGACCGGCACTCAAAATGCGCAAGTCGACAGCGCGGCTATCGCGGCATTGCATGAGTCGCAAATGGTCACCGACGGGCCGCGTCGCGGATGCCTGGTACCCTATCACCGGCCGGCCGCGCGGCTGCTGGCGCCCGAATCGCCAGAGACGGCGTCGTTGCGCCCGGCGGGTGCGACCTGTCCTGACCGCGCCGATTGGATGACGCCGCCGCGCCTGACATTTCCAGAGCCGTTCCGCCGTCGTTCGATCGAGGGGTGGGCGGTCGTTGCCTATGACGTGGCGCCATGGGGAGAGGTCGGAAATCTGCGCGTGCTGACCGCGCAACCCGCCGCAGATTTCGGCACCGCCGCGCTTAACGTGTTGCGCGCAGCCAAGCGCAAACCGGTCGACGGCGCCGGATATACGGGCTGCGTCGAGCGCATCTATTTCAAGATGGGCGTGAGCATCCTCGACTGACCCCACGCCCGCCGGTCAGTGAAGCGCGGTCTGTGGCTCCGTGCGGGCCTGTGGCAGGCCGTGGCCCTTGCAAACCGATGTCGCTTCGAAATCGGCAATGCGCCAGTGATCGGTGCGGCGCGCGACGATGACGCAATCAGCCGATGCGACCGGCGCGCCATCTTGACAGTCGCGAACCGTCAGGAACGCACGCACGCGCAATTCGCGGCCGGTTTCGGCGCGATCGACAATGATGTTGGTGAAATGGTGCCGCCAGTTTCCGCCGCCCTTGGCGTGCAGCATGGCGGGCACTTCCATGATTGCTTCCCGCCCGTCCAGTTCGCCACTGGTCCCGGTGCGATAGCGCGCGTCGATGGTGAAAACCTGTTCCCACTCGGTTGCGTCGCGGTGGTCGATGGCCCAGCAATAACGGCTGAGCAGTTCGTGGACCTCCAGCTTGGTGGCGGGGTCGACGCTCGAAACGGTCATGACACCTCTCCATTCTTTTTGTGAAACCAGTGTTTCACATTCGGAAAGGTTCGCCAAGGCGCCGACCCCGATCCATCAGGTCCCGCGCCCGGTCTTTTCCTGAAGCGCGTCGATGCGTTTCGACGCGTCGGCCTTGTTCAGGCTGTCTTCGAACGGTTCGCCTGCTTCCTCGCTCAACGTCTTGAGATAGCTGGCCTGCGCGCCGGTCATCGGCTCGTCGCCGGTGGTCCAGTCATCGGGGTCCTTTTCGGCGTTCGAAAAGGGTTCGGTCTTGGGATCGGGGGTGTTGGCCACGCAAGTTCTCCTTCCGTGGCCAAACGCCCATGTTCCTGACGTGTTCCGTCAGGCGGTCCATGCCTCGAACGGCAGGTCGAGTGCTTCTGCCACCGCTGCGTGGCGGATCTTGCCGTTGGACACGTTCAGGCCGTTGGCCAGATGGCGGTCGGCGCGCATCGCGGCTTCCGCACCCAGATTGGCGATGCGAAGCGCATAGGGCAGCGTCGCATTGTTCAGCGCAAAGGCGCTGGTGCGCGCGACCGCGCCCGGCATGTTGGCGACGCAATAATGGATCACGCCGTCCACCTCGAATACCGGGTCCTCATGCGTGGTGGCATGACTGGTTTCGAAGCAGCCGCCCTGGTCGATGGCGATGTCCACCAGCACCGAACCGCGCTTCATCGTCTTGACCATTTCGCGCGTGACCAGCTTGGGCGCGGCGGCGCCGGGGACCAGCACCGCGCCGATCACCAGATGCGCGTTGCGGACCGCGGCCGCGACGGCTGCCTTGCTGGCGTAAGCGGTCTTGATCTGGCTGGAAAAGAACATGTCCAGTTCGGCCAGACGGTCGTTGTTGATGTCATAGATGGTGACATCGGCGCGCATTCCGACGGCCATCTGCGCGGCGTTGATGCCCGACACGCCGCCACCCAGAATGGCAACGCGCGCCGGGGCCACGCCGGGCACGCCGCCCAGCAGCACGCCGCGACCGCCCTGTTCCTTTTCCAGATAATGCGCGCCGACCTGTACCGACATGCGGCCCGCAACCTCGCTCATCGGCTTGAGCAGCGGCAGCGAACGCGAGTCGCTGGTCACCGTTTCATACGCGATGCAGGTGGCGCCCGACTTCATCAGCCCCTCGGCCTGCGGCTTGTCGGCGGCGAGGTGGAGATAGGTGAACAGCGTGTGGCGCGGCTCCAGCATCGCCACTTCCTGCGGCTGCGGCTCCTTGACCTTCACGATCATGTCGGCGGCGGCGAACACTTCGGCGGCGGTCGGGACGATGCGCGCGCCGGCGTTCACATAATCCTGATCCTCGAAATCGATGCCGCCCCCGGCCTTGGTCTCGACGATCACCTCATGCCCTGCGGCGACCAGCTCGGCCACCGACGGGGGAGTCAGCCCGACGCGATATTCGTGATTCTTGATTTCCTTGGGGACGCCGATCCGCATCGCATTTCTCCTGAAATTCGTTTCGCCCGATACTAGCAGATGGCTTGCTCGATTTCCGTGCAAATTATGCGACTGAAGTAGCGGTTTACGCATGGATCGAGCGTGCGAGGAGCGATATGCCATTGTTCCATGCAAATCGACCGTATTGATCAAGCCATATTGCGCGCGCTGGCGAGCGATGCGCGCGCGACCGTTTCACGAGTGGCGGAGACGTGCGGCCTGTCGCAATCGGCCTGTTCGCGCCGCATCCAGTCACTGGAGCAGGCCGGGGCCATTCGCGGCTATGGCGCGCGGCTGGGCGGGAAGCGGCTGGGCTTTCACGTCACTGCGCTGGTCGACATCACCCTGGCGACGCAGGTGGAGGAGGATCTGGCCGCGTTCGAACGGGCAGTGGGGCGGATTCCGGGCATCGTTTCCTGCGCGCTGGTGTCGGGACATCAGGACTACCGCCTGACCATATTGGCCCGTGACCTGGATGATTATGAGCGACTGCACCGCGAACATCTTGGCCGTTTGCCGGGGGTTACGACGATCGCGTCCAGCTTCGTCCTGCGCGAAGTGCCGACCCTGACAGAGGCCGATGCCGTACTGGGCTGAAAGCCCGCCAATCCCCATCGGATCGCTTCGCGTTGCGGTGCGGCATCGCCGGTGCTAACGCGCCGCCGGTTGGATAAGGATCGGAAAGTCGCGTCCGCGATGATGTCGTTTGCACTCGCCAGCCAGGAGCGTCTCCGCCCGTGAGCGAACCCACCGGGGTGCCGCCTGTGTCGACGATCGATTCGGTCGCCGTCGACGGCCATGATCATCACCACGGCCAGGCTGGATGGAAACTGGCGGTCAGCGCCGTGGGCGTCGTGTTCGGCGACATTGGCACCAGCCCGCTTTACGCGTTCCGCGAAACCTTTGCCGGGCACCACCCGCTGGCGCTGGATCGGCTGCACATTCTGGGCGTCATCAGCCTGATGTTCTGGTCGATGATGATCGTGGTGACGCTGAAATATGTCAGCATCATCATGCGCGCCGACAACAAGGGCGAGGGCGGCAGCCTGGCGCTGCTGGCGCTGATTTCGGGCCGCTCGGCCGGACAGCGATGGACGCGCGGCATCGTCCTGCTGGGCGTGTTCGCGACGGCGCTGTTCTATGGCGACTCGATGATCACGCCCGCCGTGTCGGTGCTGGGCGCGGTGGAGGGGCTGTCGGTGGCGGCCCCGGCCTTTGGCGGGCTGGTCCTGCCGATCGCGGTCATGATTCTGGTCTTCCTCTTCTCGATCCAGCGCAACGGCACCGCGCGGGTCGGCGCGTTGTTCGGGCCGATCATGATCGTCTATTTTCTGGTCATTGCGACGCTGGGCCTGATCAGCATTGTCGCCGATCCGGGCGTGCTGTGGGCGCTGACCCCCGATCATGCGGTGATGTTCTTCGTCGACGATCCGCTGGCCGCCTTTCTGGCGCTGGGTTCGGTGGTTCTGGCAGTCACGGGTGCCGAGGCGCTTTACGCCGATATGGGGCATTTCGGTCGCAATCCCATTCGGGTGTCGTGGCTGTGGTTCGTGCTGCCCGCGCTGATGCTGAATTATATGGGGCAGGGCGCGTTGCTGCTGCGCGATGCCGGCGCGCTGGAAAGCCCGTTCTACATGCTGGCGCCCGAATCGCTGCGGCTGCCGTTGGTGCTGCTGGCGACGATGGCGGCGATCATTGCCAGCCAGGCGGTGATTTCCGGCGCCTTTTCCGTGACGCAACAGGCGAGCCAGCTGGGCTTCATGCCGCGGCTTCGCATCGACCATACCAGCGCGGCGACGGCGGGGCAGATCTATATCCCGCTGATCAACTGGCTGCTGATGGTCATGGTGATCCTGCTGGTCCTGACGTTCCAGTCGTCGTCCAACCTGACCTCGGCCTATGGCATTGCGGTCACGGGGGCCATGTTCATCGACACCTGTCTGCTGGCGGTGGTGCTATTCGCGCTGTGGCAGTGGAAATGGTGGCAGGCCGCGCCGCTGCTGGTGCTATTTTTCATCGTCGACCTTGCCTATTTCGCGGCCAATCTGACCAAGGTGCCCGATGGCGGCTGGTTCCCCCTGTTCGTCGGGTTCGTGATCTTCACGATGCTGACCACCTGGTCCAAGGGCCGCAAGCTGATGATCGAGCGGATGCGCGAAAGCGCGATGCCGATGAAAGTATTCATCCAGTCCGCCGCCAATTCGGCAACCCGCGTTCCGGGGACCG
Source organism: Sphingomonas sp. IW22 (assembly GCF_041321155.1). Classification (GTDB taxonomy): domain Bacteria; phylum Pseudomonadota; class Alphaproteobacteria; order Sphingomonadales; family Sphingomonadaceae; genus Sphingomonas. The sequence goes on along the minus strand of NZ_JBGGWB010000001.1, from coordinate 781,576 downwards.
CGGTGTTCATGACGTCCACTCCCGAAGGGGTGCCCCACGCGCTGCTCCACAATCTCAAGCACAACAAGGTGCTGCACGAGCGGGTGATCCTGTTGACGGTGAAGATCGTCGACGAACCCTATGTCGCCGAAGGCCGTCGAGTGGGGCTGGAGCATCTGGAATCGGGCTTTCACCGCATGATCCTGCGCTATGGGTTCATGGAGGAAGTCGACGTGCCCGCCGCGCTGAAGCGCGTGGACAATTGCGAGGGCGAGTTCCGGATGATGGAAACCAGCTTCTTCCTCGCGCGGCAGACGCTGTTGCCGTCGACCCAGCCGGGGATGATGATCTGGCGCGAAAAGCTGTTCGCCTGGATGCTGCGCAACGCCGAAAGCGCGATGGAGTTTTTCCGGCTGCCGACAAATCGCGTGGTCGAATTGGGCAGTCAGGTCGAGATTTGAGCATCCAGCCCGAACCGGCGCCGATCATCGTCACGGCATTGTTCGGGCATCAGGACGCGGCGTGGCTGACCGGCCTGCGCCGCCAGCATTTTCCACCTGAGCGCAATTACCTCGACGCGCATCTGACGCTGTTCCACCACATCGCGCCCGCATTGGCGGATGAGCTGAAGCAGCGGCTGCGCGCGGAAACGCGCGGGGTTCAGGCGCCGCGTGCCATGCTGGCGGGGGTGCTGTCCCTCGGCCGGGGCACGGCGTTCCGCGTGGAAAGCCCTGATCTGATCGCCATTCGAACTCGCCTGGCCGACGCGTTTAGCGGCATGTTGATGCCGCAGGACCAGGCCGGATGGCGCCCGCACGTTACCATTCAGAATAAGGTCGAACCCGCCGCCGCCCGCGCGCTCAAGGCGCAGATGGAGGCGAATTTCGCGCCGCGCCCGCTGGCGATCGCGGGACTTGCCACATGGTGGTATCGCGGCGGGCCATGGGAACCACTTTCACGACATATGTTCGCTTGACCGGGCGTGCGCAGCTGCGTATGTGGCCCGCCTCGCCGGTGATCCGGCGATGCCCATGGGGCGGAGTAGCTCAGTTGGTTAGAGCAGCGGAATCATAATCCGCGTGTCGGGGGTTCAAGTCCCTCCTCCGCTACCAACTGCATCGAGGCGCTAGCGCGCCTTGGTGTGGTTTTTTGTTTCGTCGCCAAATCGACGACAGCTCCCAGAGACGTTGCGACATGAATGTCCCATACGCCTGAGTTCGTGGGCATCAGCGACACGCCGACAATCAAATCCCGAAGTCGATTCATGACCTCAAGTCCCGTCGCGGTGTCAGTCGACAGCGTGAGTGCGAGCTGGCGGACGCGCTTGCGGTACCGCTCGACGATGTCAGGTCGCATCACAATGACCGGGACGGCCTTATGCTCTTCACGCGCCCGGATCAGTTGCTCGCGTTCGGCCTTGCGCGCCACCAACGCTTCTTTGATCTCGCGGAAATCAGCAGCACCGTCGGCGATCGCGGCGACTAGACGCGTGATCGACTGATCGAGTTTCGCGACCTTGCGATCGATCTGGGCACCTTCCGCAGCGCGCTGGTCTGCCTGACCGGCGCTTTCGGCGTGATAGCGGGAAACCAAGCGAGCGACGGCCTGCGGTTCCAGCAGGCGATCGGTCAGGCCCGCCAGAACGCGGCGCTCGACCTCCTCGCGCTTTATGGTGCTGCGGACATCGCACGTTCCTGCCTCGCGCGCACGCGTGCAGCCCAAGCGCCCATCGCCGATCACCACGACGGACCCGCCGCAGCGTCCGCACTGTAGCAGCCCGGAAAGCAGGTAGCGGGGCCTGGGCTGCAGATTGAGCGGCTGGGAGCCACGGGCGCTCAGTTCGTCCTGTGCGGCTTTCCAAAGCGAGTCGTCGATGATGCGGAGATGGTCCGCTTCAACTTCGACCCTTTGTTCAACCGGATTGGGACGCGAAATGCGCCGCCGCGTGTCAGGGTCACGGCGCATATGAACGCGGTTGTAGGCGATCCTTCCGACATAAACCGAATTGCGCAGGATACCGTAGCCTCGAACTTCGGAACCGTAGATCGTGCTGGCGCGCCATTCGCCGCCGCGCGGGCTGGGGATACCGTCCGCGTTGAGCCCCTTGGCGATCGCCTTTGCGCTGCGTCCCGCCACGAACTCATTGAATATACGGCGCACTACAGCCGCCTGCTCGGCGTTGACAGAGCGGTGGCCGCGATCGAGCTCCCCACGGGCGTCGATCTTTGGGACTACATCATACCCATAAGTCAGGCCGCCGGCGACGCGCCCACGCTCGACAGTTCCGCGCTGGCCCCGCCGTATCTTGTCGGCAAGGTCCTTGAGGAACATCGCAGACATCGTCCCTTTGAACCCTATGACCATCTCGTTGATCCGGCCTTCGGTCAGCGTGTGAATGGCGACGTTTGCGAATTCGAGGCGCTGGAAGATTGTAGCGATGTCGGCCTGGTTGCGCGCGAGGCGATCGACGGCTTCGGCCGCAACGATGTCGAACGCACCCGCAGCAGCGTCAGACAGCATTTGTGTCATGCCCGGCCGCCGGTTGTTGGTGCCCGAGAGAGCGACGTCGGTGTAGATTTGGACGACCTGCCAGCCTTGGCGTTCGGCGAGGCGGGTGCAGTCTGCGACCTGGTCCTCGGCCGAGTGGGCCGATTGCTTGTCGGTCGAGAAGCGAGCGTAGATGGCGCAGCGTGGCGCGTTGGACATGGTGTGCTCCCTGGATTCGAAAGACGCACAGCATCCTCGGCGGCCATGTCGCAGGCAATCGCGTCGATCAGCGCGGCAAAGGCAGCTGGCAATTCGCTCACCGTGCGCCGGATTTCGAAGTCTGCTGGTCAAGCGCCGTCAGGATCTCGTCGCGGCGAACCTTCAGGCGTTCGTGTAGCCATTCAAGAGACGTGTCGAAAAGCGCTTCCCGCTTGTCGTCGGCGGCGAACTGGACCGGCACCAGCAGACATGCTCCTGCGAGTACGGTCGCGAGCTCCACCGCCAGCAGCGACACCTGATCCGGTGGCAACACCCGCAGCGCCAGGTTGAGCTCGCGTTCAAGCTGCGGGCTGATCAGCCCCATGACTTTTCGACCGAGATCGGCGCGAATGCGGTCTTCGAGCGTCATGCGCCCGCTCCCAGTGACCGGGCAGCGGCGTGCGCGCTGTCGAAGGCTTCGCGCGTGTCGAAGGTGATGATGTCTTCGGCGCCCAGCTGGTCGATCAGCGCCAGCCAGTTGTCGATCCAGCCTTCCTGGTCGGCCGTGCCGTAACCATGCTCGTCGTCGCGGAACCATGGTTCGCCGTCGACCACGGCGACGGCGGGGGGCGTCATTGCTTCGAGCTCTGCACGGCGGTGGGCGAGCTGCTGCTGCGCCTCTTCGTCGGCGATTCGTTTGGCCTCAGCTGCTTCGGCCACTTCGCGCTTTGCGCGCTCGTATCGCTCGCCTGCGGCTTCAGTATGGGACGCCGCCTGTTCCGCAGTGACGAATACTTGAAGCCTGACCCACCACCCCTGCTGACCGATATGGGTAGCGCTCGCCGGATTGCGGCCAGCCCAGCTGTCGTCGAAGAACGCGCGACCCTGAAGTGGAGTCTCGTCGAAGCTTCCGACGGCCAGACGCTTGCTCCACAGGTCGATGCCGTGCGCGCGATCGATCGCCTCGCGCTCCTCGGGCGTGAAGGGCGCGGCCGGGGCGGCGGGCTTTTCATCGGGCTGAACGGCATTCTTCTGCGCCTTCTCGACAAAGAAGCCGCGATCCCAAGCGACAAGCCTGTCGTCCTGGATGCCGACCAGCAGCTGAACCGAGATCCCGTTGTTGCGGACGGTTTTGAGCATCCGCTGCGCCGCGCCGGGCTCCCAGCTGCCGACCCAAGCGAAGCCTTCGGGCGCCTTTGGAGGACTCATTCCGTAGGACGGAAAGGCGAGATCGGGATAGACGACGAAGCCGTCGACCGCTTCTAGGTTGAGCGCTTCAGCCATCTCGCGCTGGCGGCCGATCATCTGGAAGTCGATGTGGTCTCGCGCCAGTTTCTCGACGAGCACCTGATTCGACAGCCGGCGTGAATCGCCGATCGGTGCGTCCTCGAACAATCCCTCGTCGTAACCGCCGCCGGCGCGCTCATAGGCTTCCGCGCCAACATATTTGTAGAGCGTCCAGTCGGTTGTTTTCGTGCTGGCAACGGCGTTGCGGATCGAGCGGGGGTCGTGCCTGTCATAAGCCCGTCGTTTCTGGGCGGCGAAAATCTGTTGCTGGACGGTGGGATCGGGCGCGCGGGCATAGGCCAATGCCCCATGCAACGTCATTTCGCCTGCGCGCAGGCCGTCGAGGATCTCGGGCGCCAGATCGGCCAGTTTCAGACGCTGTTTGACATAGACTTCGGTCAGTCCGAAGCGCTTTGCGATATCGGCGGGGGAGCGCGTGCCCGGCTCCATCAGCAGGCGGAACGCTTCAAACTCATCGGCCGGGTTCATGTCCCGGCGCTCGAGGTTCTCAGCCAGCGAGAGCTCAATCGCCTCGTCACGCTCGCGGATCAGGACGGGCACGCGAAATGCGAGGTCGATTCTGAAGTCGTCGAGCAGCACGCGAAGCGCCGCCAGGCGGCGCCCCCCGCCGACGATCCAGACTTCTCGCTTCCGGCCGACGCGGTAGCCGATCAGCGACTGAAGCAGGCCAACAGCGGCAATGTTTTCCGACAGGCCGCCGACATCCTGCTCGATATCGGTGCGGCGTACGTTTTCCGGTGCGCGGCGAAGATCCCGTAGCGGCACCTGTTCGATCGTCGAGGGCGGCACCGGCGCGGCCACGGACGTCGGGGTTGAGATTTTCGCTTGAGCGTTCATGGGTGGGTCCTCGCTTTCGGCTGTGGGTGGCCGCGAGCGCGCGTCTCGACTGTTGCGGCCTTCAGGTGCGCGCACGATCCGGCTGGCGGGCCGGATCGCGTCGGGGTGATCGGCGGCGGGGGACACTCCGCCGCCGGTGTCGCTGACCAGCGCGAGCTGATGCCCTTCGCGCGGATGGGCGACATCGAGCGCGCGACATTCGTCGCAGGTGCACGGAACGGCAGCGAGGCGGGTCATGCGGCCACATCCGAACTGGGGGACGCGCCGCCGCTCCGGGTCAGGGACGGCGGCGCGCCATCCTCGGCCTCATGCCGGGGATCTTCGATCAGCAGGTTTAAGGAATGTGCGATCTGGCGGTTCATGCCCGGCCGCCTTCGCCGCCGACCGCGCCCTCTGCGCGCAGCAGCCATTCGCGGACCATGGCGATCATGTCGGCGCGGTGGCCGTTCGAGATATAGTTGACGCGCCCGCCCTCGATCCGCCCGGCTTCGGCGACGAAGAGGACGAACACGAGCGAACCATCGCGGTCCTTGCCATTCAGGACCGTATCGATGCCGCCTGCCAGCGCGTTCAGGGTAGCGCGATAGCGCGCTTCGATTGGAGCATCCGCCATCACTACATGCCCAGCGCTTGCAGGTATGTTTCGAGCAACATGTCCGCCTCGTCGCGGTGATGCTTCTCCATTTTTCGAAGGCGGATGATCGCCTTCATCGTTTTAACGTCGAAGCCGGTCGACTTCGCTTCGGCGTAGACGTCCTTCACGTCATCGGAGATGCCGCGCTTTTCCTCTTCGAGCCGCTCGACGCGCTCGATCAACAGCCGCAACTGTTCGGCGGAGATGTTGTCGGTCATGCGGCCGGACCGATCGCGCGCTCAAGCGTCAGCAGATAGGCGCGAACGCGGGACCAATGCGCAGCGGTTTGCTCCCCGACGCCCGTGAGATAACCGTCGAGAAAGGCGACCGAGAATTGCTCCGGCAGGGGCATGGTGACCGGCAGGTCAGACGCGGTGGCGGTCACGATGGCGGCCATTGCGACGCTCACAGGCCGAAAATCACGAGCGGGCCGGGGCCGCCGATGATCAGGGCGGCGGCCGCCGACAGGGCCATGCCGGTGATGATCCCAGCGGCAAGCGCGGTCGCGCCGCTGCGGAAGGTCAGGCGGAGTCGAGGCGTGCTGGGCGCGGGCGGCGCGCAGACGGCACAGTCGCACCAGAGCGGATGGATTTCGATGCGCGGCGTCATGGGCACGGGGCTGGGGCGGCGAGGGGTCACGAGCGCTTCTCCCGATTGAGGGTGCGGACGAACTGGACGAGGATGGCGACACCGACCGCCAGCGCGCCAACGGCGGCGGTCAGGGCGATCGAGACGTTGCGGAACAGGCACGCGCCAATCGCGGTGCCGATCAGGAACAGGGCGGCCAGAGGCAAGCGGTGATCGGGCGGGGTCACGCTGCAACCTTCGCAAGGGTCGCCACGATGATCGTGTCGCCGCCCGGCGCGCCGAGGCCGCGATCGCGGCAGCGGGTGCAAAGACCGGTATCGCCGGGGACCCAGCTGCAGCCTTCGCCGCAAGGGTCGAGCTCGCTGCAGGCGCACGATCGGCAAACGGCATAGCCAAAGGCGATGTTGTCGGGGTCGTCGGCCAGTCGATAGGCGAGCTCGGCCAGAACGCGCGGATCGAACGGGAAGGCGTCGTGGAGTGCGTCGGCAATCCCGGCGGGCAGCGGCACGGCATCGGCCTCAACCAAGCCGAGCCATTCAGCGCGCGCGGCAGCGGCGATCGGGGGCACCGTTTCGAAGCACAGGGCGACATCGTCGAGCGAAAGGCCAGCGGCCTCGCGACGCTTGCGCAGATACTGACCGGGGGTGAGGGCCATGGCGGCGGGCTCCAGGCAACAGAAAGGCGTTCGCGTCGGCGGGTGTCGGCGCGGGGTTTCGTTCAAGCGGGAAGGGGGATCAGCCGCCGATCAGGGTGGACGTGCGGGCGAGGACAGCATGGTTCGCTTGCGCTGAAGGTCGGAAATGGCCTCGTCGATCTCGCGGATGGCCCGATCGCGATCGGCGGGTGTCGCGCCTGGAGACGCGGCGGCGATGGATGCGGCCGTCGCTTCGCTCATCTCGATCACGGTTTCGGCGATCTGGCCGAGTAGTTGGGGAATGGTCGGCGCGGCGGGCGCGAGCAGGCCGAGTTGACCCGCCCAGCTTTCCTGCAGCGGCGCGCCGGGATGGCCCAGCTGGCAATAGCGGCGCTCAAGCGCGAAAGCGTGATCTAGGCGAATATATCCCTCGGCATCCGGGTCGAGATAATCGGTCAGGCGACTGGCCGAACGGCCGATGATCGCGCGCACTTCTGCCTCGCCGATCGCGTCGCGGATCTCACGCAGGGCCTGTTCGAAGGACAGGGGCGGGCGGAGCTTGGTCATGTGCATACGCCCGAGAAAGCGGACGCCGATCGCTGGAGACGACCGGCGCCCGCCTGGCTACGCAAGGGAGTGTCGACGTTGGACGCCCGGCGGATGGGGGGGCGAGCGCTCCGGCCGGTCGACGCAGCCGAAGGGGGTAACGCGCGGGCGACGGAATTCCAGGAACACCGCCCGCGCGCTCCGGCCGAAAGGGTGCGGCCGAAGGGGGATAGAGGTGAAGTTGTGCAGATCATGCGCGCAGAGCCTCGGCCGGGTCGATCGGCGCCAGATCGCGCGGATAGATGTCGGGGCGGAGGTCATGGCGCGACACGCCGGTTGCCGCTTCGACGGCGAGGACGTGCTCGGCGGGGAGGGGTTTGCCGTTCCTTAGCCATTTGGACACCGCTTGCTGGGTCACGCTGAGCAAGCGCGAAAGGGCCGTTTGGCCGCCCGCCCTTTCGACCGCGCTCCGCAATGCAACAACCTGAGTTGATTCGGCATCCATACCCAAGGTCTACGACGATGGTTGTTAAGCCGCAATACCCAATCGTCAGTTTGCTCGAACAACGTTGGTGGTAGATCGAAAGCGTGATCGAAATGCATCGCATTAGAGCCATCATGGCTGAGCGCGAAATTTCGCAGAGCGAGTTGGCCAGACGTGTGGGTGTGTCGCAGCAAACGATTTTCAAGCTGACACACGGAATTTCTCAGAATTCTCGGTTCCTGCACAAGGTGGCGCGAGAGTTAGGGACCACGCCGGCTTACCTAACGGGCGAGACCGATGATCCAGATGAGGACGCACCCGCTGCTCCCGAGATGACGTCGGACGAGGCAGAGTTGCTGCAGCTTTATCGCGCGCTCGAGCCAAAGGATCGCGCCGCGCTCGCCCAACTTGCTCGGACAATCGCCACCAGCGCCCATTCGCCCACGATGCACGAACCGGGCAAAACCTTTCGAGCGGGGGCGGGGCAGTAAGGGGGGTGAGGTGATGCCGAACTGGATGGAAAGAACGGTCATTTTGGGCGCTGTCCTCGCTGCGTCGCCCGCGTCTGCTCAGTGGGCCTTCAGCGAGACAGTCGATGCTATGACCGATGAGAAGAGCGCACGCGCGTTCATTGACGGCGAGGGCGGCCGAATAGGCGTGAAATGCGACGAGCCTGGTTCCAACTCGCTCTACATCCATGTGATCTCGTCGCGATATTTAGGTGGGAGCGGCCTGCGAGGCGGTTATCGCACCGGCATGGTTCGCTTTGATGGTGACGCGCCAGAAGAGAACTCATGGTATTTCGATGAGAGCAGCTCAATCCTTACCGAGGGCGCTCACGTCTGGCCGTTCATAGATCGCTTGAAAAGATCGAAAAAGCTCGCCTGGCGCGGATCTACTTACGACAACCATCAGGTCACGATCTCTTTCGATGTTCCGCAGAATTTCGAGGAAATTGATAAGGTAGTCGCCGCTTGCGAAGCGGTTCGCCTTTGACCCGCCGCCACCTCTATGCCGCGCTTCTGGCTGCATTAGCTGTCGGTGTACCGCTGGACGACGCTTCCGCCCAGAGTCGTCGAGCGGGATACCAATCGCAGCCATCGCGGTCGCAACGCTCGATTGGCAGCCGCACCTCCGGCGATGCACGCAGCTTCGCCGGCGCCGGAACATACCGCAGCTGCGCTGAGGCGCGCGCCGCCGGCGTCGCGCCGTTGCGGGTTGGTGATGACGGTTATTCGACGAGGATTGACCGCGATCGGGATGGAGTGGCGTGCGAATGAGTGAGCAACCATCCAATCCGGGACAGGTCGATCTCGACCTGCCGGCGACACGGCAGGAGCTGTTCCAGGTGCTGCAATTCACCCATCTCGCTTTTTTAAGCCAATCGATGGTGCATGCGGCCATGCTGACCGGCGATGAGGATGCCGTACGCCGATTTGGGGAACGCGCCGTAATCGCTTCTGGCGAGCTGCTGCGCATTCAGCGCGAGCTTTTCGACAAATGGGGCACCGACAATGCCTGATCGCGCTGGAGCCGATCTTGTCAGCATCAATCGTTCGACCAGCGAGCAAGCAGCAGTGCTGGCCCGGTTTGCCGCTCTATCTCGCGAGCCAAACTTGAAGGGCGGTGACGGAGGTGGCACATCGGGCGGCGTGACCGATGATTGGAAAGCCGATGTCGAGCGACAGCTCGGCCAGCTGCACGGCGATGTGCGGCTACTGCTAGCGGCTTTGATCGCGGGCTTCCTAATTCTCGCCGGCGGCGGATGGATGCTGCACCAGTCGACGTCAGCGCAGATCCAGCAGCAAGCGGTCACCCTTGCACGGATCGAAGGCAAAATTGACGCTGCTGCCGAGACCCGCCGCCTCGAGCCATCTGCCGATCAGCAGGGGTATCGCGGGGGTACAGGCGCCGAAACAGCCACGCCCAAGCGCTGATTCCCACGCCCCAGCGTGCCCGCGTCGGACGGGACATCCGACGCGCGTGCCAAAAAATCGGGCGGCGCTGCGGAATAAAGTGGACAACCTGCACCGGGTCCACTATATTCCACACATGATCACGACGCAGCAAACCGAAACCTTCAACGATTGGCTCAAGGGCCTGAACGATCCGATCGCTTTCAAGCGGATCGTGCGCCGGATCGCTCTGCTTCAGGCGGGCCACTTCGGTGATAGCAAGTCGGTTGGCGATAAGGTCTCTGAACTGCGGATCGATCATGGACCCGGCTATCGCGTCTACTGGACGCGGCAAGGCGGGGCGCTGGTGATCCTGCTAGCGGGCGGCACGAAGCAAACCCAGCAGCGGGATATCGACAGGGCAAAGAAGCTGGCGGCGCAATTGGAATAAGGGCGCCGCACCCATCCTTGTAACAAGTCTCGGCCAGGAGGGCCAAAGTAACATGACCGTCAACACCATCCCGTTCGATGCGATGGCACACCTTGATCAAGAGGATCATATCGATCTTCTCAACGATGCGCTCGCGACCGGAAACAGTGACGTCGTCATCCGGATTGTCGGGGAGATTGCGCGCGCTCGCGGCATGAGCAACGTGGCGCGTGACAGCGATCTTGGTAGATCAACGCTCTATAAGGCGCTGGCTGATAATGCGAACCCAACAATCAGCACCTTCTTGCGCGTTCTAGCGGCGCTCCAAATCGATCTGCATGCACAGAGGGCCGGAGAGTTAGAGACGGCTTAATCTGCTTCCAATGTTGGATTTTTGTCGTCAGCTAGTCGGGGGTGAGCGCCAACACCCGATTCGAGACGCTGATGGATGTCGCCCATAAGGGGCATGGCATCGAAGCCCGCTGTGCCTGCGGCCGTCGCGCGGTGATCGATGGGGATCTTCTGTGGTCCCGCTTCATAAAGCGTGGGTGGGACACGCGCATTCACAAGGTCGGTGATCGGCTCCGCTGCCGAGGATGCGGCCGCAGGCATCCGGCGCTCCGCGTGACCGGCGCGCGGTCGTGAAGCGTTCGTGCTGGGCGACGAACCGTTTAATTTCGTTTCAGTTTCCGCTATGTTCCCGGCGGGGTCATGGGGCGTTTGAATGGAGCTGTTACCGATCGAGGCAGCCTATAGCAGGTCGCGTAAAGATCAGGCGTTTGCCTTCATCTGCGAATTCATCGTCGCCCAGGGCTATAGCCCTGGCATGCTCGACATCGCGATCGGGCTGCAGGTCAGCAAAACGCGCGCGCGGCAGTTGGTCGACCAGTTGACGATCGACGGCCTGATCCAGCGACTGGCGGGCGCGCAACGCGCGATCGTCGTGCCAGGGCTGGCGCGGCGCATCGCAATCGAGCAGCTCCGTAAGGAGGGGTTCGTCGTGAACGAGGACGTCTTCAAGATCGAGCCGCCAGACTTACCCAAAGAACAACTGCCGCTCGTCGCGATCATCGATCATGATCCCGACCATCATGACGATAGCAGCGAATAGCCCGCTGAGCGCGGCAGAGATTGAGGCGCAGCGCGTCGCGCATCTGGTACTCGGCCGACCGCGTCCGAAGCCGGGTCGGAACAAGAGCCGCAAGGGCCGCGCCGAGCCGATCCGGTTGGCGCCGGGGATCGAGGAAGCGGTGCAGCTGCGCGAGCGCTGGTCACACAAGGCGCAGGGCACGGCAGAGACTCACGAGCATTTCGCGCGGGCGGCGCGGCGCGAGGGATCGATGGCGCGCCTGGTCGCGACGGGTGCGATTGACGCGCACCAGCTCGCCGCCGCGCAAGAGATCGCGGCAGCGCATGAGGCGATCGTCGCGGAGGTTGCTGTGCGAACAGCGAGGCTCGAGCCTCGCGGAACGGGCGGGGGGCCGCTTGCTGCTTCGGCCGCGCCGATCGCGGCGGTGATCCGGGAGCGCGCATATACGAAATGGCGGGAGGCAGCCGGGCCGCATGGTGCGATGCTGCTGGCGATTATCGTCGACGACATGGCGCTGACGCACGCGGCGCGCCGGTGGCGGCTCTCCAATCGCCGCGCCCGGTCCATACTGATCGCCGCACTGGACCGCTGGCGGCGCTGCTGACCTGTCCTTTGGGTAATGCCCCAAAGGGAACGGCGAAAAGCGGTCACCGAAGCAGCACAAACGACCCCGCCACAACTGTGCCTGCCGGCCGCCGCTCATACCCCCGAGCGTGCGGCCGATGCTGTTTCGGGAGAAGCTCTGACATGGGTCACGACGTATCCCGACGGCCTGTGGCTGCCCAGGCGCGCAACGCTATCGCCGATCAGCTCGAACGCATCACACCGCAGTTCGACGCGCTGACGCATCGCGCACGCCTGGGCATCGATTCAGCGGCTGAATATGACGAGCTCGAGGCGATGGCTCAGGCCATCGCGCGCGACATCGTTGCTCCGTTTCGTGGACGCCGGCCGGTCCACGCGCCGCTGTACATCAGTGCTGACGGCAGAAAGGCGGTCTGGTGATGGGCATTCCACGGGAAAAGCTTCAGGCGGCGGTCGATGCTGGCCACCCTGATACAGCGCTGATCGGCGTGCCGGTCAGCCTGATGCGCGAGATCTTGCGCGTGCTGCCGGTTGCCACGCTCCCGGTACCCACGCCGGTGGTCATGGGCCTCGACGTCGCGCGCGGGAACGATCTTCATGGTTGAACGCACGCATCCCGCCGCACTCGACGTGGGTGGCAAGCCATACCTCCGCGACGCGAAGGGCAACCTTGTGCCGCTTGCGGCGGTGAAGCCGGCAGATCTGCTGATGGACGAGCTTGTCCGTGCCAAGGTTGATGCAGCGCGGGCAGTGTCAGCTGCGATCGCCAGCTTCAAGGCGCAGGCGTTCGAGGACGTGACTGGCTTCCAAGGCCTGCTCGCCCAAGAATACGGCACCGCGTTGGGTGGCAAGAAGGGCAACATCACGTTGCTGTCGTTCGATGGCTGCCAAAAGGTACAGGTTGCGATCGCAGACGTTCTGGAGTTCGGACCCGAGCTTCAGGCAGCGAAGACGCTGATCGACGAATGCCTGACGGACTGGTCATCGGACAGCCGGGTTGAGCTGCAGAGCCTGGTCAACCGCGTATTTGCGGTCGACAAGGAAGGGCAGATCAACCGGGCCGAGCTCTTCATGCTGCTGCGCGTCGACATCGCCGATGAGCGTTGGCTGCGCGCCATGGACGCCATCCGCGACAGCATCCGTGTCGTCGGCGCCCGGACCTACATGCGCTTCTACGAGCGTGACACGCCTGATGCCGCTTGGCGGGCCATCACGCTCGACATGGCATCGGCCTGACTGCGCCTGTTGAGCGGCTGCGCGGCCGGGCTGGCCAGCGCCAGCGCCTGCGTCGGCTGAAGCGGACGAACGGGCTTTGCGAGCACTGCCTGAAGGAAGGGCGAGTGATGATCGCCACGGTCGTCAATCACATCGTCCCGCTGATCCAAGGGGGATCGGACGAGGACAGCAACACCGAGAACCTCTGCGCCGCTCATGATCGGGAAGCGACGGCTCGGCAGTTCGGCTTCGACGTGGCGATCGGCGCGCGCGGCGTCGGCAAGAGCGGCCGACCAACCAGTAGGCACCACGCCTGGGCTGGTCCGGCGCCGACCACGGTTTTGGCCGGCCGCCGGCGGCCGACCCCCCCCGGGGGGGCGAAAGTCTGACGGGGCCGGGGGGCGGACACCGACCCCGCCGTGCGTGCGCTGCGAGAGTGTTTTCAAAGTAAAAAGTTCGGGTGATCCGGGGGTGCGACGCGATGGCGAAACCGACCCGCAAACGAGTGGTGAAAACATCGGCTCCCGGCGTCCCGCCCGTTGATGAGAGTGTCGTCGCTCAACCCGACTGGTCGCTGCTTTTGCCGGATGCGCGCGAACAGGCGGTGGCCGCCGAGCATTGGCGGCGGCTTGTCGGGGAGATGATGGACCGGGAGATCCTGTCGTCTTCCAACGGGCACGCGCTTCAGCGGCTTGTGCTTGCCTATCTGGTCTATGATCGGTGCTCGCGGGCACTGGCCGACGGGGGCATCGTCGATGAACCGAACGCCGACAATCCCAAGGCGATCGCTCGCTTGTCGATCCACTACAAGGCGATGCAGGAAGCCGAGAAGACCGCAGAGCGGCTCGAGGCGCAGCTTGGCCTCACGCCCGGACGGCGCGGCAAGGTCGCGAAGGTGACGAAGAAGCGCCAGCGCACCGCCGGCGCCGACGCGTTCCTTGGCCCGGCGGGTTAGGGGCGGGTCGGCCGACCCGACCACTGCCTGGGCGCAAGCGGCGGTTCGCGGCGACTTTGTCGTTGGCGACCTGGTCAAGTATGCCGCCGAGCGGCACCTGCGCGATTTGCGCGATGCTGAGAAGCGAGGATATTTCTGGCGGCCGGAGCTGGCCCAGCGCGCGCTGGACTTCTTTCCGTCCGTCTTCACGATCACCGACGGCCCTGCCGCCGGGAAGCCGTTCCACCTGCTGCCTTACCAGACCTTCTGCGTCGGGTCGCTGATGGGCTGGGTCAATGCCGATGGCCGGTGGCGATTCCGCAACGCTTTCGTGGAGACCGGGAAGGGACAGGCCAAATCGCCGATGATGGCGGGCCTTGGTCTGTTCGCGATGGGCTGGTGCGGCTTTCCTCGAGCCCAGGTCTATTCGATCGCGGCGAACAAGCAGACCGCCAACGTCCTGTTCAAGGACGCGTTCGCGATGTGCCGGGCGCAGGTGCCCGGTTACGATGAGGGAGAAACGCTCGAAGGCCTCGGGCATGTGCTGCTGCGCGGCGAGGGCGACAACGTCTGGAAGATCGAGCATCCGGGCTCGCAGTCGTTCTTCCTGCCGCTTGCCGGCGGCACCGCCCAGTCCGGGCCTCGCCCGCGAATGGTCCTGGCCGACGAGATCCACGAGTTCACCGTCGATACCCAGATCGAGATCTGGCGGCGCGCGATCACCAAGGTTGCCGGTTCGGCGATGATGGTCATGGGGACCAACACGCCCGCGACGTCGCAACTGGTCGGCACCTCGTACAGCAACACCGCGATCGCGATCGCAAAGGGCGACGTAAAAGACGACACTCAGTTCGCCTTTGTGGCGCGCGTTGACAAGCGGGACCACGACGACGTCTTCACGAAGGAGGAGTGCTGGCCGAAGGCGCTGCCAGCCTTGGGCATTACCTATCCGGTCCAGAACCTGCGCGAAGAAGTGGCAACGGCGCAGACCCGCCTTTCAACTGCAGCCTCGGTCAAGCGGCTGTATTTCGGGATCGCAGCCGGTGCCGCCGACTTCTGGATTCGCGAGGACAAATGGGCGGCGGTCCTGCAACCTATCGACGCCGAGATCATCGCAGCGCTGAAGGGGTGCCCCTGCTGGCTGAGCCTGGACCTCAGCCAGAAGAACGACCTGACCGCGCTGACATGCACGTGGCGCGATGGCGACAACGTCCTCTGGCAGAAGACCTGGTACTGGACGACCAAGGACGGTCTCGCTGATCGCGCCGTCGCCGACCAGGCGCCCTATGAAGATTGGGTCGAGGCCGGGTTCCTAACCGCGGTCGACGGCCCGACGATCGACAAGACGTTCCCCGCGGCCCGCGTGGCCGAGCTTTGCGCCGAACAGAACGTGCAAGAGCTGGTGTTTGACCCGGCGCAGTTCGCCGACTTCCTGGAAGCCTGCAAGCTCGAGGGGCTTCCGGTCTGGGTCTATGAAGGGCCGGACAAGCCGGCAGGTACCGGACTGAAGCTGGTGAAGCATGCGCAGGGCACGCGCGTCGTGTTCGAGGACAAGCAGTACTGCATGCCCCGCTCGATCGAGCGGTTCGAAGACCGCATTCTGAAGGGGACGATTGTGATCGACGAATCGCCCGTCACCTATTCCTGCGCGGCCAACGCCGCGCTCGATACCGATGGCCTGAAGAACCGGGCGTTCAACAAGAAGCGCAGTCGTGGCCGCATTGACGGCATCGTGACCAGCGCCATGGGCGCCGGCGCGGCCGACGGCGCCGAGCTGGCGGCCGAAGAAGCCTATTCGGGCGCCTTCTTCGTCGATCTGGACGGTGACGACGGAGACGAAGCCGAATGAGCATTCACGGCTACACCCTGTCCGCCCGCGCCGCCGAGGCCGAGGCGCGCCGATCGACGCCAACGGTCAACGCCGCGATCGACAGCGGCGCGGTGATCGCCGGCGACGCGAGCGTGTTCGAGTGGTTCGGGTTCGGCCAGCGCGCCGCTGGCGTCCAGGTCACCCCCGAGACTGCTATGCGATCGACAGCGGTCTGGCGTTGCGTGACGCTGATCGCCGGGACGATGATGTCGGCGCCGCTCGGCGTCTATGAGCGGCTGCCCGACAACGGGTGCCGGTTCGTGCCCGACCATCCCTTCAACCGGTTCCTGCAGCTGCAGCCGAACGATGAAATGTCTGGTCCGGAGTTCGTCGAGCTTCAGGCGATGGCGATGCTGCTCAGGGGCAACGGCTATGGCCTGATCCGGCAAGCGCGCAACGGCACCACGACAGGCATCGACTATTATCACCCGGCGCGCGCGATGCCGTTCCGGTCAGGCGACCGGTCGATCTGGTATCGCTTCACCAACGAGGATGGTTCGACCGAGGATCATCATTCGAGCTATGTGATCCATTTTCGCGGGCCCGGCCGGGATGCCGGCGGCATCCGCGGCCTGTCGGCGATCGCGCATCACGCGCAGGCGATCGGCATCAACCTGGCGACCCGCGGCTACACCGCCGGGCAGTTCGAACGCGGGCTGCTGACCAACGACTATTTTTCATTCTCGGACGCGGTGACCGCCGAGCAGCGGGCGGCATTCAAAGAGTATCTGCGTCGCAAGGCCGCCGGCGTCGACAATGCTCACAATCCGCTGATCCTGGAGAAGGGCGCGGAGTGGAAGCAGGTCGCCGTCACCGCCAAGGACGCGCAGCTGCTGGAGCTGATGCAATATTCGGTGGTCGACGTCGCTCGCGTGTTCGGCACCCCGCCGCACATGATCGGCGAGACGTCGGCGGCGACGACGTGGGGCACCGGCATCGAGCAGATGACCATCGGCTTCAAGCTCTACACCGTCATGCCGCACCTTCGCCGGTTCGCGAAGGAGCTGACCCGCAAGCTGTTCCCGATCAACGGCGCCAAGGTGTCGAACCTGTTCGTCGATTTCGACGCCGAGGCGATGCAGGTCGGCGATTCGAAGAGCCAAGGCGAATATTTCAGGCGCGCGCTGGGCGGCAACCAGCTGCCCGGGTGGATGAGCCAGAACGAGGTTCGCCGTCGCAAGGGCCTGCCGCCCACGGAGGGCGGCGACCGCATCTATTTCCCGCCGGACCCACCGGCCGCCGGCGCGGCGCCGGACGCCGACCCGCCGATCGACGACACCGAGGAGGAAGACGCCGATGACCGTTCGAAACCTGTTGGCGCTTGCCTCGGACAATCGCGGCAAGGGGACCGGCCTGCGCGCGCAGGCTGAGGGCGACGACTGGACTGCCCTGTACGTCTATGACGTGATCGACAGCTGGTGGGGCGTGTCGGCGGCCGCGTTTGCCCAGGCGCTGAACGCGATCACCACGCCGAACATCGCGCTTCGGATCAATTCGCCGGGCGGCGATGTGTTCGAGGCGCGGGCGATGATGACTGCGCTGAAGGATCATCCCGCCAACATCGTGGCCAAGATCGACGGGCTCGCGGCATCGGCCGCGACCGCGCTGACGCTGGCGTGCGACAGCGTCGAGATCGCCGATGGCGGCTTCTACATGATCCACCAGGCGTGGACGTTCGCCATGGGCAATGCCGACGAGCTCACCGCGACCGCCGGCCTTCTGAACAAGATCGATGACGTGCTGGTCGACGGTTACGTCGGCAAGTCCGGCAAGTCCGCCGACGATGTCCGTGCGCTGATGAAGGCCGAGACCTGGTTCAACGCGCAGGAAGCGATCGATGCCGGGTTCGCGGACAGCTTGATGGCCACGACGTCGAAGTCGGCCGACGCGCGCGCCTTTAATCTGGCCGCCTTCGCCAATGCCCCCAAGGCGCTGACTGCGCCGCCGGAGCCCGATGCCGCAGCATCGCGTGAGCGCTTCATGTCGCGCCTCGGCCTTTACGAACGCACGGCCTGACAGCCGTTCACCCCCGGCGCCGGTCCCATCCGGCCCCTTCAGCCCCGCCCGCCGGCGGGGCTTTTTCATTGGAGACGAAGTCCATGCCCCTGAACATCAAGGCGCTTCGGGACCAGCGCGCCGACAAGGCGAAGGAAGCCCGCAACCTGCTCGACAGCAACACCGGCGACAAATGGTCGAAGGATGTCGAGGCAAAGGTCGACGCGATCTATGAGGAGATCGACCGCATCGACGCGCAGATCGAGCGCGCCGAACGGCAAGCGAAGATCGACGGCGACGCCGCCGCCGACGACGACGCGCAGGATCGCCAGCACCGCGCCAACGCCGGGCTGCGTCCCGAGCAGCGCGAGCAGGCCGACCGTTACAATGCTGCGTTTCGCAACTTCCTGATCCGCGGCGAGCGCGGGCTGACTGGTGAGGAGATCACCACGCTGCAGACGGGGCGACCGCAGAACGCGCAGACCGTCGGCACCGGCGCTGGTGGCGGCTACCTTGTTCCCGCCGGTTTCGGCGGCGAGCTGCTGGAGGCGCTGCGCGCGTTCGGCGGGATGCGCGCCGTCGCGACGGTCATTCAGACGGCAGGCGGCAACCCGCTGCCCTGGCCGACTGTCGACGAAACCGCGCAGGAAGGCGAGATCATCGCCGAGAATCAGCCCGCGACCGACCAGGACATCACTTTCGGCACGACCGAGATCGGCGCGCAGAAGTGGTCGTCGAAGGTCTTCACCATCCCGTTCGAGCTGCTGCAGGACCAGGGACCGGGCATCGACATCGAGGCCTTTGTCCGCCGCGCCGCTGCCCAGCGCATCGCTCGCATCCAGAACAAGAAGTTCACGATCGGCACCGGCGTCAACGAGCCGCTTGGCCTCGTCACCTCGTCGGTCGCCGGCAAGGTCGGCGCGACCGGATCGACGACCACCGTCGCCTATGACGACATGGTCGACCTCGAACATTCGGTCGACCCGGCCTATCGCTCGATGCCGGGCGTGGGCTGGATGTTCCACGACTTCATGCTTCGTAACCTCAAGAAGCTGAAGGACCTGTCGGGCTATCCGCTGTGGTTGCCCGGCCTGTCGGCGAAGGATCCCGACACATTCCTGCGCTATCGCTACACGATCAACCAGGACATGCCGGTGCCGGCTGCGAACGCCAAGTCGATCCTGTTTGGCGATCTCAGCTCCTACATGATCCGCGACGTGATGGAGGTGACGCTGTTCCGCTTCGACGACAGCACCTTCACGCGGCGGGGTCAGATCGGCTTCCTCGCCTGGGCGCGGGGCACCGGCAAGCAGGTGTCGGCCGGTCAGCCGGTCAAGCACTTCCAGCACAGCGCAAGCTGATAGCTGCGCCGGGGCCTTGCGCCCCGGCGACCCGAAAGCCCCTTTAGCAATGGAGACCAGAATGTCTCGACGTACTCCCGCGCCCGCCGCAGCGAAGGCGCCGGTCGCTGCCGCCGAAAATGCCGCGCCGGCAGCAGCACCCTCCGATGCGCAGAGCGGTCCTTCTGTTGCGCAGACCCCGCCTGCCGATGCACAATCCGCAGCCGAAGCTGCATCTGCCGTTCCGAGCGCGGCCACCGCGCAGCGCGGCGACCGGATCGAGGTTCGCGTTCTGTCGGCATTCGACGAGCACGTTCCCAACGACGTAATCGCCATCGACACCACCGATCTGTCGGCCCTGACCGATATGGTCGATGCCGATCCGGCGGCGGTCGAATATGCCAAGAGCCTGAAGGCCTGATCCGGTGACCGTCACGCTCGAAATGGTGAAAGAGCACCTGAACCTCGAGGGCGAGACGGTCGAGGAGACGTACCTGCAGGTGCTGCTTTCGGCCGCACAGCGCGCGGTTGGCCTGACCATCAGGCAGCCGATAGCCGAACTGGATGCGGACGACGGCGCGCTCGCCGATCAAGCGGTCCTGCTGACGATTGGCACTTGGTACGAAAACCGCGAGGGCGCGACGACAGAGGCCCGCTCGCTTCCCGCCGAGGTTCCGATGTCGCTGACCTGGATCACCGATCTTCTTCGGCGATGGGATGACGGCAGCGAGGACATCGCGTCGTGAGGGCAGGCAAACGACGAAGCCGCGTGACGCTGCTCCGCCAGACGAAGCAGCCCACGGGCAAGGGCGGCTTCACGACCGGTTGGCAGGACGTTGCGACCGTCCGGGCGCACGTTGTTGCACTGACCGGCCGGGAGAGCTTGGTCGACCATGTCCTTCAAGGCATCGCGGTCTATCGCATCACGATCGTCTGGCGCGGAGACATCACGCCGAAGGATCAGATCCGTCTCGACGATGGCAGGATCCTGAATATCAGATTGGCCGACGATATCGATGGACGCCGCCGCGACCTGGTCATCGTCGCCGGTACCGTTGCCGCGACCGGAGCCTGAGCGATGGACATGCGATCGGTGCGCGGGCTCGCGGAAGCGAACGCCCGGCTCGACTTCCTGCCCACCGCTGCGAAGGAGCAGATGGGCGTCGAGGTTGGGCTGATCGCGCGCGATGTGCTCGCTGCCCAAAGGCGTGATGTCGCCAAGGATACGGGCCTGCTTCGTGGCGCGTTGACCGTCCAGTTGCAGATCGAGCGGCTGCGCGCGCGCGTCGGATTGTTGGGCAAGAATGGGCGGGGCGCAGGCCGCCGGATCGGCCACGCCTTTTATGGCCGGTTCGTCGAGTTCGGTCGTCGGGCGCAAACCGTCGTGGTCACTCGCGGAGCGAAGCGCCGGGTTCGCGGCAACGGCCGGACCACCGCGCGCACGGTCACCTATGACACCGCGCCGGTCGCGCGGCTTCGGCGTCGTGGCCCGAACAAGGGCACGCCGATCGGCAGTCCATACAAGATGCGCGTGAGCGCGCTGTCAGCGCGACCGTTCGTGCGGGTTGATCGACCCGAACATGATTACCAACAGCGCCTGGCGGCGTTCTGGGCGGGCCTGATGGCTCGCGGATGGGGCAGCTGATGGATCCGATCAACCTGATCGAGGGCGCGCGATCGGCCATCTATGTGCGCCTAGAGCAGATGGTCGGCGGCCCGGTCTTCGACCACCTGCCGCAAGATACGCAGCCGCCGTTCCGCAAGATCGGCGAGATTGAGTGGCAGGCGAGCGATGCCAAGTTCGACGACACGATCCGCGTCACGATCGAGGTCATCACCCTTTACCGCGGCGAGGACCGGGCCGAGCTGGTCGCGATGGTCGGCGCAAACCGAGCAGCGCTTCACGATCAGTCGATCGAGGACGGTGGCGTCGTGATCCAGCAACTCGCCGAGGTCGCCGGCCAGATCAGCGACGCGGCGAGCGACGGCGTCACCCACGCCGCTGTCCAGCACTTCGAAATGGAAGTCGAACCCGCCTGATTGGCGGCCAAATGGAGAATCACGATGGCCAGTGAATATGGCAAGGATTGGCGCGTTTGCATCGGCAACGGTGAGGCTGAAAACGAGACCTTCACCGCGATCGGCGGCGAAACGTCGCACAGCTTCCGCCGCAGCTCGGCGGAAATCGATCTTTCGGACAAGGATTCGGGCACCTACGGCTCGGGTAGCTATGGTCTGCAGCGGATCACGATCAGCGTTTCGGGCAACCTGAAGCTTCCCGACCCGGCGTTTGCCAAGCTGTTCGCCGCGTCGAAGGCTGCGCCGCCGGAGATCAACGTCCAGATCAAGAAGGGCTCGATCGTCAAGTTCCACGGCAAGGTCGGCGTCGGCAACTTCTCGAGCGAAGCGCCGCAGCAGGGGCCGGTGACCTTCAGCTGTGACCTGTCCAACATCGGCGCGCCGATCGTCGACGATCTTGGCGCTACCGGCGCGTGAAGGACGCGGCGACGACGTCGGCGGCTCAGCCGCCGGCCAATCCTGACCGGGGTGAGCATGAGCTCACCCTGGCGGGGGTCACCTATCGCCTCCGGCCGTCGCGCCAGGCGATACGCGCTTGCGAGAGCCAAACCGGATTGTCGCTGCTGGCGTTGGTTCGCCTGGGTAACGCCGGCGAACTGACCTCTGATCATCTCGGCATCATCGCCTGTCAGCTGATCCGCGCTGGGGCCGAAGACGAGATGACGCGCCGCGTCGATCCCGACAAGCTCGCCGACCTGATCTTCGAAGCAAGTGTGGTCAGCACGACGGCACGCCTCACTGCTGCGCTTTGCGATGCGGCGCTCGGGGGGCGCACCGCGTCGGGGGAAGCGAAGGCGACGACGGCGTAGAGGACGCGCAACGCTGGCGTCGCGAGATGGGACTGATGATGGAGGCCTTTGGCTGGTCGGCAGACCAGTATTGGGCGTCCACGTCGCACGAGATCTGGGCGCTGATCGAAGCGCGGATCGAGGCGAACAAGCGCGCTGCGGCGCGGTGAGGAGGTAGGCGATGGCGCGATCCAACCGCCAGGACCTGTTCCTGTCGATCCGCGGGGACGTCACCGATCTGCGCACCGCGACCGCCGCTGGCAAGACGGTGCTCAACGAGTTCGGCGGTACTGCCATCAACGTGCTCGAGCAGGTCGAGAAGAAGTTCGGGGAAATCGGCAGCGCCGCCGTGCCAGACATTCGACGCACCGAGCAGGCCTATGTCGAATCGTTCAAGCGGATCCGAGACGCGGCGGCAGCCGCATCGAGCACGGATGCGACATCGGCGATTTCGATCCTGGATGCCAATTCAGCGCGCCAGGCGGCGGAGGCGGCGACGATGCGGGCGGCCGCGCTGCGGGAGGTCGCCGAGGCCGCTTCGCGCGCCGACGTAGCCGAGGGTGGTGCGTCGGCCGAGACCCGTGCCTATGCGGTTGCCGCATCGACGGCGGCGATCGAGGCCGAGCGTATGGCGCAAGAGCTGCGCGACCAGGCCAGCATCCTGTCGGGCATCGAACGCCAACTCGGTACGACCGGCGCCGCGCAGCGGCGCGCGATCGTCATCTCCGGCGAGCAGCGCGCCGGCTATCAGCAGCTCAGCTATCAGCTGGGCGATATTTCAACCCAATATGCGCTGGGCGCATCGGCGAGCCAGATTTTCGCCGCGCAGTCCGCGCAGGTGATCCAGGCGCTGCAGCTGATCGGCGGCGAGGGCAATAAGGTCCTGCAATTCCTCAGCGGTCGATGGGGCCTTGCGATCACGTCCGCGGTGGTCGCGTTGAGCCCGTTTGTCGGCAAGCTGCTGGAGGGCAATGACGCGCTTCAGAAGGGCGTCGATGCCCTGAAAAAGGATGCCGCAGAGGCCACGGTATCCGCGCGGGCGAAGGAGATCTTCGCGAAGTCGGTCGACGGGGTCACCGCAGCGCTTAACGATCAGCAAAAGGCACTCGACCAGTCGGCCGAAAGCGAACGATCGGCGGCGGAGCGCGCCAACATTGCTGCTCGCGTGAAGTTCGCCGAGGCGGTTTCTATTCGCGAAGCAACCAAGGCGCGCCTCGAAGACGCGATTGCCGCAAAGCAGGCGCTCGACGACAGCAACTTTGCCAATACGGACCCGCGCGCAGCTGCCGCCGCGCGTCGGGTGCGCGACGAAAACGTCAAGGGATTGCAAGCGCTGCTGGGCAGGGCCAACGAGCAAGCGGAGCGTGCCGAACGGCAGTATCAGGAATCGCGCGTCGAGCTCGCCGAGGAGGCGGCCAAACGCATTGCTGACCCGATCTCTCAGATCAACCGCAGTTACGATGAGCAGGCTCGCCGTGCAGAGGCGGCCGCACGGAAGTCCGCGCGCGCAGGCGACGAAGTAACGGCGGCGCTGACCCAGCAGCTGGCGGCGATCGAGAAGAACCGCGAGGCCGATCTGAAGGCGCAGCGCGAGCGCGAAAGCGCAAGCCGGTCGAGCTCGCGCGCAAACCGCCAGTTTGGCCGCGAAGTGACGGTAGCTGATGCGACGCGCATCGTCGGAACGATCGGTGGACGTGTCACCAGTGGCGTCCGTTCCACGGAGCGGCAGGCGCAGATTTACGCCGATGCGCAGGCAGGGCGCCATCGCGGCCCGGTGGCCCGCCCTGGTACCAGCGCACACGAGCCGGGCGGCGCCTATGACGCGATCGATGTGGCCTATGGTCCCGGCATCTCCGTCAAGTCGATCCGCGAGGCCTTTGCCCAGGAGGGCGTGCGCCTTCGCAAAATCCTGAACGAGCCGTCGCAGCGGGTTTTCCATGTCGAGTTCGCGCGCGCAGGTGCCGGCAATGATCGCGCAGCGGCCCGGGCCCAAAACGAAGCTGAAGCCGCCGAGCGCAAGCGCGTCAACGATGCGGACGCCTATCAGCAGCTGCTGGACGGCGTGCAGCACCGGCAACTGGATATCGCCCGCAGCCGCGTGGTGACGATCGAGGAAGCCGCCGATCTCGATGTGCAGCAGGTCGAGCTTGCCCGTCGCGATGTCGAGCAGGCCGCGCAGAAGGGTGTTGCCCTTGGCCGGTGGACGCAGGCGCAGGCGGATGCCGTCAAGATGGTCGCGCTGGAGAACTCGATCAACGAGCAGCTGGCGATCCGCCGCCGCGAAGATCTCGCGCTGATCAATCGTCGGTTCGAGATCGATCAAAGCGCGCTGGCCGATCGCGTCGGGCTGTTGCGCCTCGACGGCGAGCTCGCAAAGACGGCCGAAGAGCGCCGCGCAATAGCGCGCCAGCTTCTCGAGCTCGAGCAGAAGCAGGTCGAGGCAGCGCTCCGTAACCGGATCGCCAACGAGAATGATCCCGAGCGCAGGGCCGGCCTTCAGCGTCAGCTCGATGGTCTCGGGGGCGAATATGCGCGTCGTCGTGCGATCCTCGATCAGGAGCAGGGCGACCCGTTGCAGCGCTACGGCCGTGATCTGATCGAGACGACGGCCGACATGAACGAGGCGCTGAAAGGCGTGGCTGCTGACGGCTTCCGTGCGCTCGAAGATGCCGGCTCGCGCGAGATTGCCAATGTGCTGAAGCTGAAGGGCGCCTATGGCGACCTGGTCAACAGCGTGATCGCGGATCTCGCGCGCCTGGCAATTCGAAAGGCGCTGATCTCGACGCTGGGTACAGGCTTTTTCGGTCTGGCAGATGGGGGAGCGGTCGCGGATCTGCCCGGCTATGCGAATGGCGGCATTCCATCGGTCGACAATGGCCTGATCCGTGGCCCGGGTACCGGGCGTTCGGATAGCATCCTGGCGCTGGTCGCCGGCCGCAAGCCGATCCGCGTTTCCAACGGTGAGGCGATCGTCAATGAACGCGGCGTTCGCAATCACTGGCCGCTGATCCAGGCGATCAACGAAGATCGGCTGCCGAAATTTGCCGATGGCGGGCTGGTTGGCCCGATGGCAGCCAATCCGCGCATGCCGAGCCTGCGCGCCGCCGAGCGCGAGATCTATGGCGGCCGCCGCGACCGTGTCGAGGTCGATGCGCGCGTTCGTGTTGACGCCGGACCGGAGTTTGATGCGCGCGTTGAAAACGTCGCTGCGCGCACCATTGCCTCGGCAGCCGATCCGCTCATGGCCGAGGCCGAGAACCGGACGATGTCGCGCCTTCGCCGACCGGACCTGCCCGGAGGGTTCGGCTGATGCTGGTGACGATGCCGGCGAAGCCGATCCCCGCCGACATCGACTGGCAGCTGGACGTTCCGGCGCAGGTCAACCGATCCGAATGGACCGGCCGGCGGCGCGCGGTCCTGCTGTCGGCCGCGCCGCGCTGGTATGCCCGGGTGGCGCTGCCGCCGATTCGCGGGGAGGACGCCGCGCTGTCGTGGCGCGCTTTTGTCATCGACCTCGACGGGGTGGCCAACCGGTTCCGCCTGATCTCGTGCGAGCGCGATCAGATCGCGGCCGGCACTGCGGTTTCCGTGCTGGGTGCCGGGCAAGGTGGCCGGGAACTGATCACCACGGGATGGCCACCATCGACGCTGGTGTTACGTCGCGGCCAGTTCGTTACCTCGGGCGAGCAGCTGCTGATGCTGATGGCGGACGTGGTCAGCGATGCCGCTGGCGTCGCCACGATCGCGTTCAAGCCGCACCTGCGCTTCTCACCTGCGGACGGCGCTCCGCTTGAAGTGCGCCGGCCGTTCGCCGTCATGTCGATGTCCGATCCGCGAAACGGATGGAAGGTCGGCATCGGTCAGAATTACGGCATCGCCTTTGACTGCGAGGAATCGTTCTGATGGCGACGCGGCCCGACCTTGTCGCCCAGAACGCGCTGGCGGCCGACATCCGCCGGCCGGTCGACTTCGCGTTTCTCGACATCGGCGACGAGCCGCTGCGCGTCACGACGGCCCCCTCCCATGTCAGCATTTCCGGTACCGGCGACGAGGATCTCGACGGCTTCACCTTTCAGGCCCTCGATCCGATGTTCGTGTCGGTGGGCCGGATCCGCTCCAAGGAGGGTGGCGGCGATACCGTGACCCTGACGCTCTCGGGCCTCGCCGGTGTCGACGCCGCGCTGATGACGGACCTGGGCAACAAGGCCAACTATGCCGGCAGGGATGCGCGGCTGTGGAAGGCAATGCTGCATCCCGACACTCTCGGCCAGATTGGCGCGATCTGGTGCTATTACACGGGCTATATGTCGGTGCCGCGCATCGTTGGCGACCGGTCGAGCCAAGTCATCACGCTCGACGTCGAGAGCTATCTTGGCTTCTTCAGCCAGGCGTCCAACCGCACCTATCAGGACCAGCAGGTCTATGATCCGGGCGACCGCTCGGCCGAGCTGGCAGTGGCGATCGCCAACGGCGCCGGAAACCCCCGCTAGAGATCGGACGAACCATGCATCGTTTGCCCGACTGGGAGGCGCGGCTTGCTGCGTATCTCGAACCCCTTCGCGCGCGTGCGTTCGAATGGGGCACCCACGATTGCTGCACGTTCAGCGCCGGCGCGGTGCTGGCGATGACGGGCGTCGACCCGATGCCCGAGTTCCGGGGTCGATATCGAACGGCGCTCGGTTCCGCGCGCGCCCTGCGCCTTCATGGCGCGGGCACGCTGGAAGCCACGCTCGACACGAAGTTCGCGCGCGTGCCGGCGCATCTTGCCCAGCGTGGTGATCTGGTGATGACCGGTGGTCTGGTCGCGATCGTCTGGGGCGCTTTCGCGATTGCGGTGGGCCGCGAGAACGAGCGCGAAGGTCTGATCCGCCTTGAGCGCGGGGCATGGCTCGATCCGCAAGGGTGGAGGGTCACCTATGGCTAAGGCCCTGAAGACTGTGGGCGCGGTCGTCGCAATCGCCGGTTTGGCGATCGTCACCGGCGGGGCGGCCGTCGGTCTCGGCGTATCGCTGGCTACCTCGATCGGCGGCATCTCGGCGGGCACCCTGCTGCTCGCTGGCGGTGCGCTGCAGGCAATTGGCACTTCGATGCAGAAGATGCCCGACGTGCCAGCGTCGCAGGTCGATCGCTTGAACGCCACCGTCGACGTGAGCGCATACCGCAAGACAGTGCTCGGCTCGACCGCGCTCGCATCGGACATCCGGTATCTCGAATGGTTCGGCAACGACCAGGAGCGGTGTGGGTGGATCGTGGCGCACGCGAGCCACCGCATCCATTCGGTTGACCAGATCTGGTTGAACGATGAGCTTGCCTGGACGGCGACGGGCGGAACGCAGGGCAAGTTCATCGGCTATTTCTGGGTTCGGCGCGTGGTGCTGGAAGGCAGCGCCGCGAACGCCTTCACCTTTGGGTCGGGCAAATGGAATTCCTGCTCTTCCCGGCTCACTGGCTGCGCCTATTCCCATTGGGAGTTCAAGGTCACCGGTAACGGCAAGAAGGCTGAGAGCCCGTTTGCCAGCGGCATTCCAACGCGCGTCACCGTCGTTGGCAAGGGCGCGCCGCTTTATGATCCACGGCGCGACAGTACGGTGCCGGGCGGATCGGGACCGATGCGTGCCGACGATCAGTCGACGTGGCGCTTCGTTGCCGACGACGGGGCGGTTATCGGCGACAATCTGGCGTTGCAGGTTCTGCGCGTGCTGCTCGGATGGAAGATCAACGGCAGGTTGGCGGTCGGATGCGGCGTGCCTGTCCGCCGCTTGGGACTGCCGTCGTTTGCGGTTGCCGCCAACCAGTGCGACGAGCCGGTCGGCCGATCAGCCGGCGGGACCGAGCCGCGCTATCAAGGCGCGGCTGTCCTCTCGGAGGGGCTGGACCCGCGAGACATGCTGGATCCGTTGCTGGCGGCATGCAGCGCGCGGTTCCGCGATCACGGCGGAAAGCTGCAGATCGCGATCATGCACAACGACCTGGCGGCTGCGGCGACTGACGAAGGGCTGGACGA
The DNA here is from genome assembly GCF_041321155.1 of Sphingomonas sp. IW22. GTDB lineage: Bacteria > Pseudomonadota > Alphaproteobacteria > Sphingomonadales > Sphingomonadaceae > Sphingomonas. The sequence goes on along the minus strand of NZ_JBGGWB010000001.1, from coordinate 753,656 downwards.
GGACGACGTGATCGGGGCGTTCACCTGGGACCCCGACCCTGCGCTGGAGCAAACGCCCAACATCATCCGGGGGAGATACACCGATCCGGCGTCGCTGTACCAGCTGGTGCCGTATCCCGATGTCTCGCTACCCAGCTTCGACGGGATCGATCGTGTTCTGACGATGGACCTGGGCGTCGTTGAAAGCGCAAGCCAGGCGCAGCGCGTCATCAAGCAGTTTTTGCAGCGCAAGCAGTATGCGCGTCGCTTCTCCGCGCCGTTCGACATCACCGCCTGGCGCTACAATGTCGGTGATGTCGTCCCGGTGACGTTCGCGCCCCTCAGCTTTGAGCGAAAGCTGTTCCGCGTCGTCGAAACCGATCCCGGCAGCAATCCGTGTCAGATGGTGCTCGAGGAAGAGAACGCAGCAATCTACGCTTGGGACAATGACGACCGCGCGCCGGTCGTGCCGGCAGTGCCCACGATCTATGACGCTTCGAACAACCCGCTGATCCTCGCGATCGGCGAGGCGGCAGAGACCGCGTTGTGGAGCGGCGTCACCGGGCCGGGCAAGCCACAGGACAAGGCGACGGTCGGCGCACCGGACGGAACACCCGTCGGCAATCGCCTGGCTGAGGAGATCAACCGGCTTACCGATCTGAACGGCGAGAATATCCTCAATCAGACCCTGCGTGGCGACGCGCTGACGGCGCTGATCGATGCGCGCACCATGCTGGACGGCAAGCAGGTCGGCGTCGTGATCGGCGAGGTGAGGGCGGCATCCGAGGCGGCGAACAACGTCTTCGTTCAGAACTTCGCCTTCATGGGTGCGCGCAACGGCGAGGATAATGGCTGGATCTTCAACGCCGATTCGATCGAGATCGCCGGGACCGGGTTCACCTCGCGATCGCTGACCGCACTGACGGCCGAGGTCGATGGCCAGAAGGCCGACATCACGAACATGCAGGAGATCCTGTTCGACCAGAGCGGGGCGACGCTGCGGTCGGTCAATATCCTCGATCTTGACGGTAACATCACGGGCACCGTCAACACGCTGTCCGGCGAGATCGGCGAATATGTGATCTACGCCAACGTGTTCCGGATCGTGAACCCGAATGGTGGCCAGCCCTTCACGCCGTTCCAGATCGGCGCAGACGGCACTGTCGAGATGCTGTCCGTCCGGGTCGGCACCTTCGCGGCCAGTTCGGTCACTACCGAAACGCTCGACCTGTTCGCGATCGGCAAGGATTATGCCGTCGAGCTGGGTTCGAACTTTACGAACATCTACGGCTCCGACGTCACCGTCATGGCGATCAACGTCGTCAAGGACACCGACGAATCCGGGGTGCAGGTCGATGCCCAGCTGCGGATGCGGGCGGTCGAGTGGACCGGTTATTTCACCGTGACCTATCAGCCGCAGGGCGGCGCCGAAATCGTGATGGACACGCTGTGGTTCTGGCCCGGCGTCAAGCTCGAGGTCAACGGCGTCAACTCGCTGCGGCTGCCCGTCGCGTACATGCGCCGCTTTCAGGGCATCGCTGCCGGCGCTGGCACATGGCGCCTCAAGATCTCGTTCAATGGCGGCAACAGCTCTGGCGGATGGATCGAGGCCGGTTCGGGCTTTTTCATCGAGGAGAAGAAGCGTTGAGGGAATACATCATCACGAGTGGGGGAGAGAACCCCCGACGTGTGTCGCTTCCCGACGATGAGGATGTCGCGGCGCAGCTACAGCCTGGTGAGGTCGCCCAAGAGGTCGACCTAGCCGAACCGCGGCCCGGCGCCGTCCTTCAGCCCTGACGCGCGCGAGGATCATATGTCGATCGAGAATGACGACGTCGCGGCCCAGCTGCTGGGTTTCCTAGAGCGCATGTATGCCTTCGTGGCGATGCTGGCGGCTTGGGCGACCGGCGCCGCCGGCGGCGGACCGAATGGCGATGGCCGCTATCCGTTGCCGACCGGGCCGGGCACGACGACGCTGGTGCCATCGCCGCTGCAGTCGCGCTACGACATGAGCTCGCTCGACGTGGTGCGGATCGCGCTCACCAGCGGTAGTACGATTGTCCTGGGACCGGAGCATAACGGCAAGACGATCGTCTGCGCTGGTGTCAGCGCGACCTCGAACATCAACGTTCAGGTGCCAGGCAACGTCGCACCAAATTGGTGCGTGCTATTGATACAGGAAGGCACCGGCGGGCCGCGCGTTACCGTGACGATCGGCACCAACGGCGCCGGTGAACCCGGCTTTTTGCGATCGTTCGGCAACGCGTTCCGTCTCGCTGGCGAGAATGCTGAGGCCTGCGTCAAATGCATCGCGCGGGACAGCGCGTTTCGGTCACGCATGCTGGTGTCCGGGAACGTCGTGCAGTGACAGTCTACCCGGCGTTGATGGCCGCCAACCAGCCATTTCGACTACATCCGCCGCGCTGGAATTATCAGCGCCAGACGCCAGTGCTCACGAGCGAGGGCGACGAAGTCGTGCTGACCCTGTCGGTGTCGAATTACAATGTCGGGTCTAAAATTCAGCAGTGGATGGCGGGCGGCAAGAGCCTGGCATCGACAGGGAACTGGGAGCGCAGCTGGCATGACGTGTTTACCGAGGCATGCGAGGCGGTGGGCTGCAGCTATCAGCGCTCAAGCAGTTCGACCAACCCGCCCGTCATCGGCACGATCGCCGGGGTGATCGAGGTTGGTCCGGACTATGCCGGGCAGATGATGGTGCTGCGCAACCGCTCGCGGCGAAACCGTCGCACCGATGCGACCAACCCGGATGGCACGCCCGGCTACCGCGAAATGCAGATCCTGATGGAGACGCTGGGCGACACGCCCGAGGATCGCGCCTTCAACGGCACGAACTCGCGCTTCGTTGGCGGCAACCTAGTGCGCGTACAAGATACGTCGCAGCGGCCCGTAGGGATGCCGACGTTGCGACAAAATCTAACGTCCGTCGACGGGCTGGCTGCGGTCAACTCGCTCTTCGAGGGCGACAGCTTCCGCCTGACGATCAACACCACGAACATCCTGCCCGGCACGGCGGTCAAGATCTATGCCGCGACCGACGGCGGCCGCGACATCACGACACCGCGCTTCCGCACCGCGATCGGCAACGCCGCGCCGCTGGTCGGCTGCGAGATCGATGTGCCGGGCTTCGACCCGAACGACCCGACCGCCTGGTATAACGGCGGCACGATCACCTTCACCGAAGCCTATGACGACGCCAATCCGGTGACGATGGTGATGACGGTCGACAGCAACGCGACCGAGGAAAGCACGCGCCAGATCATCTTCATCGCGCAGATCCTGGCCGAGGGCGACGCAGCCGAGTTCGACAGCATCCGGAGCCGTGGCGACTGGAACGACAGTACAATCTACCGGCGGGGCGACTGGGTCACCTATCTGGTCGACGGCGGCCGCTACATCTACACCGATGACAGCAGCAGCATCGGTGTTGTGCCGACCGATACCGAGCGCTGGCGCGAGTTTCGCACGACGCAGACGTCGAACACGACCGCGGGGGTCGAGGTGCGCGACGTGCCGCCGCGCTTCTGGGAACTGCGCGCGGTCAGCGACGGGTCGCAGATCACTTACACCATTCAGGGGCCGACCGGCGCCGTGGGCGACAGCGTCGCGCTGGAATCGGTGAACCCGCCGCCGGGTTTCGACGCTGCGCTTGCCGCCGCATGCCACGCGGGGGCGGGGGTCAGTTACGAGGCTGGCCGGCTTTATGCCCAAGCCGCTGACCGATCCGATAGCGCCGTGACGTTCACGGTTCCCCACGCCGGTGCCGGGAAGCACACCCTGCGGATAACAGACCCTATCGGCCCGTCTTATCTGGTTATCGCCGACGCCTGCGTCTACCTGACGCCGCCAGTGCTTCCGGCCGATCCGGACTTCATCGTCGGCGTGAACCTTGGCAGCGCCGCCGGCGGCTCGACCTGGCCCAACGGAGAGCCGAGCGTCTACGGTACGCACTACGTCTACAATTCCGAGCCTGAACATCCCGAGCCGCGCAAGCACCGCGAGATGGACTATCACTGGAGCCGGGGCGTGCGGATCATCCGCGTGCCGTTCAAATGGGAGCGCATCCAGCCCGTGCCCTTCGGTCCGCTATTCGGTGGCGGCGGCACGGGATCGTGGACGACGCCGAACCGGCAGGACATGCGCCGCCTCGACGAACAGCTCTGGTACTGGACGCAGGTGCTGGGCGGCATCGCGCTGATCGACTGCCACAACTACATGTCGTATTCGTTCCAGGAGGGCGGGGGCGGCAAGATCGCCTATGACAATCCCGACACGCCAATCGCGATGCTGACCGACCTCTGGGTCAAGCTTGCCGATCACTATGCCGACAACCCCAGGGTGTGGTTCGGCATCATGAACGAACCGAACGGCAGCAAGCAGACGCCGGTGCGGGTGGGCGACACGCATCATGCCGTCGTCAACGCGATCCGCGCGCGGACCCCTGCGCTCAACAAGATCTTCATGTCGGGCGCCGAATATTCGGCGGCGCGCAGCTGGGTCAGCAACGGGCAGGGCGCGGCCTATGCCAGCTTCTACGACCCGGCCGACAATTTCGCCTTCGAGCCGCACACCTATTTCGACGACGATGCCAGCGGCACCAAGGGCACCTGCGAGGCGGGCGCGCAGACCAGGCTGGTGGCGATCACCGAATGGGCGCGGGCGAATGGCTTCCGCCTGTTCATGGGCGAGCTGGCGGGCGGCGACCCGGCGATCGAGGGGCAGGCCGCGTGCGGCCCGGTCGTGACCGCTGCCTACCAGTATATGAGCGACAACCGGGACGTCTGGCTGGGCTGGACGACCTGGGGCGCCGGACGGTTCTGGAACAGGACCTACATCTTCCGGCTCGACCCGGCCGACTATTACAACCCGGTCGATACCGGCTGCATGCAGATGCTGATCCCGTTTCTGGCCGATCAATAGGAGCTTCAAGATGGCAAGGCATCCACGAACCCGCACTGCGGCGGGGACGGCGAACCCGCGCGTGCGTCAGCAAAGCAGCGGTGCCGCTTCGCCCGTCATCGCGGGCCTGGTCCCGCCAACCGCTCCATCGCAAACTGAAGGATCCTGACTATGAGGCACCCCCGATTCCGCGGCGCGGGTTCCAGATCGCCGCGCGCAATCCGAGCCGCCGCGTCTGTCGTGATCGCCGGACTGCCGATCCCCATTCCCACACCAACCCCGACGCCTTCGCTGCCCCGGATGGCTGCGCCGGTCGGTCCGGCCACGGCGAAGACTGCGCAATACCCGGTCTTCGTAACCGCCGACATCGATCCCGGCGCGGAGCGCGACGATGAAGGTGCGATGGCGCTGTGGCTGGCGACGCAGGATCACTTCAATCTGGTCGGGTTCGCAGCATCCATGCCTGGCGGGCTGTCGAGCGGGTTCACCAACCAGATCACCGCCTATGAGGCCGATCGCGCCACCTTGGTGACGCACACGCCCTATCCCGAGCGTTTCAAGGCTGAAGCCGAACTGACGGCATTGTGCGTGCAAGGCCCGCGTTCGCTGTCCCCCTCGAAGGGCTATCGCGAGCCGGGCGACGACGATCAGTACGATCGCGCGCATGCCGCTGCCCAGGCGATGATTGCGGCGGCGGCCGCCCATGGCAATCCGGACAGCGAGCTGCCGCAGGACAAGCTGTGGATCTCGGTGCAGGGTTCGTTCGATGTCGTGGCGCAGGCCGCATATGAGGCGGTCCAGCTTGGCCAGCAGCCCGATTTCTTCAGGCGCGTCCGCATCATCGGTCAGCCGAACTTCAACACCGGCCCGAACGGCGACACGCCGTCGTGGGTCTACCTGACCTCGAACAGCTGGCCGGATGCGGAGACGCCGGGCCTGTTCGGCGACATGCACCTGATTGCCGGGTATCACCAGTGGCACGCGTTCAACCGCGACAACAGCGGCTCCGACGCGGACTTCTGGGTACATCGCATCGTTCCCGCAGGGGCAATGGGCGCGTTCATGCAGAACGAACGCAGCACCAGCAACTATCCGTCGAGCTACTACCGCGCCGGCGACGCCGGTGCATGGTTCTGGCTGATCTCCGCCAAGCTGCAAGGCAATTTTGATCCTGCCAATACGGCGAACTGGTGCGGCAAATATCGACCCTATGTTGGCGAGCTGTGGGCGGCGCGCACATTCGGTTACGGAACGGCGGTCAATCCGCAGTTCCCCAACCCCGAACATACGTGGTGGAACCCGCACGCCTGGGCGCCCGAGCTGACGATCACCAACACGACGACGGCGGCCGAAGCGGCGGTCAACCTCGATCGCTGGTATGCAGCGGTTGCCGAGGCCTTCGAGCGGTATCGCGCGCCGCGCTCGGCACTGGTGCCATCGGCCCATGCCCTCGATCAGTTTGCGCCGGCGGCCGAGCCACTGGAGGCCGAGCTGGTCGACGAATGGCTGATCCGTGAAACCGAGGGCCAGTATCTGCTCGGTACGCATGGCAGCGTGCTGGCGCTTGGCCTGCAGGTGGAAGCTGACACGGCAGACCCGACGTTCATTGCCGAGGGCGTGACGATCGGCACGAACGACTATCTCCGGCTGCCGGAAGCGCCGCGCCTGAACGGGTCGAACAAGCGCCTGATGGCATTCGTGGTGCGGGTCGCGGCGACGTCCGGGATGCAAACGATTGCCGCGCGTGACGATAGCAATGCCAGCAGCCGTCAGTTCCAGCTTCGGTTCAACGGCGGCAGGCTCGAATACATCCGGCGTTATGGTGGCGGAACCTCTGCCACGACGTTCACTGACGACGCGGTGCTGCCCGCAAACACCTGGCTGATGGTTTCGGTCTACGAGGACGGCCCGGCGATCGCCGCATACGTCAATGGGGCCGAAGCGATCAGCGGCACGGTCGCTGGTGCTCCAAACCCCGGCAGCGGTCTCACCTATATCGGATCTCAGCGATCGAGCGGGAGCACGTCCGCCAGTCTGCTCGGCGACATCGCGCATGTCGCCATCTTCGAAAACCTTCAGCCCGAAGACATCGCCGCCGCGCACCAGCGTGTCCGTGATGCCGTAGCAGTGAAAGGAATCACCGTATGATCCACTACCTCGACGCAATGCTGCCCGACAAAGACCCGGACGGCATCATTGAACTGGGCAAGGCGAATCGGACGAAGTTCGGTGTCGATCGGCTCTACCTGCTGGGCATCGTGCCTGACGGGCTGCCGGAAACCGGCAAGATCGCCTATGCCACCGACCCGGAAGAGCGCATCCCCGAGCCGCCGGTTGTCGAAGAACCGGCGAGCGAACCGGTGCCGATCACGCGGCGCTGCATGATTGGCTGCAACATCGGCGCCGGCGGCATGTCGTCGTATCGGCTCGATTATGGGACCGCGTATTTCTATCCCACGGCCGCCGAGCTTCAGCTGGCATGGGATAACGGTATTCGGTTGATCCGGGTGCCATATCGCGCTCGGCGCCTGATGTCGGACGAGACCACGCCGGGGGTCTTTGTCGTCGACCCGGCGGTCGAAAAGCATCTTCATCCGATGATGGATGCGGCGCTGGACATGGGTTTCACGATCATCGTCGAGGAACACGGCTATGGCGCGAGCCGGGAGGCGCGGCAGAAGTCGCCTACCACCGGTAACATGTTCACGCCCAAGCTGACGGTCGAGAAGGCGGCCGGCCTCTACGAATCGTTCATGGCGGGCTTTGGCCGCTATCTGAACCATCCGCGCCTCATCCCGTCATTCGTAAACGAGCCTCATTCGCTCGGCAGTGACTGGTGGCCGATCGGCCGGGAGTTCGTCCGCCTGCACCGTGCGGCGGGCTGGACGACGCCGCTGACGATGTCGATCAGCGGCTATCAGGCGTTTCAGGATCTTGATGACAAGATCGATGATGCAAAGGCGCTGGCCGATAGCGATCCGCTGGGCCGGACCATCATCGACGTGCACCAGTATTTCGATGATGACACGTCGGGTCGCTATCCTTCGCAGGTGATGAAGCTCGGCGACACCTATTCGGACGCGGATGTTGCGGAATGGATCGCCAAGCGGCTTCAGCCCAGCGTCGATGCTGCCCGAGAAGCCGGCCTTACCCTGGCGCTGACCGAGTTTGCGTTCCCGAACAACGCCAAGGGCCGCTTCGCCATGCCGCTGTTCTTCAAATGGCTGGACGATAACGCCGACGTGATCCGGTATGCGACCTGGTTTATCATGTCGACGTTCATGCCCTACGATGCGAACGGTGGGGGCTGGTATGGCCTGACCCAGACGACGAAGACCGGCGCGTCGCCGCTGCTGAAGCAGATCGCCGCGCTCCGAAAATAAGCCACGATCATCAAACCCTCATCAGGGCGGCGCTCGGCCGGAGCGTCGCCCTTTTTCGTTTCGGAAGGAGCCGGTCGATGAACTTGCCTCAGGAAGCACCGCGCGCGCTGGGCGACGCGGTATCGATCGGTGTCGTTGTCGGCACGCTGTCGGACATGCTGCCAGCGATCGCGGCGCTGATGACCGTGATCTGGACCATGATCCGCATCTGGGAAACCGATACGATCCAGCGCGCAATCGGACGCAATCCGGTTGCCAAGGCCGGAGACGAGGACTGATGCCCGGCTATGGTGTGATGCCGGCGGCGCCTCGCCGCAGCATTGGCAGCGCGCTCGTGGCGATCGTTGGCGCCGTCGTGGCAGCCGGTCTGTTCGTCAGCGTGCCGGCCGACGAAAGCGGTCGCGTTGTCGAAGCACGTCCACGCGCTGACCGGGCGATTGAGGTGCGCCACGTAGCCGGCCGCCAGTATCTGGCCGCCTATCGCGATATTGTCGGCATCTGGACGATCTGCGACGGCCTGACCCGCGACGTTCGCGCCGGGATGGTTGAGACGCCGGACGGCTGTCTGATCCGCCTTGAGCGCGAGCTGGTCGAGCATGCGACGCGGATCCGCGCATGTACGCCGCAGCTCTTCGCCACGGGGCGCGAGCAGCAGCTGCACGCTGCGATCAGCCTTTCCTATAATATCGGGTGGCCGTCGTTCTGCGCGTCGACTGCCGCACATCGCTTTCGCGCCGGTCAGTGGGCTGCGGGGTGCGATGCCTTTGCCATGTGGAAGAAGGCAGGCCGACCGTTGCGGGTTGTTCCTGGACTGGTCAACCGGCGCCGGCGCGAGATCCGCATCTGTAAGGCCGGGCTGCCATGAACTGGCTGGCTGCGAACCCGATAAAAACGGTGCTCGTCATCGCGCTTGTCGGTGCCCTGGCCTGGGGAGCGCGCGTCGATCATCTGCGCGCGCGATACCTGGATTTGCTGACACGCATCACGATCGCCATCCCTGATCGCCCAAAGCCGGACAAGGCCCCCGAGGCGATCGCCGCGCTGGTCAAGGGCAGGGATGATGCGCGCACCGATCGCGATGCTGCGCGCCTGATTGTTAAGCAGCAGTCGGCGAGCATCGACGCTTTGGCAGCGGAAACCGACCGTTTGGTCCAGCTCGGCGTCGAGCAACGCCGCCTGGCCGAAGCGACGATCCGCCAGCGTGACGAGTGGATCCGGCGCGCCCAGGCCGCTGAGACGCGCACCGAGCGCTTGTCGGCCGAAACAGAGATGGAGGAATGCAATGCGGTCCTGGACGCGCTGTATCACGACGGCTTCTAGCCTGATGCTCGCGGCCTGCGCCGCTCGCCAGCCCGAGCCACGCGTGCGAGTTGAGACCGCGCCGGTGGCTGTCGCCGTCGGCTGCGTCGTCAACCGACCGGCTCGGGTCACGCCGCTGCGCGAGTTGGTGCCAGCGGCACAATGGGCGGCCCGCGCGCCAGGCGCCAAGGCTCAGGCGGTGCGCGCCCAGGCGGGGCGTCGGATGAACCATGCCGATGCGCTTGATGCGGCAACGCGGGCCTGCCCGCCGCGATAGACGTCGTGCTCGTCATCTGACATACCCGCCGCGCTGCTCGGAACTTAGCCGTTAAGGGTGGCCCGCGCGCGCGGAACAGGCTGGCCGGCTTCGCCGGGTGGCCTGCGGAATAGAAGACCCCTCGGGGGAATACGCAGGGTGCAGCAGCCTGTCTGCGCGGCTAACCGCCCGGTACCGGCGGCAAGGCCAGCCCCAGCGATCCCCCGAGGCCACCCTCTACCATCGCAAGAATTCCGCGCCGACAGGCGCGGCATCCGCCGTCAATCGACGGTGGCCAACTGAGCGCGTCTAGCCGCCGTCGCTCCTCATCCCCGAGGAAACACCACGCATGACCGCGCTTCCCCGCGCAAAGCCCCCGGCTGCCTATCTTGGCGGCAAGAAGAACCTCGCCAAGCGCTTGTGCGCGCTGATCGAGACCATCCCGCACCGTGCCTATGTCGAGCCGTTTGTCGGCATGGGCGGTGTCTTCCTTCGCCGGCAGCAGCCGGCGCCGATCGAAGTCATCAACGACTTCTCAGGCGACGTCGCGAACCTGTTCCGCGTGGTGCGGCGGCATTACGGACCGTTCGTCGACGAGATGCAGCTGCTGTTCGCGAGCCGCGGCGAATTCGATCGCCTGAAGCGGCTCGATCCGACCGGCTTGACCGACATCGAGCGCGCGGTTCGCTTTCTCTTCCTTCAGCGCCTGAGCTTCGGGGGCAAGGTCGAAGGGCGCGCGTTCGGCGTCGATCGCGCGCAAGGAGCGCGCTTCAATCACGCGAGGCTCCGTGCTGACCTCCGCCTGCTCAGCGCGCGCCTCGCACCGGTCACGATCGAGCAGCTCGATTTCGCGCAGCTGATCCGGCGTTACGACGGCAAAGACACGCTGTTCTACCTCGACCCGCCATATGACCAGACCACTGGCTACGGACTGCCGTTCGGCCGCGAGCGGTATGAGGAGATGGCCGAGCAGCTGGACGGCATCGCAGGACAGTTCGTGCTGTCGATCAACGACACCGACTTTGTCCGCTCGACCTTCGCCGCCTTCAAAATTGAAGAAGTCGAAACGACCTGGACGGTATCAGGGCGCGGGACCGCCGCTGGTCGGCGTGTCACCGAGCTGATCATTCGCAACCGCCCGCGGTAGCGGCGTTCGCCGATGCTCCCGGTTCGTGCTTTCGGGTATCAAATCCGGGGGTATGGCGGGGGTATCGGCAGCCCGGAGCCATGCTCAAACACTAGGATTTCTGCGGCCGGCCTTTGAACGCGTCGGACGGAAGCTCCGACGCGGTCAGCGCAAAGCTCGCTGACCCAACCTTCCAACCTCATCAAGACCACGCTTCAGAACGGCCAGTTCATGGTCCAGCATTCCCTCGTAGCTGGTTTCGGTTTCCGAGATGTGCCGGAGCGCTTCTTCCAGTCCGACCAGCGGCGCACTTTCGCGTTTCGTAAATAGCAACAGAGCTGCTGCGGTCGCCTCGTTCAAACGATTACGAGCCGCGCGATAGCGTTCAGCAAGTTCTGCGTGATTTTGATCAGAAAGCTCCCGTCGCAGCAGGACGGCATTATACTCGATCTGCCGAACCGAACGCATTTCCCTCAGCGCGGCTACAGCATCGACATACGCCAATAGCCGCTTCTCCCATCGACGTTCGCTTCGAAAGCGCCATGACCCAATGGCGAGAGCCAAGGCCGCCGCAACGAATGGTGCCGCGATCTTTGCGATCTCCAGCCAAATACTGGCTTGCCCCGATTCCATCGTCACCTCCTGGAAGATCATCAAGATGCTGACCAACGCGGCCGTCAAGTCCGCGCGGCCGCGGCCGCGCGCGTACAAGCTGTTCGACGGAGGCGGGCTGCACCTGTTCGTCGCGCCGACCGGCTTGAAGTCCTGGCGGCTGAAGTATCGTATTGCCGGCCGCGAAAAGCTGCTGGTTATCGGCCAGTTTCCCGATATCGCCCTCGACGGCGCCCGTGCACGGCGGGACCAGGCGCGCGCGGCGATCGCGATCGGCGAGGACCCTGCGCGATCGGCGGAACGACTAGCACCGCGCACGCTGGAACAGGCGGCGCGTGCATGGTTCGAGGCTCGGCGGGAGCGCTGGTCGATCGCCCATGCAGCAGACGTTATCGGTTCGCTCGAGCGACATATCTTTCCGCGCGCCGGCGCACGCGCGATCGCAGCGATCGACGCGGCCGAGCTGCTCGAGTTGCTCGAATCGATCGAGGGCGCGGAAACGGCACGCCGCGTCCGGCAGCGCCTCGATGCGATCTTCGCGTTCGCTCGCCCGCGTGGTTGGGTCGAGGACAATCCGGCCGCTCTGATCGCGGCCGAGCTCGCGCCGCCGGCAGCACCCATCCGGCATCCTGCGGTGACAACAGCCGCAGACGCGCGCAGCGCCTACCGCGCGATCGCGTCAGCCGGCGCGCGGCCGATCGTCAACCTCGCTGCTCAGTTTCTGGCGCTCACCGCCGTCCGCGTCGGGTCGTTGCGGCTCGCCACATGGGAGGAGATCGAGATCGACGACGCAGGCGCGCCGCTGTGGCGCATCCCTGCCGCGCACCTGAAGCTAAGCCGCGCGCGCAAGGCCTCGGCCGACCATGACCACCTAGTGCCGCTGTCGCGTGCCGCGCGGGCGGTACTTGAGGCTGCACGCGGCCATTCCGGTGAGCCGACCGCAAAGATATTCCCGATCGGAGAACGCGCGATCGGCGAGTTGCACGATCGCGCTGGTCTGGCCGGCCGTCATGTGCCGCACGGTTGGCGCGCCAGTTTTTCGACAGTGCTGAACGAGGCAATGCCGGACGAGCGTGTCGCAATCGACGAGGCGCTGGCGCATCAAGTGAAAGGAAAGGTCGAAAGCGCCTACAACCGCGCCGAGCAACTGGCCCGTCGGCGGGCTCTGTTTGATGCTTGGGCAACCGTACTAACAGGCTGAAAATGGCTACGGCGGGCGTATTGGCTACCAAATTGCTTGAACCGGCTCACGCATCTGAAAAAGCGTTACGATCCGAGCCAAGCCGAACCGGTCACGATAAGGGTGAAGCGCGCTGTCGGCGTTGCGTTGTATACCGTGGGGGCACGCCGTCACATTTCGCAACTGCAAGATAATTAACCACAATTTCCTCCGCCAACTAGGAACTCCGACTTGCTCCCTGAGTTTTGACAGCGGCTGCATGCGCGACTGAGCAAGATTCGCCGCAGCAGCAGATCGAGCGGCGTGCGTTCGTTTTTTCGCTCGCGCCGGAAAGAGGGGGATTATCATGGCAAGCAATGACAAGCTAATCACGACTGCGGCATCTGTCGTTCTCGTTTCGGACAGTGTCGACGGCGTCACCGTCGGAGAAGATAAGGCTACGGCTTTCGTGGTCACGAGCGGTGACATTGGTGATGAGACCATTCTCAATTTCAGAACGAATGATTCGCTAATCAATTATCGGCTAATCAGCACTGAGGCCGTCGCCCCCGGGCCAAACGGGACGATCGCTGTCGATGCCGCAGAAAGCCCTGATGGCGATATGCTGTCGATCGTCGCCGCCGATGGTAGCGAGACGCTGAACCTCCGATATCTTGGAAACAAGGACGGCGGTTTTGCCTATGCGGATGCTTCGGTGCGCTTGTCTGGCTTTACCGAAGGGTACGTCACGAACGATACCTTCGACGCCGCGAGCGGCTCAACGACTTATTTTTTCGATAATGCTCTGGGCCTGAATTTGGGGTTCGACACGATCGATAACTTTGGGTCGGACGACATGATCGTAACGACCCGACGGATCTATGACGCGGATGATAGCGAGACGATCACGTTTGGCGCCAACAAGGTGCTGGATCTTTCCGGCGAAGGTGGACCCAAGTCAACCGATGGAAAGTTGAATCCTGGCGGGCAAATCGACGTCAACGGAGTTAGTGGTGACGTGACCGTACTCGACTTTTTGTACGCTCGTGAAGTCAACGGAGTGACCTATTACCACTACGGTATCGACGCGTGATAAGCCGCCGCTCTTAACGTATTCAAACTTCTTGTCCAGACCGCCAGGCACGGCGGCTGGGCAAGCAATTTCTCGGTATTAACTCATGATCGAGGCGCTTGTCTATCTTTTGAATTGAACGAGGCTGCGCCTGATAGGCGTATCGCAATCACGAGGTGTCGCGCACCAGGTCAAGCGCAGGGTCGGAGGGGCGCACAACTGGTTGGCCCGGATCGCACGTCGCCGGTCGGGGTGCTGTGCTGGCAGAGGTCAAATGACGTAGATGCGGCGCGCCATGTGCGAGCGACGAAGCTTCGCTCGAGCGCGAAGATGATAGATCGCCTGCATCCGGCCCATCCCAGATTCTTTACAAAGCTGTTCGATCTCGCTTTCGGTCGGAATCACCGACGCGCCCCCTCGCCGGCGCAGAGCAACGCTCTGGCGTTTCTCGGCCGCAACGTATCACGTGCGACTAGTATCCCGTCAGGTGAGACAAAAATTACATGCTTGAGGCCGCACCCCGACCGTAAAGCTTTATTCGGCACGGTTCCTGCTCCTCCCCCTCGCCGAGCCATCGGGCGGCACAGCCGCCCGGTCCGACCGCCGGAACTTGGCGATCGGTTGGCTGAATTCGAGCCGGTTGCGGGGGAGGGGGAGAGCTTATTGGTGCATGGCCTCGCCAAAGCGAGGCCATTCCTCATTGTGATCTTTAGATCACCCCGGTTTCATCGGTGGTGGAGGATTCGCAGGTCCTGCGATCGCGTCGATCGACAGCTGCGGCGAGCTTCTTCAGCGTTTCGCCAACGAGGCTGTCGCCGTTCCACGTTGCGTCGTGCCGCTTCTCAGCAGTCAGGCCTTCCAGCATCGCGTCGAAAGCGGCGGTCTCGCGCTTTCTGCGATCAACCTCGCACTCCGGGGCAGGAGCTTTGCCAAGCAGCCGCTGCAAGCCAGCCCGCAGGCCTTCTGGCACCAAAAGGGCATAAGCGTTGCTGGCCTGCTCAACGATTGCGCTGCCTGGCTGGGGGTCGTCCTTCGGCCGACTGCGGCGCATCCAGTGAAGGAAGCCGTGTTCGCGGAGCCGCTTCAGCGCGTTGTGCACGGCCGAATAGGCATGTCCGACCGCCTCGGCAATCGTGCGCACTGCGGGCTCGAGCCGGCCAGTGGCAAAATCTACAAGGCCGTAGAGATATTCGAGAACCGCGATCGCGACCGGGCCTAAGGCGCCGTTGCGCGCCCCCGGTTCAGCTTGCTGCCGCTCAGCGCGCGTGACGAGTTCGAACCGCTTGGCAGCCTTCAGGAGCGCGGCGGCCCAGCGCTTGCCTCCGCGCGTCGTGCCACCATTGATCGGCTTCCAAATGCGGTTTTCGATCTGCCCAACCGTATAGCTGTTTCGCCAGACCGGTGCGCCGGATCGGGGGCTGTCGCCACGCTGGTGGAATGATCGTGTTCCTCGATCCGGCTTTATGCCGGCAGCTGCGAGGATGAAGTGGCCGATCGGCTTGGGCACATGGATTGCACACGAAGGATCAGCAGCGGTCGAATTCGGAAACTTGGCCTGGTCGGCGGGCATCTGAGCCGTCCCCCACGGACAGAAATCAGGACGCACGAAACCGCCGCCGGAAGCACTGCTCGCCGACGCGCGGACGTGAAAAATCGATCGAGGGCTCGCTGGGAGCCTCGAGACCCGGAACTGTCAGGGTGGCGCGCGGACGCGCCTGCCGGTCTGCCTGTCGTGGGGGGGTGGGCCGCTCTCAAGCGGCCCGAAGATCAAACCTTAATCGCGCTGACGCCTCGTCGCAGTTCGGAGCGGTCCTCCGCTACCATCACCCGAAATCGCGGCGAAATTGCCGGTTACTGGCCGCGATCCAGCGTATCGCTGGGCTTGCGCGCGTCGCCTTCCTTTTGATGTTCGGTCGAGATGTTGGGAGCGGGCTGAGTCTGTGTCGCGGTGTCGGGGGCGACCTGTTTGTGGCCGGGTTCGGTCGAGATGTTCGGGTCGGGCTGGGTTTCCGTGCGTTCGTTGGTCATGTTGGCACTCCTTGCCATATCTGAACGAGCGCGCCACGCGGCCTGTTCCGCATGCAACAGCCCGCCCCGGCTGAAAGCCAAGGCGGGCTGCCTTCCTCCCCAGGAAGCTCTTGTCAGGCGGCGAACTGATTCATCGTGTTATGTGCGCCGCCCGCCTTCAGGGCGGCTTCGCCCGCGAAATATTCCTTGTGATCGTCGCCGATGTCGGAGCCGGCCATATTCTGATGCCGGACACAGGCGATGCCCTGACGGATTTCCGCGCGCTGGACGTTCTTGACGTAGCCAAGCATCCCCGCCTCCCCGAAATATTCGCGTGCCAGATTGTCCGTCGACAGGGCCGCCGTGTGATAGGTGGGCAGGGTGATCAGATGGTGGAAAATCCCCGCCCGTGCCGACGCATCGCGCTGAAAGGTGCGGATGCGACCATCGGCTTCCTCGGCCAGTTCGGTGCCGTCGTAATCCACGCTCATCAGCTTTGCGCGGTCATAGGCCGACAGATCGCGACCCTCCGCAGCCCAGGCGTCGAACACCTGTTGCCGGAAATTGAGTGTCCAGTTGAAGCTGGGGGAATTGTTGTAGACCAGCTTGGCATTGGGGATCACCGCACGGATGCGGTCGACCATGCCGGCAATCTGGTCGATGTGCGGCTTTTCGGTCTCGATCCACAGCAGATCGGCGCCGTTCTGAAGGCTGGTGATGCAATCCAGCACACAACGATCCTCTCCGGTGCCGGGCCGGAACTGATACAGGTTCGACGGCAGCCTTTTGGGCCGCATCAATTGCCCGTCGCGGTTGATGACGACATCGCCATTCAGGCTGGCGGCATCGACCGGCTCGCAATCGAGGAAGCGGTTATACTGGTCGCCCAGATCGCCGGGTTCGCGTGAATAGGCGATCTGCTTGGTCAGCCCTGCACCCAGCGAATCGGTGCGGGCGACGATAATGCCGTCCTCCACGCCCAGTTCGAGGAACGCGTAGCGAATGGCGCGGATTTTCTGGAGGAAATCCTCATGCGGGACGGTGACCTTGCCGTCCTGATGCCCGCACTGCTTTTCGTCCGACACCTGGTTTTCGATCTGCAGCGCACAGGCGCCTGCCTCGATCATCTTTCGCGCCAGCAGATAGGTCGCCTCTGCATTGCCGAAGCCCGCGTCGATATCCGCAATGATCGGCACGACATGGGTTTCGTGATTGTCGATCGCGTTCAGGATGCGCTGTTCCTCGATCGCGTTGCCGGCCGCGCGCGCCTTGTCCAGCTCGCGGAACAGGCCGCCCAGTTCGCGGGCATCGGCCTGGCGCAGAAAGGTGTACAGCTCCTCGATCAGCGCGGGCACGCTGGTCTTTTCGTGCATCGATTGGTCAGGCAGGGGGCCGAAATCGCTGCGGAGCGCGGCGATCATCCAGCCGGAGAGGTAGAGGTAACGGCCCTTGGTCGTGCCGAAATGCTTCTTGATGGCGATCAGCTTTTGCTGGCCGATGAAGCCGTGCCAGCAGCCGAGCGACTGGGTATAGGCCGCAGGATCGGCGTCGTAGGCGGCCATGTCGGCGCGCATGATCCGTGCGGTATGACGCGCAATGTCGAGGCCGGTGGGAAAGCGGTTCTGGACCCGCATCCGCGCCACCGATTCGGCATTGATCGCGGCCCAGCTCTGGCCCGCCCCGTCGATGGTGCGGGCGGCGTCGGCAATCGTCTGGCTATAGGTCATGGCGCTTCTCGCTTTGGAAAATCCGATGCCGCGATGATGACGGCACCGGGTTTGCCGGGCGATGGCTTTGGCCAAGACTTTACGTCGCGAAGTCGGGTTCTGCGCGAGTTTGATCAGTCGTCCAGTAAAGTCTTTACTGGAGGCGAGTGGCCTTCAGAACGGTCACGGGCTGGGCGATCATCTGATCGGGGAAATGGCCGCCGGGCTTGGTGGGCGAATCGAGGATGCCGTGGATCGTCTCCATCCCCTCCACCACGCGGCCGAACGCGGCATAGCCCAGATTGTCGCCCGGCTTGCTGGGATCGGCGTCGAGCGACGGCTGGTCGCCGATGCTGATGGTGAAGTCGCCCCGCGCGCTGCCGGGTTCGAATCGCGCCACGCTGATCGCGCCGTCGACATGGCGTACGCCAGTCTTGGTCGTCGGTTCATGCGCGATCGGGGGCAGGGCGCGCTTGGGATCATTCTGAACCCCGAACTGGACGAAGCCGAACTTGTCGCCCGCCTTCACCCTCCGATAGAAGCTGATGCCGTCCAATCGCTTCTGGTCGACATATTTCAGGAAATTGGCGGCGGTGATCGGTGCCCGCTCGACCTCGACGGCCACGACGAAGCGGCCCTTGTCGGTTTCGATCGCCACCCGCTCGGTCCGGGGGGCGGGGGGTGGAGGTGCGGTCGGCGTCGGGGCGGGAGCTGGCGTGACCTGCAATGCCAGCGCGATTGCAGCCGAAACGAACCCCATCATGCCCACAAGCCGAACTCCTTTGCCATGCGCCCATGCCCGCACCATGTTGCAGGCCGATGCCCGCCTGACATAGAGGCGGGCCAAGATTTTGCCGATTATGGACGAAAGTGCTGCGATGACCACCCACACGACCCGCATGTTGATCCTGGGGTCCGGCCCCGCCGGCCTGTCCGCCGCCATTTACGGCGCGCGCGCGGGGATGGAGCCGATCGTCGTTCAGGGCATCCAGCCGGGCGGCCAGCTGATGACCACGACGGACGTCGAAAACTATCCCGGCTTTCGAGAGGTCGTGCAGGGCCCGTGGCTGATGGGTGAGATGCAGGCGCAGGCCGAACATGTCGGCACGCGCATGATGTACGACACCATCGTCGAGGTCGACGTGACCCAGCGCCCCTTCCGACTGATCGGCGATGGCGGCGACGTGTATGAGGGCGAAGTGCTGGTGATCGCCACCGGCGCACAGGCCAAGTGGCTGGGGCTGGACAGCGAGGAATTGCTGAAGGGCAAGGGGGTCAGCGCCTGCGCCACCTGCGACGGCTTTTTCTATCGCGGAAAGAAGGTGGCGGTGATCGGCGGCGGCAATACCGCGGTCGAAGAGGCACTGTACCTGACCAACCACAGCCATGACGTGACGCTGATCCACCGCCGCGACACGCTGCGCGCGGAAAAGATCCTTCAGGCGCGGCTGTTCGCGAACGAGCGCATTTCGATGCTGTGGAACAAGGAAGTCGTGCGCTTCATCGACGGCGGCGGCACGGCGGGTCTGGTCGGCATCGAGCTGCGCGACACGGTGACGGGCGAGCTTTCGACGCTGGACGTCGATGGCGGCTTCGTCGCGATCGGCCACCATCCGGCGACCGAGCTGTTCCGCGGTCATGTGGCGCTGGACGAGGATGGTTATATCGCGGTCGAGACGGGTTCGACGCGCACATCGGTCCCCGGCGTGTTCGCGTGCGGCGATGTGATGGACAAGGTTTATCGTCAGGCCGTGACGGCCGCGGGCACGGGCTGCATGGCCGCGCTGGACGCCGAGCGTTTCCTGGCCGAAGCCGAGTTCGCGCAGGAAGAGGCTCAGGCTGCCGCCTGAGCCATCTTCCAAGCCGGTCACCGTCGCGGCGCGGCGCGACCGGCAAAGCTGACGACGCTTTCGGCGCCATTTTCACTGAGCGCCGAGACGCCGAAGAAATAGTCGTCGACGACCACGTCCTTCAGCAGCAATTCGGTCGCCCCGGCGGGCAGGTCGCGGTGATCGGTCCAGTCCTGCTTGTCGTTGCGGCGCCAGTGGACGCGGTATCCGCTGGCGCCCGTGACCGGTGACCAGCGCACGGTCGAATCGGCGCTGACCGCCCCGTCGACGCTGACCTCGGCCGGGGCGGACGGTGCGTCGGCCAGCCGCCGCGCGACCGCGACGTTGATCGCCGTTACCTTGGCCGCATAGTCGAAATCCATCTTGTCGATCGTGTCGCCGTAAACGCGGCCATCTTCGGTCCGCAGATTCTGGTGTTGCTGATCGTAATTCTCCGCCGCCACGGTGAAGCGGACGGCGGGATAGCCCAGCCGCAGGAACGCTTCATGGTCGCCGCCACGCCCGAACCGATCGGGGCGGCGGACGGCGAACACTTCCAGTGCGCCCGGCATCGCCTCGGCCGTGCCGCGAATCGCCTTGGCCAGCGCGCGGCTGGGGCCGTCATCCTCCCCGCCATTGCCGCGGCGGCGGATCTGTTCCTCGATCGATTCGGAAATCCGGATGCCTTCGGAGAAAACGCGCACCCGGTCCGCGACGCGCTGGCCGTTCTGGCCCACGGTATTGCCGACCATGTCGTTGTTCAGCGCCGCATCGACGGTCCAGCCGCGCGCCTTGGCGGTTTCGGCCAGCAGCGTCGCGCCCCACAGACCCTGTTCCTCGCCCGACAGCGCGGCATAGATGATCGTGGCCTTGTGCTTGCTCTTGGACAGGATGCGCGCGGTTTCGATGACCAGCGCGACGCCCGATGCGTCGTCATTGGCGCCGGGCGCGTCGCCCGATGCGTCCATCACGTCCGAATTGCGGCTGTCCAGATGGCCCATCAGGATGACGACGCGGCCCGGTTCGGTGCCGGGTTGCACGCCCAGCACGTCGACGATCTCGACCCCGTTCGGGGCGCGGGGGCCGGTGAAGTTGCGGGCCAGCCGCTCCGTCGTCAGGCAGCCGCCGCATGATTTGCCGATTCGCTTGAACTCGGCCTCGACCCAGTTGCGCGCGGCGCCGATGCCGCGCTTTGGATCGGTGGTGGTCGATGCCGAATGGCGCGTGCCAAACGCGGCCATCGTGGCGACATCGGCGCGCAGCCGCTGGGGAGAAGGTGCTTCCTGAGCCTGAAGGGCAGGAGCGGCGACAAGGGCGATGAGGGGGAGGGTAAAGCGCATGGCCGTGTTTAGGCGGCATGCGGGCCCCGGCTGTCAACGCCCGTCGCGCAGCTGGCTCAGCTCAGCCGGTCGATCCCCTCCCGGTCCAGGCTGCCCGGGATGATCATCACCGGCACGGGCAGCGTGCCCGCGTCCGGCCCGGCGAAATGGCTGACCAGCGGACCCGGCGGGCCGCTGGCTGCGGCGCCCAGCACCAATGCGGCGATGTCGGGATTGGCGGCAATCATCTCCCGCACGATTTTCGGGCCTTCGCCCTGATGCACGGTGATTGACGGCTTGATCCCCGATTCGGACAGCAGCGTGCCCGCCGCGCCCGCGACCAGCGCCTCCGCCCGCAGGCGCGCTTCTTCCTCCATGGTCGCCATCACGCCGCCCCACTGAACGAACTCGGTCGAGGGCACGAGCGCCAGGATTTCGATCGATCCGCCCGTCTTCACCGCGCGCCGCGCGGCAAATCGCATCGCGATTTCCGCTTCCGGACTTTCGTCAATCACCACCAGATACGTACGCATCGCCAGTCATCCTTCCCCTGCGGCACTGACGTGGACGCCCATGCGTTTGAGCGCAAGAGAGGTCGCCTTTGCGTCACCGCAAGATACGTATGCTGACGGGACGCCCCTTGACCCGGGCGGGCGGGATGGCGAAGAGGCCCTAACCCCAGGAAAGGCAGGAATCTCCCTTCATGTCGATCGAACTGAAGATGCCCGCGCTGTCGCCGACGATGGAGGAAGGCACGCTCGCCAAATGGCTCGTCAAGGAAGGCGACACCGTCAAGGCCGGTGACATCATGGCCGAGATTGAAACCGACAAGGCGACGATGGAATTCGAAGCCGTCGACGAAGGTACGATCGCCAAGATCCTCGTCAGCGAAGGATCGGACGGCGTGAAGGTCGGCACCGTCATCGCCATCCTCGCCGAAGAAGGCGAAGACGCCGCCAGCGTCGAAGCGCCCAAGGCGGATGCGCCCAAGGCGGAGAGCAAGGGCGCCGACGAAGCGCGCAAGCAGGAAGTGCAGGAAGAACGGGCCACCGGATCGACCGAACCGGCCAAGGCTGCCCCCGCACCTGCGCCTTCGAAAAGCGATGACGGCAGCCGCGTAAAGGCCAGCCCGCTGGCGCGCCGCCTTGCCGCCGAAAAGGGTCTCGATCTGTCAGCCGTCACCGGCAGCGGTCCGAACGGCCGCATCGTCAAGGCCGATGTCGATAGTGCCAAGCCCGGCGCGGCCAAGACCGAAGCGCCCGCCGCCAAGGCTGAAGCCGCTGCACCGGCCCCGGTCGCTGCGCCCTCTGCCGAGACCAAGGCGGTCTGGTATGACGAGAGCATTCCGCACGAAGTGTCGAAGCTGTCGAACATCCGCAAGACGATCGCCCGCCGCCTGACCGAGGCGAAGCAGACGATCCCGCACATCTATCTGACGGTCGACATCCGCCTCGACGCGCTGCTGAAGCTGCGTGGCGAGCTGAACAAGGGGCTGGAAAGCCGCGGGGTGAAGCTGTCGGTCAACGACATGCTGATCAAGGCGCTGGCCGTGGCGCTGGAAGCGACGCCCAAGTGCAACGTCACCTTCCTTGGCAACGAGCTGGTCAGCTACAGCCGCGCCGATATTTCGGTTGCGGTGTCGACGCCGACCGGCCTGATCACGCCGATCGTGCGCGATGCGGCGAACAAGGCGCTGTCCAAGATCTCGACCGAGATGAAGGAACTGGGCGCGCTGGCCAAGGACAACAAGCTGAAGCCCGAACAATATCAGGGCGGCACCGCGTCGCTTTCGAACATGGGCATGTTCGGCATCAAGCAGTTCGACGCCGTCATCAACCCGCCGCAGGGCATGATCCTGGCGGTCGGCGCTGGCGAAAAGCGGCCCTATATCGTCGACGATGCGCTGGGCGTGGCAACGGTCATGTCGGCCACCGGCAGTTTCGACCACCGCGCGATCGACGGTGCCGATGGTGCGCAGCTGATGAAGCTGTTCAAGGAACTGGTCGAAAGCCCGATGGGTATGATCGCGTGACATGCGCGTGGGTCGGCTGATTCTTGAGGTGCTCTACACGGTGCTGAGCATCGCCGGCGCCTATGGTGTCGGTTGGGCGGCGTCATGGGCCTATCCGGTGGGTCGCGACAACATCTGGCTGATCACCTGGATATCGGTCGCGATCGTCGCGCTGATGGGCGTGCGGCCCGTCATGCGCGCGGCGCGCGGAGTGGCGGCATGAACGCCATGACGCCGGAGACACCGCCGGCGGGCCACCCCGCCCTGCGCGTGACGACGATGCCCGCCGACGCCAATCCCTATGGCGATATTTTCGGTGGCTGGCTGATGAGCCAGATGGACATGGCGGCGGGGCTGGTCGCCGCGCGCCATTCCAGGGGGCGGGCGGTGACCATCGCCGTCGATGCGATGGAGTTTCTCGCTCCCGTCGCGGTCGGTGACGAAGTCTCTGTCTATGCCAATCTGGTCCGCACGGGCCGCACTTCGATGACCATCGAGGTGGAAGCATGGCGGCGTGGCCGTCATGTCGAACAAAGCTGTCGCGTCACCAAGGCGCGTTTCGTGTTCGTCGCGATCGACGAGGCGCGCCGTCCGCGCCCGATCGCCGGCGTCGATTGATCCCATTTTCCCTCGGGAGATTCCTTGTGGCTGATACCTATGACCTGATCGTGCTCGGCTCCGGGCCGGGCGGCTATGTCGCGGCGATCCGCGCGGCACAGCTGGGGCTGAAGACCGCGATCGTCGAGCGTGAGAGTCTGGGCGGCATCTGCCTCAACTGGGGCTGTATCCCGACCAAGGCGCTGCTGCGTTCGGCCGAGATCTTCCACTATATGCAGCACGCCAAGGATTATGGCCTGGCTGCACAGGGCATCAGCGCCGATCTGGAAGCGGTGGTCAAGCGCTCACGCGGGGTCGCCAAGCAGCTGAATCAGGGTGTCACGCACCTGATGAAGAAGAACAAGATCGCCGTGCACATGGGTGAGGGCAAGCTGACCGGGAAGTGCAAGCTGTCGGTCAAGGACAAGGACGGCAAGACCACCGAATTGTCGGCCAAGCACATCATCCTGGCAACCGGCGCGCGCGCCCGCGACCTGCCCGGGACGCCCGCCGACGGCAAGCGCGTCTGGACCTATCGCCACGCCATGACCCCGGCGGAAATGCCGAAGAAGCTGCTGGTCATCGGATCGGGCGCGATCGGAATCGAATTTGCCAGCTTCTACAACGACATGGGCGCCGACGTGACCGTCGTTGAGATGATGGACCGCATCGTGCCGGTCGAGGACGCCGACGTGTCGGCCTTCCTTGAAAAATCGCTGACCAAGCAGGGCATGAAGATCATGACCAAGGCGGGCATCAGCGACCTGAAGCCGGGCGCCGATGGCGTGTCGGTCAAGCTGAAGGACAAGACCGGCAAGGAATCGACCGAGACGTTCAGCCACGTCATCGTCGCCATCGGTATCGTGCCCAACACCGAGAACCTTGGCCTCGACACGTTGAAGGTCGAGACCAACGAGCGCGGTTTCCTGAAGACCGATCCGATGTGCCGCACAAATGTCGACGGGCTGTGGGCGATCGGCGACATCACCGCGCCGCCGTGGCTGGCACACAAGGCCAGCCATGAGGGCGTGATCGCGGCCGAGGCGATTGCCCAGGCGCTGGGCAACAAGGACGTGCACCCGCATGCCATGGATGTCCGCAACATTCCGGGCTGCACCTATTGCCACCCGCAGGTCGCCAGCGTCGGCCTGACCGAAGCCAAGGCCAAGGAAGCGGGTTACGAGGTCAAGGCGGGGACCTTCCCATTCATCGGCAACGGCAAGGCGATCGCGCTGGGCGAGGCGGAAGGCTTCATCAAGACCGTCTTCGACGCCAAGACCGGCGAATTGCTGGGCGCGCACATGGTCGGCGCCGAAGTGACCGAGTTGATCCAGGGTTATACCGTGGGCAAGCAGCTGGAGACGACCGAGGCCGAGTTGATGCA
The DNA here is from genome assembly GCF_041321155.1 of Sphingomonas sp. IW22. GTDB lineage: Bacteria > Pseudomonadota > Alphaproteobacteria > Sphingomonadales > Sphingomonadaceae > Sphingomonas. The sequence goes on along the minus strand of NZ_JBGGWB010000001.1, from coordinate 729,000 downwards.
GACGGTGTTCCCGCACCCGACGCTCAGCGAAATGATGCACGAAAGCGTACTGGCCGCTTATGGGCGCGCACTACACATCTGACGATTTTTGCGCGGTCGGTACGATCCGGCCGCGCAATTCGGGCTGACAATCGCAGAAACGCTTGTCATGTTGTCCAGCATGTTCAGTCGCTTCCGCGTTCGCGCGACGAGTGTCGTCGCCATTTCCGCCATGCTTTCCGCCTGTGGTGGCGGGGGCGGGGGCGGCAGTACCACGGCGCCGACCACGCCGGTGGTTACACCCACGCCCACGCCTACTCCGACCCCCACGCCTACGCCCGAGCCTGTGGCCTGTACCCTTGGCGCGCGGCAGGATTGGGTGCTGGCGCAGCTTCGCGAATGGTATCTGTTTCCCGAAACGCTACCGGCCGCGCCCAACCCCGCCAGCGTCGGCAGTCTGGATGCGTGGGTCGATGCCCTGACCGCGACGGCACGCGGGCAGGGGCGCGATCGCTTCTTTACCTATGTGACCTCGATCGCGGCAGAAAATGCCTTCTACGAATCGGGTGAAAGTGCCGGGTTCGGCTTTCGCCTGGGCGTCGATACCGCAAGCCGCCGCGTTGGCGTGCTTGAGGCGTTCGAAGGCGCTCCAGCGCTCGATGCGGGGCTGGATCGCGGCACCGAAATCGTCGCCATCGGCAATTCGGCGAACGCGCTTCGCAGTGTGTCGGATATCATCGCCAACGAAGGGCTTGGCGGGCTGGACGCCGCATTGGGAGCGTCGACGGCGGGCACGATGCGCGTGCTGCGTGTGACCGATGCGAACGGCACGCGCGAAGTGACGCTGACGGCGCGGAGCTACGACGTCGCGCCCGTCTCCCCGCGCAACGGCGTGCGGATTCTCGACGGAGCAAATGGCAAGGTCGGCTATGTCAATCTGCGCACCTTCATCAACCCGGCGGAACCGGCATTGCGACAGGCGTTCGCCAGGTTCCGCGCAGAAGGCGTGCGCGACCTGATCATCGACGTCCGCTATAATGGCGGTGGGCTGGTTTCGGTGGCAGGGTTGCTCAGCGACCTGATGGGCGGCGACCGGACCGCCAATGATGTGCAGAGCCGCATCACCTATCGCCCGGAAAAGGCCGCGAACAACCGTGTGCGCTATTTCGCGCCTCAGGCCGAATCCATCGGCCCGCGCCGTATCGCTTTCATCGCAACCAACGGTACGGCATCGGCCAGCGAACTGGCGATCAACAACTTCATTCCCTATCTGGCCGAAGATGTCGCGCTGATCGGCACCAATACCTTTGGCAAGCCGGTGGGGCAGATTGCGCTCGACCGGCCGGAATGTGACGACCGGCTGCGTGTCGTGGCGTTCACCACCCGCAACAGCGACAATCAGGGCGATTATTATGCCGGTATGGAGCCGCTGGTCCGCGCCAGTTGCCAAGCGGCGGACGACTCAGCCTATCCGATGGGTGACCCGCAGGAATCCTCCACGCGCGCGGCGCTCGATTTCATCGCCGGGCGAAGCTGCACGCCGATCGGACCCGGTGTGGCGGCCCTTAGCGCCAGCGCCACCCGCAACGGCGTCGGGACGAAACGCCAGTTGTTGAGCCCCGCCAAGCCAACGCCAGCCCAGCGCGAAGTGCCCGGCCTGTTCTGATAAGGTTGCGCAAAGGGCTTGCGGGCGGGCTTCGCCTCGCTTAACGAGCCGATCGTTCGCGGCGGGCGGTTAGCTCAGTTGGTAGAGCATCTCGTTTACACCGAGAGGGTCGGCGGTTCGAGCCCGTCACCGCCCACCATCGCCGCGCAGTGGAGAGGCTTTTCATGATCCGATCGATGGCCCTGTTGCCGCTGGCGCTGGTCGCATGTGGCGGTAACGACGGCGCGGCGACCGCGCCGGTCGAAAATGCGGGCGAGGCCGATCTTGCGCTGCCGGTGGATGAAGAGGTTTTCGACGGCGACAATCTGACCGCGATCGATGCAGCGGCCAATGATGCCGAGGCGCAGTCGCTGGCTGCCGACGCCGTCGCTAACGATGAGGCCGGCAACACCGCCGAGGCCGAATAAGCCGCGACCGCCCCCCGACGGTCGCGCCGGTCGCGCCGTTAATTGGGAAGGGCGGTCGTATCCACCTTTTCCACCCATGCCGGGTAGAAGCTGGGCTGCCGCGCTGACCAGCCTGAAGCCGTTGCAGCGGCTTCGCTGATCGATTGGAGCAACCGGCGGCGCAGGTCCGGGTGCAGCGTCGGCAGCGCTGCCGCTGAACAGAATGCCGCCGGCAACCATGGCCGTGCTTCCGCGCCGATCAGACGCTCGTAAAGAAAGCGATAGGCTGAGAAGGTTGTCAGCCGGCCCTGACCCAGATCGAACGCCGACAGCGTCACCAGCGGCGCCATGAACGGCTCGACCGAATCGAGCCCGTTATCTTCCGGCACCATCGCGCGGAGTTCGGGCAGCCGGTCGTACATGCGCGCCTGGGCACGGATGCTGGCTGCCTCGACAATATCGCGCGACCAGCGTGCCAGCGCGTCGTCACGATCAAGACCGATGTCCAGCGAGCGACGCACATAACGCTGCGTCGCGGCGCTGAATGCTGCAAATTCCTTCATCTCGGCAAGGGCCATTGCCCCTTCGGCAGGCTTCATCCGTGAACCCATGTCACACCCCATCCCGCTAACAGCACGACCTAACGTGCCACGAAATGGTTAAAGCAAGCCTGAACCGATTGTCGTGGCCGGTTCACCAATGGATCATGGATATTGGTGCGATGCAACATCGAGTGTGGGCGGGAATGGCGACACGTCGCAAAAGCGGTTGCCGTGCCATTTGGGCAACGCGTTGCCAGGCGACGAGCCGATTTTCCGACTTTCGGAAAGGTTTCGCGGTTCGTCGCCGGCAGCCAACCGTTCATCGGATCGGCTTGTCGGCCCCCTTTATCCGCGAGTGCGGGCCTGCTTAACCCCGGCTCGGGATTAACGGGGACTTGGGGGTCTCATGAAATCGGGTGTTCTGGCGGCGCGTTTCGCCGCGATGGTGGCGTGTTGCCTGCTGACGGCAACCCCGGCCTTCGCTCAGTTCTGGCAGTGCGCCCCTTATGCCCGTGAGATTTCCGGCATCCAGATTCACGGCAACGCCAATACCTGGTGGGGTCAGGCAGCCGGCCGTTATGCCCGCGGGAACACGCCGCGCGTTGGCGCGGTGCTGGCGATGGCGTCCAGCCGCCGTATGCCGCTGGGCCATGTCGCGATGGTATCGCGCGTGGTCAGCGACCGCGAAGTGCTGTTGACCCACGCCAACTGGTCGGTTCGCGGCGGGGTGGAAACCGATGTCCGCGCAATCGACGTGTCGCCGGACAACGACTGGACCGAAGTGCGCGTGTGGTACGGCCCGATCGGTGCGGTCGGAACCAGCGCCAACCCGGCACATGGCTTCATCTATGCCGACGAAGCGCCCGAACTGCCGAAGGTCACGCTGGCCAGCGCAACTCCCGTCGCGGTCAATTCGGCTATTGTTCTGGCGGAATGATCCGCCTCAGGCGGGCCTGAACGACAGCGCCACGCCGTTCATGCAATAACGCTTTCCCGTCGGCGGCGGGCCGTCGTCGAACACATGGCCCAAGTGACCCCCACAGCGGCGGCACAGGATTTCGGTCCGCCGCATGCCCATGCTGTTGTCAGACCGCTCGATCACTGCATTGTCGCGTGCCGCGTAAAAGCTGGGCCAGCCGGTGCCGCTTTCGAACTTCGTGGACGACAGGAACAGCGGCAATTCGCAACCCGCACAGGTAAAGATGCCACGCCGCTTTTCCTTGTTCAGCGGTGAGCTATAGGGCCGCTCGGTATCCCCCTCTCGCAACACGTCATAGGCTGCGGGGGACAGGCGGCGGCGCCATTCGGCCTCGCTGAGCATGAACGGAAATCGCTCTGCCGCGCGCGACGGCGGCGAACCGCACGCGGACGCCAGCGCGCCAAGAGCGGTCATCGACAGGAACTTGCGACGGTCCAACATGCGGCTTCCCCGGCTGGGTTGTGACAAAAACATCTGGTCGGCGATAATAATTTAGGTTCGATGCCCCGGAACAAAAGGATGCCGGAACCGGGCGCCCGTCCGAACGCTTAGCGGATCGGAGAACCGTCATGGCATTTCAGCAACTCGACCCGCCAATCCCTGTCCATGTCCTCGAACGCGGACCTGGCCTGGCCTTTGCCGTTATCGATTATGGACCTGAACATAATCTGATCTGGGTCACGGCGCTGGACGCCAACGGCGAAATCTGGTGTGCGCCCAATCCCAAGGTGCGGATGCAGGGCAACTGGACCATGGGACGCGCGCGGCCGGCTGCGGTGGCTGCCGAGCGCGATGCCTGTGCCGGGGACAGCGCCGCCGCCTGAGGCTTTATCGGGCGCGGGTGAAGGGCATGCGCCAGCGCGGTCCAGCCGATTGCAGCACGCCGCGCCGGAATGCCCGCGCGCCCAGCGTCACGGTCAGCGCGACCCAGCAAAGCTGCCAGCCGATCGCCAGCAAATGGGGCCACAGCCCCGGCTCGCTCGCGGCGCGCCCGGCCATGGCAAAGGGTGAGCTGAACGGAAAAATGGCGGCGACGGTAGCGGCGATGCCATCCGGCTGCGCGGCCGCTGCAGAGGCGAGGCCGAACATCGCTACCTGAAAAATGGTGATGGGCAGCGACAGCATCTGGATCTCGCGCGGGGTCGATGCCTGTGCACCCACCCCCAGAAACACCGCGCCGAGCAGCATATAGGCCATGGTGAAATAGGCCAGGAACAGTAGGGCGAAGGTCGGTGCGCCGATGGCGGGGGTCATTCCGCTCACCGCAGCACCGATTTCGCCGGGCAGCAGACTGGCGACATTGACGGCGACCACACCCCAGAAGGTGACGAACAGCAGCGCGACGCCGAACATGCCGATCAGCTTGCCCAGAAAGACCGCTTCCAGCGGGACGGCGGCGGCCAGCACCTCGATCACCTTGTTCGATCGTTCTTCCGCCATCGACGAAACGACCTGTCCGGCCAGCAACAACGTCAGGAAGAACAGCGCGAAGACGGCGGCGAACCCGCCCTCATCGCGACCGATCGGGACCGTCGCGCCCTCACGCATTTCCACCTGGCGCACAGTGGCGAGGGGCGCGGCGCCGCCGCTTCTGATGCGCAGCGCCTGCTCAGCCAACCCGGCCAGATAGCGCGAGGATCGCGTGCCGATCGGCGCGTGCAGCACCGTCGCGTGCTCAAGCGGCCCGTAAAGCACGGCGACCACCTGAACGTCGTCGCGCTTGAAGTTGTTGCGTGCAATCGCCTCCGGATCGCCGGTGGCGGCGCGCAGTTCCAGCGTCGGTGGCGCCTCTCGTTCGCTGAACAAGGCGCGCAGATTGCGGTCGGCGGCAATCAGGACGTTGCGGTCCGCCGGCGACGCGACGGCAACGATGCGCAGGTTGCGCGTGCCCCGCTCCGCAATGCTTGCCGCGCCCAGACCGCCGATCAGGCCCGAAAGGCCCATGAACAGGAACGGCGCGAACAGGAACAACAGGAACGTCGGCGTGAACACCGTTGCCTGAAAATCGCGGCGCGCGATGGTCAGCGTCTGCCGGATCAGGCGCGTCGAATGGCTCATGCCGCTTCCCCGGTTTCAAGTGCTTCTGGGCCGACGATGCGGACGAACACGTCATGCAGGCTGGGCCGTTCGATCGACAGGCCGGCAATGCCGTGCCCGGCGGCGATCAGGCGCGACAATAGCGGCTCAATCCCCTCATCCGGCACGTTGAAGCGCCAGCCGTCGCCGTCGCGCACCGCATCGGCCGGCAATAGCGCCGCCAGCCCTTCATGCGCGAAATGCGGCACATAATGCGCGCGGTAGGGCAGGGTGGCGCGGGCATCGGCCACGGTCCCCTCAAACCGGGCACGACCACGCGCAATGATGGTCAGCCGGTCGCACAGCCGTTCGGCATGGGCCATGACATGGGTGGAGAATAAAATGGTCGCACCCCGGTCGCGCTGGGCGCGGATCAGCGCCTCCAGTCGTTCCTGATTGACCGGGTCCAGCCCCGAAAAGGGTTCGTCCAGCACGATGAAGTCGGGTTCGTGGACTACCGACCCCAGCAGTTGCACGAACTGGGCCATGCCCTTTGACAGCTTGCGGATCTTTTCGTCCGCCGCGTGGCCCAGCCCTGCATCGGCCAGCATCGCCTCTGCCCGCTTGCGGCCCGTGCGCCAGTCCAGCCCGCGCAAGGCACCCATGAAGGCGATGGCGTCCTTTGCCCGCATATTGGGATAAAGCCCGCGTTCTTCGGGCAGGTAGCCCACCCGGTCGCTCGCCTCGCGCGGACGGGCATGGCCGAGCAGCGTTCGGCTGCCCTGATCGGGTTCCAGAATGCCCAGCAACATGCGAAGCGTCGTCGTCTTGCCCGCGCCGTTGGGGCCAAGCACGCCATAGATCGCACCGAGCGGCACGGCGATGTCGATGCCGTCCACCACCCGGCGGTCGCCAAATCGCTTGACCAGTCCCTGGGCTTCCAATGCCAGTGTCGGCCTATCCACCTGTCCCCCGGTTCCCGCTGGTTGTGTTGCAAGGCTTCGTTCTGCGGTCACAAACTGGTAGCGGGGCGGTGTGGCACAGCACAAGTCGATTGAAGACCGTATCCGCGCAAAGGCAGCCGAGCTGGGGTTCGCTGCCTGTGGCTTTGCGCGCGCCGACGCCGCGCCCCGCACGGGTGAGCGGCTGCGCCAATGGCTGGCAGACGGGTGCCATGGCAGCATGATGTGGATGGAGGGCCGCGCCGATCAGCGCGCCAGCCCCGCCGGCCTGTGGCCCGATGTCCGCAGCATCATCGCGCTGGGCATGAGCTATGCTCCCACCGTTGATCCGTTGGCGCTGGCGGAGCAGGGCGATGTGGGCCGGATTTCGGTCTATGCCCAAGGGGCCGATTATCACGATGTCGTGAAGAAGGCGCTGAAGGCGCTCGGTCGCTGGCTGTTCGCGGAAGCGGGCGGCGAGCTGAAGGTGTTCGTCGACACCGCGCCCGTCATGGAAAAGCCGCTGTCGGAAGCCGCCGGGCTGGGGTGGCAGGGCAAGCACACCAATCTGGTCAGCCGCGATCATGGCAGTTGGCTGTTCCTGGGCGCGATCTACACTACGCTCGAACTGACGGGGGAGGGGGCGGGGCGCGACCGTTGCGGGTCGTGCGATGCGTGCCAGCGCGCGTGCCCGACCGATGCGTTTCCCGCGCCCTATCGCATCGATGCGCGCCGCTGCATCTCCTATTGGACGATCGAACATGCCGGGCCGATTCCCGATGCGATTGCCGATGCGATGGGCAATCGCATCTATGGCTGCGACGATTGCCTGGCGGTGTGCCCGTGGAACAAGTTCGCCCAATCCGCCGCTGCCAATCGCGCCTTTCGCCCGCGCGCCGAACTGGTCGCGCCGCCGCTGGCGGAATTGCTGGCGCTGGACGATGCGACCTTTCGACAGGTATTCGCTGGTTCGCCGATCAAGCGTATCGGGCGCAACCGCATGGTCCGTAACTGCCTGATTGCAGCGGGAAATAGCAGGGACCGGGCGCTGACCCCTTCAATCACGCCGCTATTGGACGATCCCGACCCGGTGGTACGCGACGCGGCGGCATGGGCGTTGGCGCGGATCGGCGGTGGCGCCTTTTGAACCGATGCGCGTTTCGAGCCTGACAAGGAGGCCGAGATGACCGTTCAGCACACAAAACCCGGTATCGAACAGGCGCGCGCCGAAATCGTACAGGCGATCGAGGAGGCCGGGCTGCAACATCGCGACGACAGCCCCGAAGACCCGGCAAAGGTCATCAAGGCGCCCGACGGCCTGTCGGTCGAGGTGCGCTATAACGGCACGACCATCCCGCTGGCGGGCAACGAGATCAACGAGATGCAACGCGACGCATTTCAGCCATTTCTGAAGGAGCAGAAGCTGGCGGTCGAACAGGGGCGTTTCGACGACGTGATCGAGCGGGCGCTGGCCAGCGATGGCCCGGAAAAGACAGTCGTCCGCGTTCGCGCGCTGGATTGAACGGCGTTTCGCCACCCCGGCGATCAGACCGGGGTGGCGAATGCACTCAGCCCTTTTTCGCGGCGATATAGTCGCCGACGACCTGTTCCAGCACTTCCAGCGGCATCATGCCGTTGGCCAGCACCGCTTCGTGGAAATCGCGAATGTCGAACTTCGCGCCCAGTTCCTTTTCGGCGCGCGCGCGAAGTTCCGCGATCTTGAGCTGGCCAACCATATAGCTGGTCGCCTGACCCGGATTGTTCATATAGCGGTCGACTTCACGCTTCAGGTCGATTTCGGACAGCGGTGAGTTGTCGCGGAAATACTGCTGCGCCTGTTCGCGGGTCCAGCGCTTGGCGTGCATGCCGGTGTCGACCACCAGTCGGATCGCGCGCCACATCTGGAGCGAGAGCATCCCGAAGCGCTGATAGGGGTCCTTGTACACACCCATTTCGTCGGCCAGCCGTTCGGAATACAGGCCCCACCCTTCGGTATAGGCGCTGTATCCGCCCAGCTTGCGGAATTTGGGCAGGCCGGTCAGTTCCTGGGCGCGGGCGATCTGAAAATGGTGGCCGGGCGCGCCTTCATGTGCGGCAATACCGGAGTTCTGGACCTTTTGCACCTGGCTCATGTCGGCGAGGTTGACGTAGAAGATGCCCGGCCGCGACCCGTCGGGCGCGGGGCGGTTGTAGAAGGCGGTAGAGGCGGTCGCCTCACGCCACTTTTCCACCGCGCGGACCTCCAACGGCGCCTTTGGCAGGACGCTGAAATATTGCGGAGCCTTGCCCATCACTTCCGCGATCAGCGCGCGCGCGTCGTTGAGATAGGTTTCCCGACCCGCTTCCGAATTCTCATATTTGAAGCGCGGGTCGGTGCGGATGTAGTTGAAGAACGCCTTGCGGTCGCCCTTGAATCCGGTCTGCTGACGCACGGCATCCATTTCGGCACCGATGGCGGCAACCTGACGCAGCCCGAGCTGGTGGATCTGTTCGGCGCTCAGGTCGGTCGTTGTGTAGTTGTACAGCCGCGCCGCATAATAGGCGTCGCCATTGGGCAGACTCCATGCGCCGTTATTGCCCTTCGCCTTGGCCTCGATCTCGTCCAGCGCGGCGAACAGCGTGTCGTAACCCTGTTTGAACGGGCCGGTCAGTGCGGTGCGCGCATCGGCCAGCAGCTTGGTCTTGGTCGCTTCCGGCGCGTCGAGCGCGGCGACCTTCTTCGCGAAATCGGCCATCACCGTGCTGTCGGGACCGGCGGAGAAGGGCGCGCCGACCAGCACCTTCTTCGCGTCGGCGCGGGCGGGGCCAAACACCATCTGCGGGGGCACGATGCCCTTTGCCGCCTGCGCGCGCATCCGCGCCGCAACTTCGCGCATGACCCGATCGGTTTCCCGGATACGCGCGATATAGGCTTCGGCATCGGCCACGCTGGTGACGCGGTGCTGATTGATCAGAAAGACCGGAATCTCACCCGCCGGGCTGCCATTTGTGGAAACCGGGAAGCTGTAATCGCGCCACTGGTGCTGGCGGCGCTGATTGGCGACCTGGAATTCGAACAGGCGGTAGCTGAGCTTTCCTTGCGTACCCAGCCGGGCGGGATCGAACTGCGCCTTCATCTGGCGCAGCGTTTCCTCCGCCATGGCCATGCGCTTGTCCCCGACCGCGCCGGTATAGTCGTCCAGCTTGTCGTAATCGGTCTTGCCGCCCAGCGACGTCACTGCTTGCGGGCTGAGCGCCAGGCTGGCGTCGAACGCCTGATCGAGAAACGCGTTCAGGCGTGCGTCCTCTGCCTCCGCCCCCTGCGCGGCGGGCGCGGTCTGGGCGACGGTGGCGGTCAGCGGCAGCGGCAGGATCAGGGCAGCGGTGAAAAGCAGTCGGGGGGAAAGGGGCAAGGCGAACCTCCTGTTAAGACGGGGGAACGCTATCGGTCGTGCGCCGCGGGGGCAATGCGGTTTCGAACGCAACCGCTCAGTCGTCTTCATCCTCAAAGCCGACCAGTTCCAGCGCGCGCGCCTTGATCTGGTGCAGCGCGCACCAGTGGACCAGCGCGTCCTCCCGCCCATGCGTCACCCACACCTCACGCGGGGCGAGTTCGCGGATGGTGGCGGTCAGCTCGTCCCAGTCGGCATGGTCGGACAGGATGATCGGCAACTCCACCTGACGCTGGCGCGCGCGCTGGCGAACCCGCATCCAGCCCGACGCCATGGCGGTGATCGGATCGGGCAGCCGCCGCGACCAGCGGTCGTTAAGCGCGCCCGGCGGCGCCATGACGATGCGCCCGCGAAGTTCGTCCTTGCTGGCATCGGTCGCGGGGCGCAGCTCGCCCAGATCGACGCCATGTTCGACATACAGATCGCACAGCCGTTGCAGCGCGCCGTGCAGGTAGATGGGATCGTCATGCCCCATGTCGCGAAGCTCGCGGATCACGCGCTGCGCCTTGCCTAGTGCATAGGCACCCACCAGCACGCACCGATCCGGCTCCGCACGGAGGGCGGCGTCCAGCTTTGCCAGTTCGTCGCGGGTTTCTGGGTGGCGGAACACGGGCAGGCCGAATGTCGCCTCGGTCACGAATACGTCGCACGGCACGGGTTCGAACGGCGCACAGGTCGGGTCGGGGCGACGTTTGTAGTCGCCCGACACCACCACCCGTTCACCCGCATGGTCGAGGACGATCTGGGCCGAGCCGAGCACATGGCCCGCAGGCACGAAGCCGATATCGACATCGCCCATGCGAATGCTTTCGCCATAAGCAACCGACACGCCATTTTGCGGGCCGTAGCGTGCGGCCATGATCGCCAGCGTCTCTGGCGTCGCCCAAACGCTGCCGTGACCGCCGCGCGCGTGATCGGCATGGCCATGCGTCACGAGAGCGCGCGGTTTGGGCGTGGACGGATCGATCCACGCATCGGCGGCGGGGATGTAAATGCCCTCTGGGCGGGGGTCGATCCAGCGGCCGGGTGCGGGCATCGCGCCGATATGGGTAGCGACGTGGCAATGCCAAGCGGATCGAAAGCCGTTCGCGGCGCGTTGGCGGAAAGAATATCGAACCGAGGGAGTGGATCGATGTCTTTCGACGAAAGCGGAATCTGGGGTATTCTGGTCATTGTCGGCCCGATCGTCCTGGCCCTGGTGATCATCTGGGCGATGATGCGAAATCGCGGCAGTCGCCACGACATCGACCGGACCGAAGCGGCAACGCGCACCATGTATGACGAACAAAGCCGCGAAGACGACGCTCAGGACAATCGTTGATCCCGCCGGGCACTGGCGCAATGGGCGCGCGCGCCTAAGTTAAGCGCCGTGCCCGCTGATCCTGCGACTTCGCTGCCCCCCATTATTTCGGACTGGTTCGAGCGGCGCGGCTGGCGTCCGCGTCGGCACCAGATGGACATGCTGGCCGCCGCGCGCGCCGGGCGCCACGCATTGCTGGTGGCGACAACGGGGGCGGGCAAGACGCTGTCGGGCTTCCTGCCCACGCTGGCCGAGCTGACCGAAGCCCCGCATGACGGGTTGCACACACTCTACATCTCCCCGCTAAAGGCGTTGGCGGTTGACGTCCGCCGCAACCTGCTGGCCCCGATCGAGGAAATGGGCCTGCCCATCACGGTTGAGGCTCGCACCGGCGACACTCCCAGCGACCGCAAGGCCCGGCAACGGGCCAAGCCGCCGCACATCCTGCTGACCACGCCTGAATCGCTCAGCCTGCTGATCAGCTATCCCGACAGCGCGGCGATGTTCGCAGGGCTGCGGACGGTGGTGATCGACGAGGTGCATGCCTTTGCCACCGGCAAGCGCGGCGACCTGCTGGCGTTGACACTCGCACGATTGCAGCGGTTCGCGCCGGGGCTGCGCCGGGTGGCGCTGTCGGCAACAGTTGCCGATGCCGATGGCTATCGCGCATGGCTGGCCCCGGACGGCGACATCGACACGGTATCGCTGGTGAAGGGGGAGGCGGGCGCTGCGCCCAATATCTCGATCCTGCTGCCAGAGGACCGGGTGCCGTGGTCGGGCCATTCGGGCCGCTATGCCGCGCCGCAGGTGATGCGCGAGGTAGAGGGGCACCGCACCACGCTGGTTTTCTGCAACACGCGCAGCCTGGCCGAGCTGATTTTCCAGGATCTGTGGAAGGTGAACGACGGCAATCTGCCGATGGGCGTCCACCACGGCAGCCTGGCGGTAGAGGCGCGGCGCAAGGTCGAAGGCGCGATGGCCGATGGCCGTCTGCGCGCGCTGGTCGCGACCGCCAGCCTCGACCTGGGCGTCGATTGGGGCGATGTCGATTGCGTGATCCAGATGGGTGCGCCCAAGGGTTCGTCGCGGCTGCTCCAGCGGATCGGGCGCGCCAATCACCGGCTGGACGAGGCGTCGGAGGCGATCCTGGTTCCCGGCAATCGTTTCGAATATCTGGAAGCGCGCGCCGCGCTGGACGCGGTGGAGGCGGGGGAACTGGACCCCGACATTTTCCGTCCCGGCGCGCTGGACGTGCTGGCCCAGCATCTGATGGCCTGCGCCTGTGCCGAGCCTTTCGACGCGGCGGCCATGCTGGCGGAGGTTCAGTCGGCGCTGCCCTATTCGGCACTGGATGGCGAGACGTTCGAGCGGGTGCTGGGGTTCATTGCCGATGGCGGCTATGCCCTGCGCGCCTATGACCGGTTCAAGCGGCTGACGAAGGGAGCGGACGGGCTGTGGCGTGTCAGCCACCCACGCTTTGTCACGCAACACCGGCTGAATGCGGGCATCATCGTCGATGCGCCGGTGCTGAACGTGCGCTTCAAGAATGGCCGCGCGCTGGGCACGGTCGAGGAATATTTCGCCGCCACGCTTTCGCCGGGTGACACGTTCTTCTTTGCGGGCATGAGCCTGGAGGTCGAGCGGATCGACCAGCTCGACCTTTTGGTGCGCGCCACCGCGCGGCCGGCGCGTATTCCGACTTATGTCGGCGCGCGGATGCCGTTGTCGACCAATCTGGCGCACCGGGTCCGCACGTTTCTGCATGACCGCAGCGAATGGCCGCGCTTTCCCGCCGATGTGCGCGACTGGCTGGAGATGCAGGACCGCCGCTCCGTTCTGCCTGCGCCGGGGCAATTGCTGGTCGAAACCTTTCCGCGCGAAGGGCGGCACTACATGGTCGCCTATAGTTTCGAAGGGTGGAACGCGCACCAGTCGCTGGGCATGCTGATTACGCGCCGGATGGAGGCGATGGGGCTGAAGCCGATGGGCTTCGTGTCCAACGATTACGCGCTCGCCTGTTATGGGCTGGAGCCGATCGCTGATCCCGCTGCGTTGTTTTCGCCCGACATTCTGGAGCATGAGTTTGTCGAATGGGTACAGGGATCGGCGCTCCTGAAACGTGCGTTCCGCGAAGTGGCCGTGATTGGTGGGCTGGTGGAGCGCCAGCATCCGGGCAAGAAAAAGACCGGGCGGCAGGTCACCTTCTCCACCGACCTGATCTACGACGTGCTGCGGAAATATGAGCCCGGCCATCTGCTGCTTCAGGCGGCATGGGACGATGCGCGTGCGCGGATGACCGACGTGGGGCGGCTGGCGGACCTACTCGATCGCGCCGCCGATACGATGGTGCATGTCGATCTTGAGCGCGTCAGCCCGCTGGCGGTGCCGGTGCTGGTGCTGATCGGTCGCGAGCGCGTGGCGCAGGGCACGGTCGATGACGAACTGCTGATCGAGGCTGAAGTGCTGGCGAACGAGGCGATGCGGGTCGACTGACCCTGGCCGTTTGATTCCCTTCCGCGCGGTTTCGCTGCGTGCTATGCTGCACCCATGCTGCACATTCGCGCCCTTGCCGCGCTGCTGCTCGCCGCCGCGAGCGCAGGGTCGGCGCGCGAGCCACAGGTTGCGCCGCTGCCGCCCCCGGACCCGGTCGCCATCGCCGAACAGGCCAGCGAATATCTGGCCTTTGCCGAGTTCGAACAGCGGATGCGCGTGCCCGTTCGTGTCAATGGCGCCGGGCCGTTCCACTTCGTGATCGACACCGGGGCTGAGCGCACCGTCATTTCACGACAGGTGGCGACGACGCTGGGTTTGTCGGTTGGCCGCACGGTCAACATCGCCGCGATGACCGGGGTGGTGCCGGTGTCCACCGTGCATATCCCCTCACTTGAGATCGACGCCGTGCCGCGCACCCGGTCGATCGAGGCGCCGCAGCTTGAAGGGCTGCATCTGGGCGCCGACGGTCTGGTCGGGCTGGACAGCCTGGCCAACAACGCGCTGCTGATCGATTTCGACGAAAGCCGGATGCACGTGCAGAAATCCCGTCGCCGCCAGCGCGCCGCCGCGCCGGACGAGATCGTCATTACCGCCAAATCGCAGATGGGCCGCCTGATCGTCACCGACGCGCGGTTCGCGGGCAAGCGGATCAGCGTCGTGCTCGACACCGGCACGTCGGTCAGCATCGGCAACAGCGCGTTGCTGAAGCTGGTGGCGGACAAGGCGAAGGTGGGTTTGCCGATCCGGGTGATGAGCGTGACCGGCGGCACGATCGACGCCGATTACCGGGTTGTGCCGCGCGTCACGCTGGGCGGGGTGGAATTGCGGACGCTGCCCGTCGCCTTTGCCGACGTGCCGCCGTTCGAGCGGCTGAAGCTGAACGACCGGCCCGCGTTGTTTCTGGGCATGGATGCGATGAAGCTGTTTCGACAGGTGCGGATCGACTTCCCCAATCGCGAGGTGCGTTTCCTGCTGCCGCGCGGCGTGCGCCCATCGGGGATCGGTGCGCGCCTGATGCAATGATGCGCCGTTGCGCACCGCCTCCTGGCACGGCATAGCGAGCGCGATGGTTCCGTTTTCGTTCGCCGATCATGCCTTTGCCGCGCTGCCCGAAGGGGCGCTTTACTGGCCCGCGCGCCGGGCGCTGATGGTCGCCGACCTGCATTTCGAAAAGGCCAGCTGGTTTGCCAGCAAGGGGCAGATGCTGCCCCCCTATGACAGCTTCGCCACGCTTGCCGCGCTGGAGGGGGTGGTTGCGCGGTGCGACCCGGCGGAAATCTGGTGCCTGGGCGACAGTTTCCACGACGCCGCGGGGTGCGAACGCCTGCCCGAAGCGGTGCAGGCGGGATTGCGCGCGATGACGGCAAAGCGGCGCTTCGTCTGGATCACGGGCAATCACGATGCGGGCATGATCGACCGTTGCGGTGGAGAGGTGATGGCCGAGGCGCGGCTGGGCCACCTGGTGCTACGCCACGAAGCCGATCCGGCAGAGGCCGCGCCCGAACTGTCCGGCCACTGGCACCCCAAGCTGCGCGTCGCGGTACGCGGACGGCTGGTTGCGCGCCGCTGTTTCGTCGCCAGCGCGACCAAATTGGTACTGCCTGCATTCGGTGCGCTGACTGGTGGCCTCGACGCCACTCACCCGGAATTGATGCGCGCGCTGGGCGGACGGGCTCAGGCACTGGTGACGGCCGGCGACCGGCTGTTGCGCTTTCCGCTGGCGGCCTGAAGGGCACTGCCGCTCAATAATTCCATTGCAGCTGGGTGCGGATGACGTCGCCCTCGGCCTGCCCCTGCCGGCGGGTGTCGGCTTCACGCCGCTTCATCTTGGCATAGGCAAGGGTCAGTTCCAGCGCGTCAAGGAACTGCCACTCGACCCCGAATTCCAGCTCGTTGGTTTCCAGTCTCGGTGCATCCAGTGCCGCCTTCCAACCGCCGCGATAGCGTTGCCAGCGACCATAGGGGATCAGCCGCCCGGCGCGCGTCTCACCGGCATCGAACATCAGCTGGACGTAACCGCCACCCAGCGCCTTTTCACGAATGGCCTGTAGGTCGCTGTCGAATTGCGGCCCGCGTCCGCTGGTCCATTCCGCCTGTATGCCAAATGGCTGCGGATAAAGGATCGCGTGCAGCGCGACGCGGTTGTCGTCATAATCAACCGCGCTGACGCCACCCGCGCGGATTTCGGGGCGAACGCGGTTCAACAGGATCGATCCGCCCAGTTCCAGAACCTGTCCCTCGAACACGCCGCCCAGCCCGTCCAGCGCAAAGGGCCAAGTGGCCATGGCGACCTTCATCAGGCTGTCATTGCGTTCGGTGCGGTTGGTCCCCTGACCGTTATACAGCGCAAGGCCAAAGGCGCCGTAATTGCCGAACAGCTTTTGCCCATTGGCCTCCAGCCGGTCCCAGATCGCCTGCACCCGGTCGGGCGTGTAATAGGCGACAACACCCAGATCGCGCTCACCGGGCACGCCGCTGTTGATCGGGTCCGACCGGTCCAGCGGCACGCGGTTGGACGAGGATTGCAGATTCTCCCACCCGAACGGCACCTTTGACTGCCCGAATCGCAGCCGCAGCCGCCGGTCGCTGCCAGGGAAAATGTCGACATAGGCGTCGCGAAGCTGGCCGTAATTCTCGCGGCGCTCGGTGCTGGACTGATTGTTTACCGCCGTCCCGAAATCATGTTGCAGGTAGAGGGAGACATGGTCGGTCACGTCCCCCTGCAACACCATCCGCACCCGGCGTAGCAGGAAGCCGCCATCGTCGTTGATCGATGCATCATGGACCGAACGCAGCCGCGACACACCGTCCGGGACAGCACCGTCGCCGCTCAGCACGCCATTGTAGCGCATTTGGGTATAGCCGCGCAGTTGCAGCCGTTCATACCATGCCGGTTCGTCCGACGGCGCAGCGGCGACGGGCAGGGGGGCGTCGCTATCTGACGATGCAAGTTGCGGCGGCGGCGGTGCGGCCACGGGCGGCGGGGGCGTTGAGACCGGCGCCGCTGCCGCCGTTGCCGCGCGTGCTTCGGTCAGCGCCTTTACCTGTGCCTTCAGTTCGTCGATCTGGCTCTGGAGTTCCTGAACGGTCTGTGCCGATGCGGGTGTCGCAGCCAGCGCACAGACAATCACCGCCGTCGTGGCCAATGTCGCTCGAAAGGATTTCACCGCACTGGTCCCGCTGCTGCTCTCCGGCCGTGGCAGTAGGGCACGTCGCTGACGCTTCGCAAGCAACTAGGTTGCATTTCTGTGACACAAGGTGGGCGTAAACCTGCTGATTGCCCCGGCTGGTCGCGCATTGCCGCTCCAGCGCCTTTTGCGTCCGCAGCATGGTAAAATGTGACACTATCTTTGCGTATCGTCCGCTTCGCGATAGAACCCGCACACCGACCGAAATGTTAGGAACAAAGATGCTGACCTTCATCCGTACCGGTGCCCTGCTGGGTTCCGTTTCGCTGCTGGCTGCCTGCGCCGCCGCCGATCGACCCGATGCGGCCGCCATTGCCGAGCAGACCGCGACCGTGGGTGAGGCAGCGGTGGGTGCGGTCACTCCGGCCCCGGCAAGTGCGCCGCAGATCGGCAGCTTTGGCTTTGACGTGGCGGGCATGGACCGCGCGATCGCGCCGGGCGACGACTTTTACGGCCACGCAAATGGCGGCTGGGCAAAGAACACGCCCATCCCTGCGGACAAGTCGAATTTCGGCATGTTCAGCGTGCTGAGCGACCTGTCGACCGAACGAACCCGCGCGCTGCTGGATGAAGCGCGCGCGCAGGGCGAGTCGAAGATCGGCACCGCCTATGCCAGCTATCTCGACAGCGCGGCCATCGATGCCAAGGGGCTGGCCCCGATCCAGCCATGGCTGGGCCGGATCAAGGCGCTGAACGGCAAGCCGGCTTATGCCGCGCTGCTGGCAGAGGCGGACCGGATGGGCATTGCCGGCCCCATCGGCAGCTATGTCGGACAGGACGACAAGGATCCCGAAACCTATATCCTCAGCATCTTTCAGGGCGGGCTGGGGATGCCGGACCGCGACTACTACCTGTCGACCGACGCCAAGCTGGCGGAAACGCGGGCGGCCTATCAGGCGCATCTGACGCGGCTGCTGACGCTTGCCGGCGAACCGAACGCGCCCGCGCGGGCAAAGGCCGTTCTTGATTTCGAAACCGCGATCGCCAGGGCGCACTGGACGCGGATCGAAAGCCGCGACAGCAACAAGACCTATAACAAGATGACCGTGGCCCAGCTGGCCCAGAGCGCGCCGGGTTTCGATTTCGCAACCTATTTCAACGGCATCGGCGCGCCAGTCCGCGAGCTGATCGTGGCCCAGCCCAGCGCCGTTGCGGGTGAGGCAAAGCTGATCGCCGCCGCGCCGATTCAGGTGTTGCGCGACCAGATGATCATACGCAGCCTGGAAAGCTATGCCGATGTGCTGCCCAGCGCGGTCGACCAGGCGGTCTTTGCGTTCGAGGGCACCGTCCTGTCCGGTACGCCGGAACAGGAGGAGCGCTGGAAGCGCGCCGTGAACTTCACCAGCCGCGCGCTGGGGGACGAGGTAAGCCAGGTCTATGTCGCGCGCTACTTCCCGCCGGAAACCAAGGCCGCGGCCGACACGCTGGTCAAGAACGTCATCGCCGCCATGGACCGGCGCATCGACCAGCTCGACTGGATGGCGCCGGAAACCAAGGTGAAGGCGCACCAGAAGCTGGCCGCCTTTACGCCAAAGATCGGCTATCCCGACCGCTGGCGCGATTATTCCGACCTCAAGATCGTCGCGGGCGACGCCTTCGGCAACAAGGTGCGGGCGGCGCAGTGGGCGCATAACTGGAACGTCGGCCATCTTGGCAAGCCGTTGCAGCGCTGGGAATGGGGCATGACGCCGATGACGGTGAATGCCTATGCCAATTTCGGCATGGTCGAAATCGTCTTTCCCGCCGCGATCCTTCAGCCGCCCTTCTTCGATCCCAATGCCGATCCGGCGGTCAATTATGGCGGCATCGGCGCGGTGATCGGCCATGAACTGAGCCACCATTTCGACGACCAGGGCGCGAAATATAACCAGGAAGGCCGCCTGACCGACTGGTGGACGCCCGCCGATGTGGCCGCGTTCAAGCAGCGCACCGACGCGCTGGTCGCGCAATATGACGCGTACGAACCGCTGCCTGGCATGAAGGTGAAGGGTGCGCTGACACTGGGTGAGAATGTCGCCGATCTGGCCGGCCTGACCGTGGCGCACGACGCCTATATGACGTCGCTGAACGGCAAGTCGCCGCCGGTGGTCGACGGCTTCACCGCCGACCAGCGTTTCTATCTGGGCTGGGCACAGGTGTGGCGCCGCAACTATCGCGAGGCGAACCTGCGTCAGCGGCTGCTGACCGACCCGCACGCTCCGTCGGAACAGCGGGCATGGATCGTCCGCAATCTCGACCCCTGGTACCCGGCGTTCAAGCCCGCGCCCACGTCGAAGCTGTTTCTGGCGCCCGACGCGCGGGTGCGGATCTGGTAAGCTGACCAGCCGGACCTCGGCCCCTCACCGCCCGCTCAGGCGGGGGTGAGGGCGGGGTTCTCAGCTCACACGAAAAGCGCGGCCGTGATTGCCCTGCGACCTATCGTTTGCAGCGGTCGTAAACAGCCTTCAGCCCTGCGATCAGCATTGCGCCGCTAAAGGGTTTGGTGAGGACGTCGGTGCAACGATCGTCGCTGAACTTGTCCTTCACCGCATCCATGCCGCCTTCGCCCGCGATCAACAGGGGCAGGTCGGCGTAGAGCGCCCGCAGCTCCAATGCCAGCGCATCGCCGGCGCGGTCCGCCAGGTTCATGCCGATCACCACCGCGTCATAGCGCCCCTGCGCGGCGCGGACCTTGCCAAGCGCTTCGGTCGCGTTGGCGGCTTCTTCGACGCCATAATCGGCGTTCGCCAGCGCCTCCGCCGCGAGCAGGCGGACCGTCGCATCCGCCTCGACGATCAGCACCCGACGCGAGCGGCCCGTGTCCAGCACGTCGCGGATCTTCTGCGCCAACGCGCTGACGGTGAAGGGCTTGGCGATCATCTCGACGCCCGCGTCCAGCCGTCCACCATGAACGATGGCGTTTCTCGTATAGCCTGAAGTGTACAGCACCTTGAGCTGGGGGTGGGTCTGGCGCGCCAGATCCGCCAGTTCGCGGCCCGACATGTTGGGCATCACCACGTCCGTGAACAACAGATCCACGCTGGCGCCCTGTCGTTCCAGCAGGCGAAGCGCCGCTGGCCCGTCATGCGCCTCGATCACATGGTAGCCCAGGTCGCGCAGGCAATCGACCGAATAGGAGCGGACATCGTCATCATCCTCGACCACCAGGATGCATTCCTGTCGTGGGCTGACCTCAAGGCCGGCGGTGATCTCTCCGCTTTCATCCGGCTCGCCACTCATCAGGCGGGGCAGGTAGATCTTGACCGTGGTCCCGTGATCTTCCTCCGAATAGACCTTTACGTGGCCGCCCGACTGTTTGACGAAGCCATAGACCATCGACAGGCCAAGCCCGGTGCCCTTGCCGACCTCCTTAGTCGTGAAAAAGGGTTCGAAGGCGCGGGCGATGGTTTCCTTGTCCATGCCCTGACCCGTGTCGGACACTGAAATGACGACATATTGTCCCGGCGCGACTTCGGCATGGGCGGCCGAATATTCCTCGTCCAGCCGCGCATTGGCGGTTTCGATGGTCAGCGTGCCGCCGCTGGACATGGCGTCGCGCGCATTGACGGCGAGGTTCAGGATCGCACTTTCCAACTGGTGCGGGTCGGCTTCGGTCCGCCACAGGCTGGGGCTGGTCACCACTTCCAGATGGACGGTTTCGCCAAGCGTGCGGTTCAGCATGTCGGACATACCGCTGACCAGCTTGTCGACGTCCAGTGCCTTGGGCGCCAGCGGCTGCCGGCGGGAAAAGGCCAGCAGGCGCTGTGTCAGGGATGCGGCACGCTCGGCCCCCTTCATCGCGTTGTCCAACGCGCGGCGGGCGCGGCTGTCCGTCACGCCGCTTGCCTCGAGCGCGCGTCCGGCCATGTCGATATTGCCAGTCACGACCGTCAGCAGATTATTGAAATCATGCGCGATGCCGCCGGTCAACTGGCCCACGGCCTCCATCTTCTGCGCCTGACGAAGGGCTTCCTCCGCATTGTCGCGGCGCGCGATTTCATCGGCAACCCGCTGTTCGAGCGTGGCGTTTATGTCCTTCAGCATCTGCTCGTCGCGCTTGCGGTCGGTGATGTCGATCGCGGTGCCGAGCACCCGGCGGCAATTGCCTGCATGGTCGAAGATGGCGCGCCCCTTGGCCGCAACCCAGCGGATGACGCCATCTTCCTTGCCCACGGTTCGATATTCGACGTCGTACAGGCTGCGCTTGGCAGGGTTCAGCGCGTCAGCGAAGGCTTCTGCAGTGGCGTCGAAATCGTCGGGATGCAATCCGGCGTAGAAGTCGGCGATGGAGTAGGCCGCATCGTCAGAGACGCCGAACATCGCTTTGACCCGCGGCTGCCAGAACAGGGTATCGCTTTCGACGTCGAAGTCCCACAGCCCGATTTCGGCCATGTCGGTGGCGAGCCGAAGCTGCTCCTCGTTGCGGTTCAGCCGCTCCTCAGACTGGCGACGGTCGTGAATGTCGATGACGGAGCCGACATAGCCGAGATACTCGCCATTTTCGCCAAAGCGCGGGCTGGCCGCGTCAATCGCCCAGCGATAGGCGCCCGATACGTGCCGCAACCTATATTCCAGCCGAAACGGGGCCCGCTCAGCATTTGCGCGAAGAAACACCTCTTCCGCCGCCTTGCGATCATCCGGGTGCGTGGCCTCAAGCCATCCGAACCCTTCCGCCTCTGCCTCCGTCTGGCCGGTGAACTCATACCATTGGCGATTGAGATGGAGGCAATAGCCGGTCGGGTCGGTTACCCACATCATGACGGGCGCGTGATCCGCCATGTTACGGAACCGGCTTTCACTTTCCGCCAGCGCCGCCTTGCGGGCCTTTTCCTCCGTCATGTCGCGCACTTCGATGATGGTGCCGACCGGATTGCCGTCGTCGTCGGGGATCGGGGACGCGGTGAACGCCACGGGGTAGAAATGCCCGTCCTTGTGAACGAACACTTCCTCGCCCTGCATGCGGTCGCGTTCGGGGAAAGCCTGGTCGATCGGGCATTCCTCAAGCGGGTAATGGCTGCCGTCCGGCCGCTGGTGGTGGACGACATCGTGCAACGGGCGGCCGAGCGTCTCCTCCAGCTTGTATCCGGTCAGTTCCTCGGCCGCCTGATTCATGAAGATGCAGTGCTGGTGCTCATCCATCAGGAAGATCGCCATCGTTGTATTATTAACGATGGCGTTGAGACGGCGTTCAGCAGATTGCACGGGGGTAACTCTCGATATTAATTTGGGTTGACGGGCTTTTAACCGCCGCTGACAGCAACACCACCGGAATCTTTTTGAAGATCGACGGTATTTTGCGACCGGGACCCTTTTGTAATCGAGAATGTTCCCTTTCGGGAAACCGATTCAGTGTCGGCGCCATCATGAGGGGATGATGATTTTCGTCCTCACGAACAAATTGTACGCAAATTGAACAATCGTCACTCGTCTTTGGGCGTATCGGCTGTTCGTTCTGAAAGGATCGAACATTCTGCAAAAAGGCGCTAGGAGTGCGGCAGGCCTAACGGGAGATAATCGATGATCGGCAATGGCATGACCCGGCGAACCTTCATCGAAGCGGGGGGCGGGGTGGCTACTGCGTCGCTCGCCATGGCAGCGAGCCCTGCCGCGGCATTGCTTCAGTCAGGCGGCGCGACCGTGAAGGGCCAGCCCCTGCCGGACGGTGTGAAGCTTCCGACAGTCGCGCCAAAGCGCAAGCGTCCGGACAGCGTCGGCTTCGCGATCGTCGGGTTGGGCGGGTATGCCCTGAACCAGATGATGCCCAGGTTCGATCAAGCGGAACGGGCGCATATTGCAGCGATCGTATCGGGCAATCCGAACAAGCTGACGCGCGTGGGTGACGCATATGGCGTGCCGGCGGACGCGCGTTATTCCTATGAGGATTTTGCGAAGATCGCGTCGGACGACCGGATCGACGCGGTGTATATCGTACTGCCAACCGGCCTTCACGCCGAATGGGTGACGCGGGCATTCGCGGCGCGCAAGCATGTGCTGTGCGAAAAGCCGATGGCGCTTTCCAGCGCCGAATGCGCACGGATGATCGCGGCCGGCCAACGGGCAAAGCGCAAGCTGATGATCGCGTATCGCTCTCACTTCGAGCCTTATAATCTCGAAGCCATGAAGCTGATGCAGCAGAAGGCGGCGGGCGATATTCGGCTCGTGCGGACCGAACAGTCGTATCGCATGGGGCCGACCAGCCCCAGCCAGAATTGGCGGACCAGCCGCGCACTGGCGGGCGGCGGCCCGCTTGAAGACTACGGGATCTACGGCCTTCAATCCGCGCTCTACCTGACCGGCGAAATGCCGGAGAGCATCAGCGCCACGACGTTTCGTCCAACCGGCGATCCGCGCTTTGCAGAGATTTTCGCACACGTGGCGTCACAATGGCGCTTCCCGTCGGGCGCGGTGGCGCAACTGGTGACGTCATATGATTCAGCGGGCACCAATTTCGCGCATGTACGCGGAACGACCGGGGCGCTGATCATGGACCCTGCGACCAGCTATTCAGGCCAGAAAATGCGGCTGGAGGGGCGTGATGACCGCGAATTCACGCCGGGTGATCCAAGCGTTCAGTTCGCCCGACAGCTCGATCACTTTGCGGACGCGGTACGTGACAATGCCGCCATCCGGACGCCGGGAGAGATGGGTTTGCGCGACCTGAGGCTGATCGAGGCGATCTACGCTGCGGCGGCAGACGGTCGGACGGTCAAGTTGGCCCCAGATGGCACAATGCGTGGCTGAAGCGCGCAGATTCGGGCACGCCGTGACCGGCCCTCCGCGGCTGCGGCGTGACCCTGTTTTCGGCGTGGTGCGGCGCTGGCAGGACGTCTGCCGTTCCGAGGCGCATCGGCGGGCTCTGTCAACGCACAGTTTGCGAACCGCGACGCTTGTTCGAAATCCCGTTGACCAAACGGACTGTCGGTAAAGAGATAGCCTTAGGAGAAATCCCTTAGCCGCTGATGGAAGGCGCGTATACGGTCCCGATAGGCAAGTCGAACGCCAGCGCAGCCGGACCGCAGCCCTTACCACATGGACCATCCGACCGCACGAGACCCGCGATCTTCGTCCTGGCTTTCGCGGCGCCCCGGCGTTTCCAAGCCGCAAACCGAAGCTATTCGAAAAGCGCCCTGTGGACCGGGGCAATCGCTATTGAGGGCCTACGAAGTTTTCTGAAGCAGTGCGGTCGTAATCTCTGTCACGGCCGGGCGGCCATATAGATAACCCTGGGCGAAGTTGCATCCGCGGGCGATCAAATAGTCTGCCTGCTCAGTGTTTTCGACGCCTTCCGCCACGACTTTTATATTCAGGCGCTGGGCTAGGTTAATGATCGTATCAACGATCGCTGCATCTTCCGGCTGTTCGCACATTTTCGCAACGAAGCTGCGATCGATTTTGATCACGTCGACCGGGAACATCTTAAGATGGGTCAGCGATGCGAAACCGGTGCCGAAATCGTCCAACGCAATCGAGATGCCCTGATCGTGAAATGCCGACAGCGTGGCAGCGACCTTCTCGCTGTCGCGCCCCAGCAACACGGTCTCCGTGATTTCGACCTCGATATGACGATATGGCACGCCGCGTTGCTTGAACGGCTCCAGGATGCGCGTTGCAAGGCGCTCATCGCGAAACTCGGCGGGGGACAGGTTGATTGCGATCCGGCCTGGATCAAGCCCCTGGTCCAACCACTTGTGCACATCGTCCGCGACCTTCGAAATCATCCGGTCGCTGAGCAACGACGCCAGTCTAAGGTCGTCGAACGCGGCCCAGATCGTGTCAGGGCCCTGCATGCCCAACGTGTCGTGCCGCCATCTCAGCAACGCCTCGAAACCGGCAATCGCACCGGTGGCGAGTGATATCTGCGGCTGGTGATGGGGAACGACGCGCCTCTCCCTGCCGACCATTCGGGCAACGTTGAGCATCGAGACCCGTCGCTGGACGCCAGCGCGCATCGACGCCTCGAACATTGAAAGCTCACCGCGCTTGGTCGCTTTGCCAACGTAAAGTGCAATATCGGCGGTCTTGAGCAAATCGTCCGCGTCCGCCCCGTCGCACGGATAGACGGAAACGCCCGCCGTGGCCTGGGTATCGCAGGAATGGCCATCATGCTCGAACGGTTCGCGCAGCGTGTCCAGCGCCCGCGCGATCAGTTCCGGCAATCCTTGGCGCGGGATCCGTTCGAGAAGCACGGCGAATTCGTCGCCGCCCAGTCGGCCCAGTGTGGCGCTCGGCCCAAAAGCGTCCTTGAGTCTGCTCGTGAAGGTCTTGAGCAATGCATCCCCGGCATCATGGCCGATGGTGTCATTCACTTCCTTGAGGCGATCGACGTCGAGCAGCACCAGCGCCAGGCCATGGTTGCCCCGCGCACGGGTGATAGCCGTTTCAAGCTGTTCGGTGAATGCGAACCGATTGAGGATTTGCGTCAGCGCGTCGTGTGTAGCGATCCAGCGGATGTTATCCTGCGCCAAGTGCTCTTCGGTCACGTCGCGGATCGTCACCAGCACACGGGTCAGCCGACCCGAAGACGCATGGAGCCGCCAGCCCGATGTTTGCATCCACCGTTCCGAACCATCGTCGGCACGGCGAACGCGAACCATCGTCTCGAAACGAGCCTGGGTGTCGCCGGCGCGGGCGGCGTGGACAAGTCCTTCCAGGAGGTGCCGGTCCTCCGGCACCACAAGTGACAGCGCGGTGGAAATGTCCGGCACAACGTCTTCGGCCAGCCCGACCATCCGTTTCAGCTCGGCTGACCATTGACTGCGGCCCGCAACAGCGTCGTAATCCCATATGCCAAGATTCGCAGCCTGTGCCGCCAGCCTGAATCGCTCCTCACTCTGGCGGAGCTCTTCCTGAGCGGCGCGGCGCTCCGTAATGTCGGTTGCGATCACGATGGTGGATTCAGGTTGTCCTTCCTTGTTCAGGATGAAGGACACATTCACCAGACACCAGACGGAGGAGCCATCCGGTCGGACATATCGCTTTTCGATCTTGAACGGCTTGCCAAGCGCGAGTCGTTCCGCGTGCTTCTGCTTAGACCGCTCGCGGTCATCGGGGTGCGTGAATTGTTCAAAATGAAGGCCGTTCAGCTCCTCGGCCGATCGCCCCACCAGGTTCCGGTACGCGTCGTTCACCAGAAGGACACGCAGCTGTAGATCGCGGTGGAGGATGCCAACACCGGCGCGGCTGAAGACGGCGTTTAGTTGAACTTCCCTAAGCCCTTGTGAAACATCGACTAGTTCGCCGGCTGGCGCATTTTCTGAAAACGAAGTCAAGTCCACGTCGGTCGGATCGCCAAGCGGTTGAACTTCAAATGGACCGATCACGCCATGACTTTCCTGCAAACGCGAACAACCGAACCCGGATATCGCTATAAGAGGGCATGATTAAACGCACGTCAAATGATCGATAGATAACTTATGATATTACTCCATAGTTAAACGCTACCCGACCCGATATTATTGGCGCCAGATCGGCCGTCGACAATCTCTCCGGTTTGCGCATCAGGCGCGCCGTCGATGATCACGCGGTTTCGACCTTCACGCTTTGCACGGTATAGGGCGGCATCGGCCGCCTTGATGAGTGCCGCGCCCTCGCGATCCATCAATGGCGACCAGCTGGCGACGCCGAAGGACATGGATGTCGCGCCAAGCGATCGGCCACCGTTGCGGATGTGCAGGGCGGAAATCGCCTTGCGCACGATTTCCGCCCGCGCCGCCAATTGCTGCACCGCCGTCCCCGGGGCGATGATCGTGAATTCCTCACCGCCGTAACGGCAGACGACATCTCCGTCCCGAAACCGGGAAACCATTTCCGCCGCCACCGCGCTCAGCACGGCATCCCCCGCTTCATGGCCGAATTCGTCATTGAAGCGCTTGAAATGGTCGACATCGCACATGATCACACTGAGCGGTTGAGACGAACGTGCGGCGCGGGCGATTTCAAGCGCCAGGGTTTCTTCCATGTATCGGCGATTGAACAGGGCGGTCAGCGGATCGCGGATCGTTTGTTCCCGCAGACCGCGCTGCAGGCGATGATTGACCAGAGCCGACGCGATGTTCTCGCTCAGCACGGTCAGGCTGAATCGTCGCTTGGGTGTGACGTCGCCGCGCAGATAGAAGACGCCGATGACCTCACCTGCGGCCAGCAACGGTTCGCAGTGATAGTCGGAAGCCTCGCCTTCCACATGTGTGCACAGGATGTCCGACCCCGGCTCACCCACGCTGTGGCTCTGCCCCCGGCGCAGCGCCCAGCACTGGTCAGGTGCAAAACCCGCGGCGTCAATGCAAATGCCTCCCCAGGTCGCAATCGGCACCAGCAAGTTGCGTGAGTTGTTATGGGCATAGAGCACGCCCGGCAGGTCAGGCAGAACGCGCGGCACGAAAACCTTGAGAACGGCAGCCAGTTCTTCGTCTGTCCGAGCAGCCTGCATTCGATGCGCCATGCTGCCCAGCAGTTCGATAATCTCGCCGCGTTCCTGCAGCTCGGCGGTATTTTGCTGAAGGGCGGTGTTCGCTTCCTGCAGATTCTTCGCACCAGCACGTTGTTCGGCAACCGCATGCGACAAGTCGTCGGCCATCCGGTTGTAGCCGGCCGCGACTTGGTCGAATTCGATCGACCCCAGTTCGCTGGTGATACGCGCCTCGCTCGACCCACCTGCCAGCGCTGCCATCGTTTCAGAAATCACGCTGATCGGCCGTCGGATACGCCGCGCCGAGAGGATCGTGATATAAAGTATGATCAGCAAGACCGCGATCACGCCGACGATAACGACGCGCGTCGTCGTGCGCAGCTGGCGTTCGACAGCGAGAATGCGCTCGTTTTGAAGACGGCGCTCCTCCGCGATGAACCGCTCGGCCGCCGAGCTGACGGTTTCCAGGCGGCTCAGTCCGTCGCCGTCGGCGATGACTTCCCGCGCGCGCTCGAACTCATTCACGCGGGCCAATCCGACAGTTTCGCTCAGATCACGCAAGTGGGTGGCAACGCTGTCACGTAGCGCACTCGCTGCGCCTTGCTGTGAAGGGTTGTCCGCAGTCAGCGTTACGAGGCGTGCGGCCTGTCGGTTTGCTGCGGCAACGTGGTCGTCGAATTCGCTTACAAACCTGGGATCTTGCGTCAGGGCGAATCCTCGCGATCCGGCCTCGGCCTTGTAGATGATTGCGGGCACGTCGCCTGCGGTTTTCAACACCGTCGCCGAATGGTCCAACCATCGCATTCCCGACCGGTTCACCTCAACCGCATAAAGCAGCACGCCCGCGAGCGTCATTATTGCGAGGCCGATGACGGCGCCGAACGCATAGTTGCGCTTTATAAGTGAGGAGAACATGAAGCTCGAATACGCGACAAATGGAACCGTCGCGTAAGCTTGGATACCGAAGAACTACGGTCATCGCGAACCGACTTCACCCCGCCGCGATTTTTGTGGTCGCGACGGCAGGAGAGGGCAGGGCGCCACGTGACAAGTGCAATGGTCGAGTGTTGCGCAATCGGCGCGGGCGTTGGATCGGACCAACCGCAAAAGCTGCCAGCGTTACAGATCCTCTTCCGTCTGACGCAGGGTTTCGCGAAGGACGTCGGCTGATGCCGAAAGCGCGGTCTGTTCTTCGTCGGTTAGTTCGGGCGTCAGCACCCGCAGGATTCCCGCCGACCCGATCAGGCAAGGCAAACTCAAATAGACGCCGTCAATGCCATATTGCCCGGCCAGCAGGGACGACACGGGAAGCACCACGCGTTCGTCGCGGTGAATCGCTTCGCAGATGCGCAAGATGGCCGATGCGACGCCGAAGGACGTATAGCCCTTGCCCTCGCTGACGGTGTAACCGGCGCGTATGACATCGTGCGCCGCACCCGCCCGGTCAAAGGCCTGTTCGTCGAGATAGGCGTCCAGATTCATGCCGCCGATGCGGACGGTGGAGTAGGCGACGACCTCGCTATCGCCATGTTCGCCCAACACCATGGCCGCAACCGCACCGGGCGCGACACCCAGCCGGTCTGCGATCCGTTTTCGAAAGCGGTTGCTGTCGAGGAGCGTGCCGGTCCCAAGTACGCGTTCCGGCGGCAGGCCGGACGCCGCTTGCGCGACCTGAGCCATCGCGTCCGCAGGGTTCGAGGCGACGACGATCACCCCGTCAAAGCCTGCGTCCATCGCTTTCCTGATGCAGTCGCGAACGATTGCCGCGCTCCGTCCGGCGACGGCGGTTCGGGCCTCACCCTCCTTGGGCGTTGCGCCTGCAGTGACGACGAGGATGTCGGCATCACCGGCGTCCCGGTAATCGCCGGACCAGATGCGGACCGGTGGCGCCATGGCGTTGGCATCCGCGATATCGGTCGCTTCGGCTTCTGCATGTGCGGGCGATTGGTCGATCAGCACGATTTCCGCGAAAAGCCCGCGCAGCATCAGGGCATAGGCGACCGTTGCGCCGACGTGTCCGGCGCCAACAATGGCGATGCGAGAGGTCATGGGCATGGTCAGCTTACCTCAAATTTGCAGCGGGCCGCGGCGGTCGGAAAGGGACGCCATGCCGTCCCCGATTGAACGACCGGCACGGCGAAACGGGACCAATCATTACGCATTCCGTTCCGGTAACGCCCGGCGCCGCACGGGAGCCGGGCGTTCCCATATGTCAGAGCGCCTTCGCCATTTCCGCTGCGTCGGTGACGTTCTGAGCGCCGCCCAGATCCGCCCCCGTGATCAGCCCGGCGCCCGGCCCGGCGCCCAGGTCGACGCCCGTTTCCGGGTTGCTGGCCGGGTCAGAGGCGGTTCGTATGGCCAGCTTGTCAGCGGCGGCCTGATCCGGCTTGGCCAATGCGACTGTTGCGGTACCGTCGCCGCCGTCAATCGGCATTGTCTGCTCAAGGTCGTCGATCCGTTCCCACTGATCGCCGCTGTTCCATGGGCCCGTTTCGTCGCCTGCACCCTGAGAGGTGTTCACATAGACATTCGCGTACTTCTCAATCCCGGGCAGTTTGCCGGACGGGAAGTTGTTCTCGATCGCGTAGAGCGCCTTTTCGAACGACTTCTGATGCGCGACCTCGCGCGTCATCAGGAAGCCGAGTGCGTCCTTGATGCCCGGATCGTCGGTGATGTTGATCAGCCGTTCATAGACGATTTTCGCTCGCGATTCCGCCGCGATGTTCGAACGCAGGTCACAGCTGGGGTCGCCGCGGCTGTCCACATAAGCCGCCGTCCATGGCACGCCGGACGAGTTGGTGAGCGAAGGGCCGCCACCGTAGAGAAGCGACTGGGTATGGCTGTTGCCGCCCGCCGTCATCGAGAGGTAAAGCTCGGCCTCGGTCATCGCGGCTTCCGCCAACTGGGCCTTTGCACCCTTGTTCAGCATCGCGACGATCGAGCCGATGACTTCGAGATGGCTCAGCTCTTCGGTCGCGATGTCGAGCAGAAGATCCTTCCGCCCCGGATCCACTTCACCCAATCCTTGCGTGAAGTAACGCATCGCAGCCGCCAGTTCGCCATCGGCGCCGCCGAACTGCTCCAGCATGAGGGAAGCGAGCACCGGATTGGGCTCGGAAACGCGCACGGTATATTGCAACCGCTTGTTGTGCATAAACATGTCGGAAATCCTCGAGCCTCAGCGGCCTTAGCTGAAGCGAACCGCGCGGCACATCGTTCCCGATCGGAGGCGCCCGGAGGCAATTGGTTGTTCTGCGCCAACCTATTGAGGGAAAACCAATTCCGATCCTCGGCACGAATGCGACGGGTCGTTCGCGCGGTCGCTCGCCCTATACGCCTGCACGCTTGGCAAGGTCGCCGATCGCGACAACGACCTGTTCCGGGACAGCGTAGTGGAACAGGTGGCCCTGTCCTGGAACCATGCGCAGTTCCGCCGCTGGTACGTCGCGCGCGAAACGCTCGGCATGCTTGTTGGTATGGGCAATGAGGTCACCTTCGCCCGCCATCACGATCAACGGTACGGCCAGCTTGTCATAGCGCCTGCTGATCTCGATCGCCGCCGGGACCATCATTGCAGTATCTGCGGCGGTTGCGCGAACCTGTGAAGGGCGCAGCATCAGAGCCAGCGGAACGCTTGCGAACTTTTTCGGCACGGGGGCCGGCGAGAAGCTGGCCTTGATCGCAGCCGGGGCGATCACCCGGCCAGCAAGTGGCGAAACGGTATTTACCATCACGTCGCCCAGCACCGGAATGGCGGGTGTCGACAGCGGCCATACGTCCGGCCGCGCTGTTCCATAGTAATAGCCTGATAGCAGCAACAGACCAGAAACCGCCGCCGGCTCTTCCAGCGCCATGGCCAGTGCGACCAGCGTACCCCAGCTGTGTCCGACGACAACCGCAGGGCCTTCGCCTAGTTCCTTTAGCGCTTTCGCAATCAGGCGCGCTTGGGCCGTTGGTGACCAGACCGTGGTTCGGGGGCGGTCGCTGTAACCGAAGCCCGGACGATCGAAGGCAATAACCCGATATTGCCTGGACGCGAGGCCGAGCACGCCGCTCGCTTCAAAATCCTGCAAGGTTACACCGTTGCCGTGTAGCAGGACCACCGTCGGGCCGCTACCTCGCGCGACATAATGGAGGCGTACGCCATCGACCTCGACGAATGAGCCTGCGGGCGGCGTCGCCAGTTCCGCACGGCGTTTGCTTGCCCGGTTGAAGATGAAGCTGCCAACCAGCGCAGCCGCGCCGGCCACACCGGCAATTGTACCAATATTATCCAGAGCCTTATCGCGCCAATTTAACGCAGGTTTATTTTGCTGCGGGCGATGGGCTGCATCTAATTCCGTTATCATTCCGCCTTAACAATTCCGCAGCGCACAAGTTTCCTGACTTCATGAGTTCATGCCGATTTTGAAGCACCAAAAGAATATGGTCTTTTTGCCGCTCGATGCGTTGGAGAGGTAGACGAGATTGGAAACCAGCATGTTGAAAAAGACCCCTATGCAAGCGGACGGCGGTGGCGACGTTACAAAGCGTGGCAACCCGACAGGTATCGGCGCTAAAAAAGAGCGATCAACTGAATCCAACGGTGGTGCGTATCCCAATCCGAATACCGACAACAAAGACGGCAACAAGGAAATCGGTACGTTCGGCGACCATGGCGGACAGTCAGGCATCGGTTATTCGGGGCCGGACAAC